>NZ_JBLFFK010000014.1:0-168444 GCF_051400715.1 Neorhizobium descurainiae
GCCTTCCTTTATGCCGCATCCATCATGACCCTCGTCAGACGGATCGCACGCCGCTCATGAATTCTCGGACGGACTCTGAGGAGATCTACAATGCCAAGCGGCTGCACTCGGCCCTTGGCTACATGTCGCCAGCAGAATTTGAAACCCAACTCGCCCAGCAGGCGGCTTAGTTTGAAGCGCCTCGCTGGTCCAGCCCGAGGGGTTCACTCCAATCCCGGGTCAGCTCTCAGTGCAAATCAACAAGGAGACGTTCGTCGCGATCGTGGACGGAACCATCGGTAGCAATTGGCATGGCCAGCACTATAGGGGACCATCGACGGCTATTGAAGTAGATTCGGATGATGCCGTTTTGCTTTGAGCCGCCCTTCACGGCTAGCTTCGTCGGGCCTGAACGAAAGGCCGCTTCCCGACACCAAATGACGGCACTTGAATGACTGGCAGGGGTCGGAAGCAGCCGATACGGGTCTTCCCGCGGTACGCCATATTCGATTTCCGCGTACGTGGCCATGTGGCAATCGGCAGTGTTTGCATATCCATAGCGCGGAATATCGCACCATGACGTAGAATCGGCGGGATGGCGGACACGCCCGATGAAGATGAGCACTATGCGATCATCATAACCGTTTGATAATTATGAGTTACCCCGTGATTATGCGGCAATCGGCGGTTTTCGACGGCATAGATGGCTAACGGCGGCCATTTTTTGACTTTGACGGGGCAGTTCCGTTTCGCTCGCCAATTGCCACCATGCAGTCACTTCTTGGATCTGTCGTTCGTCCATCCTTCGCCACTGTTCGATCAAACGTCGGGAACTGGGACGAAGCCGTCATCCCGACACGATCTGAAAAACGGGGCTTTGGTTAGATTGGGTCGTTCACGAACCGGCTCCTCTTTTTACCACCCCTATACACAAGTCGCTAGCTAATGCTCGGTCCGCTTAAGGCAGGCAGACCAAAATTCCGCTATTTTAGCGCAGGGGCGTGAGGGCCTACCAAGGCGTCTCGCCGCCCGGCTCGACAAACCGGCCTGACACGGCATTCTCGCCGAGCAGCGCGTACTGGACCGGCAGTTTCGCGCCTTCTTCCGGCGTCATGAAACCGTTGTGTCCGGTGAGGTCGGTCTTCACGTAGCCGGGGCTGACTGAGTTCACGACAATTGGCGTGTCGCGCAATTCCTGCGCGAGCTGTACCGTCAGCATGTTCACCGCCGCCTTGGAGGCGTTGTAGCCGATCAGGCGCGCCGAATAATAAGGGGACGTCGGATCGCCGTTCACCGACAGCGACCCCAGCGAGCTGGACAGGTTGACGATCCTTGCCGCCGGCGCCTTGCGCAATAGCGGGAGCATCGCCTGCGTCACCTCGAGGGTGCCGACGAAGTTCGTGTCCATGATCCGACGAGCGGCTTCGGCGGACGCAGTAGTCGGCGGTCCGTCCGCGGCATCGACGATACCGGCGTTGTTGACGAGGATGTCGAGCTTGCCATGCTCCGCGCGGATCGTCTCGGCAGCTGCCGAGATGGTTGCGTGGTCGGTCAGGTCGATCGAGACAGACTGCGCCTTCAATCCCTGCGATGCGAGATCGGCGACCGCCGCCTCGCCTCGTGCCGGATCGCGGGCGCCGATGATGACGATGACGCCGGCCTGCGCGAGTTGGCGGGCGATCTCCAGACCGATCCCCTTGTTGGCGCCCGTGACGAGCGCAATGCGATTGGTGTCGGGCATGATCGATCCTTCGATGCTGGGTTCTTCTGAAGCCCTATGATATGAACGATGCTTCAGTTTGAGGATTCGCTTATGGCTTCGGTCCCGCCGGCCCACCTAACTCCCCGGAAAAGGCCGCGTCAGGCGCGTGCGACGGTGACGTTGGACGCCATCTTCGAGGCGACGATTCAGGTTCTGGTGGCCGATGGCCCGCACCGCCTCACGACGACACGAGTGGCAGAGCGGGCGGGTGTTTCCGTCGGCACGATCTACCAATATTTCCCTCACAAGCAGGCGCTGTTCTACGCCGTGAACGAGCGCTACCTGGATGTTCTGGCCGAGAAGGTGGAAGCCTATTGCCGGACACAACAGGGGGCTTCGATCGAGCAGATGGTCGACGGGCTCGTGACAACCTATTGGAGCGCCAAGGCCGAACGCCCCGAGGTGACCCGCGCGCTGTACCGGTCCGTCGCCGAACTGGATAACGAGCAGTTGATCGAAGCGTTCGCTCGTCGCACCGACGCGGCGACCGCCGCGATGTTGAGCAGCGCATCCGATGCCGATTTTGCCGATCTTCCGACCGTGAATCTGACGCTGCTGGCCACCATCTTCGGCACGGTCCGCAACGTGTTCGAGCGCGATCTTTCCGCTTCCGAGATCAGCGCCGTGCTTCGGCAACTCGCCTTGATGTGCGTTGCGTATCTCGAGGCCGTCAAAATCACCTCGCCCCAGCGCAAATGCTGTATAGGCGCACTACCAAAAGGCCGGTTTGTGGGATCGCTGCCGATCGCTTGAAGGGCATAGAGTGGGGCGGCTTCCGCCCGGCCGCTACACGAAGCATAGACGGCTGCTCATGTCAGCACCGGACGTTCAGGCCCCACACGAGTAAACGTCGTGGTTTGGTCAAAAGCTCCCGCGCCGCCGTTCCAGGCACATAAGGATCGGACAATCGCGTGGAAACGGCGGTTCGCTATACCGCACGGTGGTGTGCGGTGATCGGCGGCAATAGGGGGCCATGGAGGGTAAACGGCGGCGAAGTGGCGGGCCATGCCCGACGATGATGAGCACTACGTCTACGCTATAGCCCTCTAACACCGCCTGAAAGTATGGGTCCGTCCGAACCGTTTTCGCCGGAGTCGACCATGATCGGGTATTTGGGTGCTCTATATCCGACCCTCAAGGGCGGGTATCTGCAACGGTCGTCACCGAGATGATGCCCACCTCTTCCCTAGACAGCGGGGTGCACCATGATCATGCTGAGGCGACGCTGAAGGCCGCGATAGACTGCAGGCATCGTTGTCAAGCTGCGGATCGTGCGTGTTCCGACAGCAGCTTTTCAGCGATCTCCATGCCCTCCTTCCGGGAAGAGGCGAGCATCAGCGGATATCCCCAGAATTTCGCGAAGACTATGCCGAAGGCTTTGAACCCCAGGCGCTTGGTGGCGCTCGGCTCGATCAGGATCATCGCCAGCACGAGCTGGCGCAACTCGGCCTTGTGCTTTTTCATCCACAACGAGGTGCGTTTCTTTTCTTCCTGTGTGTGCTCATGGTCCTCGGTCGGCACAGAATTGCTGAGGAGGACGAATGGCTCCCCCCGCTTCAGGTTCGCCTCGAACTCTTCGAAGTCCTTGACGGGATCATGATTGGAGCTTCGTGCGAGGTTCATCCAGACGAAAGGAAAATTTGAACTGTCCATAGACATAGATTGCGTCCTCATCGGTGATTGATGCAGATCAGGTGGCCCGGACGTGCCGCCAGGACATGGCGACAGCGAATGATCCGGGAATCATGATGGCCAACAATGCCAGGAAGACGAGATGGCCGTTTCAGGTGCTATCGGAAACGCCGCGGAGCGTATTCAGAACCACGAGGACTCCACCAATTTGCCAGCATGCCTCTCTTGGCGGAGGGCCTTCCAAGCAGAGCAAGCAAGGCTGGGATAACCCAGGCGGCCATAAACGGCCGACACGACCGAGTCGGACTTTTACTCTATGGATCACCTCAACACTCCCATCCGAATAATCGTCAAAGGGTCGTCGCGAGCCGCCGCCCATTGAAGAGGAATCCTATTCACTCGCCACCTTATGGAACCCAACATCCGACAACGATAGATCAAGTCGCGCATGGCGTCATTGGGTAATCCAGCCTATATATGTTTCAGTTCGGCCGCACTGAAATTCGAGGCTATTATGTATATGGACGTCCGGGGCGACTGGTCTTCATACGTCGATGGGGTTCCTCGCGATCTCGTCGCGGCCAACGCCGTCGGCAGTCTCGAGAGCATGGAGCAATCGCGGCGGCACTGTCATCGGAATGCGCAACTGCTCTACACGGTCCGTGGCATTATCAACTGCGAGGTTGACGAAGGCGTATGGATCGTGCCGCCGCAATGCGCCGTCTGGATTCCGGGCGGGCTGACCCATGCCGCTTTCGGCTCGGGCGAGGTCGAGTGTTGCTGTCTCTTCATCGAGCCCAACGCGGCTCCAAACCTGCCGGACAAATGCTGCACGATCACCGTTTCGAACCTGTTGCGGCATCTGCTAATCCGGGCCAATGACATCCCAGAGCGCTACGACATCGGCGGGCCGGACGATCGCATCGCCTCCGTTATTTTTCGATGAGCTGGCTGCGGCCCCAATCGAGGACCTCCGCCTGCCGATCCCTGCTGATGCACGCCTGAAGAAGCTCACCGAGTTGCTGGTCGCCGCGCCGGCGGATCACGCAACGGTCGCAGAATGGGCCTCCCGCATCGCGCTCAGCGAACGCAGCTTGAGCCGCATGTTGATGGCGGAGATCGGCATGAGTTTCGGCCGCTGGCGCCGGCAATTGCACGTCATCCTCGCCCTTCGGCACCTGAGTGCCGGCCAGACTGTCCAAGCCGTCGCGTCTGATCTCGGCTATGAAAGCGCCAGCAGTTTCGTGACCATGTTCCGAAAGATGCTCGGCAAGCCCCCATGCCGTTATCTCCTAGAGCAGCAGAAGTCGGCTTGAACCAGCTCCGATCTGGCCACCAGCCAAGCGGCAATCGGCGGCGTCTGCGTAGCCATCGCGCAGAATATCGCGCCATAGCGTAGAATTGGCGGGGCTGGCGGCGGGCCACGCCCGAAGAAGATGAGCACTCCGTCTACGCTATAGCCCTCTAACGCCGCATCGTGCGACTTCCAGTGCTAACTGACGCACTTCATCAGCAGTTTTGGCTATTTTCTGAATGGCCGGGTCTGGTGGACAGCGGTCCGGCAGGTTTCGGGAACACAGGTGGCTATAGCTGCCGCCATCCCGCATCACGGGCTTTCTCGAAACGATGGTATTTTGGGACAGTTTGGAAGGAGGAGCATACGTCTTGGTTGCTAGACCTCTTCTTTGAACCCTCAGTGCCTTCTCAATCCATCATAGGCAAGTTGCGCTTCTGTCAGCTTTGTTCCGTTTGCAAGTGACCAGTTGTAGAGCGCAGCGAAGGGCTCGCGCAGCGAGGCGCCAAGAGCCGTGATCGTGTACTCGACGCCGACCGGCTGCGTCGGGAGTATTCTACGGCTGATGAGACCGTTACGCTCCAGACGCTTCAAAGCCTCAGACAAAGCCTTGTGGGTGATGCCGTCGAGGCGGCGCTTGAGGTCGTTGAACCGCGCCGGCTGCGTGCACAGGACGCTGAGGATCAGCACCGTCCACTTGTTGGCGATCTGTTCGAGGATGGGCCGCGTCGCGGCCACGTCGAGCGGCAGTTCGAGTGCATCAGTGGTCATGGGTATACGCCTCTATATCTACGCACTACTAGGTGCGTTCTTGTGCTTAGATATAGGAATGATATCTAGATGTCATCACCAGTGAAGTGAGGACACATGAGCAGACTTTCAGGAAAGATCGCGGTCGTCGTCGGCGGCCATGACGGCATCGGCGGCGCCATCGCGCAGCGCTTCGCAGCGGAGGGCGCCACCGTCTATGCGACCAGCCGCCGCGCCGAAGAGGGCGACGTAGGCTACGGTGCCGGCACGTTGCGCACGCGCCGCGTCGACGCTTCCAACGTGACGGCGCTCGCCGCCTTCTTCGAGGCGGTGCGCAGCGACGCCGGACGGGTGGACGTGCTCGCCGTCAGCGCCGGCATCTCCGAGTTCGCAACCCTGGATGGAGTCAGCGAGGCTCACTTCGACCGCACTTTCGGCCTCAACGTGCGCGCGCTCCTATTCGCCGCTAAGGCCGCGACCGCGATCATGCCGGACGGCGGCTCTTTGGTTCTGGTAGGCTCGATCGCCGATGAGATCGGCACCAAGGGCTACGGCGTCTACGGGGCGACCAAGGTGGCGGTGCGCTCGTTTGCGCGCACCTGGGCCAACGAGCTTGCCCCCGCAACATCCGCGTCAACGTCGTGGCGCCTGGTCCGACCGACACCGCGATGTTTGCGGCGGCCTCCGACGAGGTGCGCGAGACGCTGACGACGCTGATCCCGCTCGGCCGCATGGGCCGGGCCGACGAGGTGGCCTCCGCCGCGCTGTTCCTCGCCAGCGAAGAGGCGAGCTTCATTACCGGGGCCGAGTTGCCGGTCGATGGCGGCATGGCGCAGGTCTGATCCCCCAACCAAAAGAGAAAGATGCAACATGACTCGTTTCCTCTCACGGACGGCTCGGCCCCTCGCCACTGCCTTCCTCGCCCTCGCGCTCGGCGTCACCAACCTTTTGCCGGTTGCTGCGGCCGACGCCGGGCCTTCGCCGGTCGTGCTGCGGTCGGCGACGGCGCAGCCGGCGGTCCTTGGCGTCAACGCTGACATCCGACTCCTGCACCACACCATGCTCGGAGTCGGTGGACAGCCAGTGCCGGCCACCACGCTGCTGCTGACGCCGAAGGGAGCGCCCCCGGCGGGTGGCTGGCCGGTCGTCGCCTGGGAACACGGCACGACCACGCCGGGACAGAAGACATGTGCGCCGAGCCAGACCCCCGAACTCGACGGCGGCCTGACCCGCGACGGGTTCAAGAGCGATTATTCCTGGCAGATTGGCCGGTTCATCGACGCGGGCTATGCCGTGGTAGCGCCTGACCTCGAAGGGCTTGGCCCCGACGCGACCACCCCGTACCCCTATTACAGCTTGTCGAGCCTTGCGCGCTCGCTGATCGCAGGCGTGGTGGCGGCGCGCGCGGCGGAACCGCGCTTGTCAGACCGCTGGGCGGCCGTCGGCCATTCGGATGGCGGCCACGGCGTCCTGGGTGCCGAGGCTCTTGCGGGCGAAGCAGCAGGCCTCACCTTTGTCGGCACGGTCGCCTCGGCGCCCTACGTCGCGATCGAAGCTCACGCTGCGCGCTTCGGAGCGGATGGCATGGCGGCGTCGAACGAAGCGGCGGCGCATCAGGGCCTGATGATGCAGCAGTTCCAAGGCGCACTGATGGCGACCGGCCTGACGGTCACACAACCATCCTTCGATGAAGCGTCGATCATGGGTCCGGACCTTGCCGCGACGCTACCGCGCTTCCGCTTGCTATGCTCGGTTGGGGCGATCGGGACGATCGACGCGGCGGTTAAGGCGAAAGGCAAAGCCTTCAAGGGGTTGAATGCCGATTGGGCTAGTCAGCCGCATATGCACGCCTTCCTGGCCGCCAACGATCCCGCAGTGACGCCGGGCTACACGTTGCACCAGCCCGTCCTGATCGTCCAAGGCAATGCCGACCCGTTTGTTCTTGAGACGCTTCAGACGCAGTTTGCAGACAAACTGAAGGCCGGCGGTGCGCCGCTTACCTACAAGGTCTACGACGGCGCGGACCACTTCAGCATCATCCGCCGGGCCGACGCCGACGTGCTGGACTTCCTGCGCCAACAGTTTGCCCGTTGATCCGCAGTGCGCCGGCCTCTTGGGGCCGGCGCATCAACCCACCCGCACGGAGGCCATCCATGACCAAAACCGTCAACCGGCAGGTACAACTCGTCAGGAGACCGCAGGGCGCGCCGGTGCCCGGCGACTTTCGCATCGTGGACTGCCCTGTGCCGATGCCAAGCGAGGGCGAACTGCTGCTGCGCAACCTCTACCTGTCGCTCGATCCCTACATGCGCGGCCGAATGAACGACAGCCACGAGTCCTACGCGCGCCCCTATGCGCTGGACGCGCCGCCGGGAGGCGGGACGGTAGCGCGGGTGGTGCGATCGCGCCTCGACAGCTTCGCCGAAGGTGACTTGGTGGTCACGCCCGACGCTGGCTGGCAGACCTTCGCGATATCGGATGGGACCGGTCTGCGCTGCCTTCCGAACGACATGGCGCAGCCGTCGCAGGCGCTAGGCGTCCTGGGCATGACTGGCTTCACGGCTTGGTGGGGGTTGACGGCGATCGGGCGGCCACAGGCCGGTGAAACGCTGGTGGTGTCGGCGGCGGCGGGCGCTGTAGGCTCCGTGGTCGGACAGATTGGCCGTCTCCTGGGTTGCCGCGTCGTCGGCATCGCGGGCGGAGCCGACAAATGCCGTCAGGTGGTGGAGGAACTGAGCTTCGACGCCTGCCTGAATTATCGCGCGCCCGACCTTGCCGGCCGGCTACGCGAGGCCGCGCCCGATGGGATCGATATCTACTTCGAGAATGTCGGCGGCGCCGTCCGCGAAGCCGTCTGGCCGCTTCTCAACAACGACGCGCGCGTGCCCATATGCGGGCTGGTGTCGGGCTACAACGGCGTCACAGAGGGAGCAGGCGGTGTCCACGCCTTGCTCATGTCCTTGATCGTCAAACGCATCCGTCTCCAAGGCTTTATGAACGCCGATCACCTCGACAGCTTTCCGGATTTCGAGCGGCAGATGCGGGGTTGGCTCGACGCCGGCCAACTCCGTGCGCACGAAACGATCGTGGACGGGTTGGATCAGGCACCCACCGCCTTCGTCGGGCTGTTCGAAGGACACAACACCGGCAAGTTGGTGGTTAGACTGTTGGAATAAGCCGGTCACATGCCAAAAACGGCTTGGCAACGCCGTCCCGCAAACGAACGTTCAGCGGGACACCCGAGGCTGGTCCGGCTGCACCGACGCCCACAGCGAAGCGTTTCTCCCGAAATCTGTTCCCGATTGCCTTTTCCCGAAATTAGCTGCTGGAGATGAGCAGAGTAGCGCCTCAGCGTAGAATCGGCGGGTGGCGGGCCACGACCGACGAAGATGAGCACTCCGTCTACGCTATAGCCCTCTAATGCCGCACGGTGCCACCTCCAGTGCCAATTGGCGCAGTTCATCAGGTTTTTTGCCCCTTTCTGAATGGCCGGGTCGGGGTGGATTGCAGACGGGCCGCTTTTAGTTTTGGCCGCACAAAAGGAGACTTGCGGTTAGATGTACGCCGCATCGGCACATAGTCGTCATCTCGCTGGCGAGCATTTTCATCATGATACGGGCGGCCATTTCTTGCAGCGGCTACCGTCGTCGGCGGGTGGGCTTGCCCAAGCAGAATGTGGAGCATATCGGCCCCGAGTATACAGGCGCGCTCATCCGCATGCGCAGCTATGCAAAGCGATCACGACTGCACCATGGACAGCACCGTGTCCGCCGCGAGTTCGACTTTCAGATTGTCGGTTCGTTCCGGCGGGCCATCCTCTCCAAGCAGGAGGCGCAGAACGTCCGCGCCCAACAGACAATCGACATAGATGCGTGCGGCTTCAGCGATCTTGTCTGTTGGCGCCGCCGCTTTGGTCTCGATGATCTCGGACGCCAAGCCCTCGAAATGGGCAATAAAGCTGTCATAGGCCAGCGGCAGCAAGTGAGGAAATGAAGAAGCCTCGGCGATAACCAGGCGCATGAGCGCCACGTTATCGCTTTGCATGATCCTCTTGCGCATATGGGTCGCGCTTGTGACCAGTAATTCGCGGAAAGGGAGGCCGATCAGGCCCTCGAAATACGCCCGTTCCTTATCATCCCGGACGCGGCAGGCATCGCTGATGGTTGCCGCAAACAGATCGTCCTTGCTTTCGGCATGCCGATAAAGCGTCATCAACGAGATACCGGCACGTTCCGCAATCGCATCCATGCTGGTGCCGGCATATCCGGTCTGAATGAAACATGCCTTTGCTGCATCCAGAATCTCTCTGCGTCTTCGGGCCATCGCCTTGGCTTTGGGATGGTTCTTCGGCCAATCCTTCACGCGCTTGACTCCATACGATAGTTTGGACTACCAAATATAAGTGATAGCTAAGACTATCGTATATCGGACATCAGATGCCTGACGCAACGGAGATTGCCATGAGAAAAAGCTTATTGTTGTGGAGCGGCCAAGCGCTGCTTGCCGTGTTCTTCGCCTATGCGGGATGGATGAAACTCAGCCAAACCCCGGACATGCTGTCTGACATGGGTTGGCATTGGGCAGCAGATATTCCTCCTGCCTTGATAACGTTCATTGGTCTGGCCGAGCTCCTGGGTGCCATGGGTATTGTCCTGCCGGCGGCTCTGCGGATACTGCCCTGGCTGACAACGGCAGCAGCGTCAGGAATGGTGCTCTTGCAAGTCGCGGCTATTGTCCTTCACGTCGCTCGTGGGGAGTTCTCAAATCTCTGGCTCAACGTGGTTGTGTTAGCGTTGGCCGGAGCAGTCGTGGCAGCGCGCCTGCCTGACGATGTAAAGAGTTTGCGTGGGCCTGGGATTGCGGTTTCGGACTAGGCTGCTGCGATGGTGAAGCCGAACGGGGCCACCTTCGCAGGCATCAGCTTCGGCTTGAACAATGCGCCGCAACGGTGGAACGGCAGCTTTCGAGATCATGCACCAACTGCCTTAGTCGTCCGCAAGGTGATCTGTCTCAGCCCTACCTTGACTTCACCAGCGGTGTGGAAAGCGAATGTCGCTGCCTAAATAGAGCTACGAGCGAATGGCTCAAATTGGTGGAAAACTGACAGGCTGGTTTCGGGGCCGCAAATGGCCAGAGCTGCTGTTGGCTGGGCGGCCTCATGTTGGCGCGTGTCCTGCATGTGAACGACATCCCCGCGACGGTGTATGAAGCCCAGGCGACGGCCGGCGCGAGGGCGCAGGGAGGCCTGCTCGACATCCACGAGCATAGCGGCCAGCGGGCGATAAAGGACGCTGGCCTGTTCAACGCATTTCTGAACCTCGTTCGCCCCGGCGAGGATGCCAAGCGCGTCGTCGACAAGGACGGCGCGATCCTGCTCGACAACCCCGGCGATCACGCCTCCACTCGCCCGGAAGTGGACAGGGGCGAGCTTCGGGATTTGCTGATCGGGTCGCTTCCGGCCGGGACGATCAGATGGGGCCGGAAGGTCACGTCCATCGCGACCGAAGGCGGCCGACACGCCGTCACCTTTGCCGACGGCGCGACGATCGCGACCGATGTCCTTGTCGGGGCGGACGGTGCCTGGTCGAAGGCCCGGCCACTGCTTTCGGATATCAAGCCCGTCTATGCCGGCACCTGCTTTATCGAAATCGCGCTTCTCGATGATGACGCACGCCACAAGGCGTCCATCGACGCGATCGGCAGCGGCACGCTCATGGCGGTCGCTCCGGGCAAGGGCATCATTGTACATCGCTACTCTGACAAGGCCGTCCGCGGCTATGTGGCGCTGAACAAGCCGGAGGACTGGATTCGCTCCATCGACTTCGGCGACGCGCGGGCAGGCCTGGCCCATGTCGCGAGTCAATTCGAGGGATGGGCGCCGCACCTGACGGCGTTCATCACGGACAGCGAGATCGATCCGGTGCTTCGCCCGATCTATGCGCTGCCAGTCGGATATCGGTGGAATCCGGTACCGGGACTCACCCTGGTCGGCGACGCGGCCCATCTTATGTCCCCTTTCGCCGGCGAGGGGGCCAATCTGGCCATGTATGACGGCGCGGAGCTTGCCAAGGCGATCCTACGCCATCCGGACGACATCGACGCTGCGCTCGCGGATTATGAACGCGACCTGTTTCCTCGCAGCGGCGAAATCGCCGAAGCGTCCGCGCGGAACCTTGCTCGGTTTTTCGGCGATGCCGCACCATGGAGCGTGGTCGAGCTTTTCAAACGTGTCGCGCGTGAAGAAGCGTGAAGCAGCTTGCCAGAAGGAGCGCTTCCGGGGCGAAGTGCCAACCGCCGCAACGCCGGGGCGTGGGTCGTGAACTGCCTTTATTGAGCTGAATCAGTTTGCAGTGGGGCCAAGATATTTAGGGCTGTAGCGTAGAATCGGCGGTTCGCTATGCCGCGTGTTAGGCGTGCGGTGACGGGCGGCAATAGCGAGCTATAGAGTGCAGTCGGCGGCGTTTGGCGGGCCGAGAGAGATTCGAACTGCTTTCTCGAGACAATCCAAATACCAAGTAATTTTGTAGCCAAGGAAGTCCTTCCCCCGCGCCCTCAGTCCGGCGCGTCTGACAGCGGATCGATCTCGCCGCCGTCAATCTCGACGTCATTCTCGTCATCGTCAGGTTCGTCGCCCATCGCGATCGGAATGTCGGGCGTAAGCAGCTTCTCCTTGCTGAGCAGACCCGCATCCTCGAGCGCCTCTATGTCGGGCAGATCGCGCAGGCTCTCCATCCCGAACTGCGACAGGAATGTTTTGGTGGTCACCAGGGTGTAGGGCGCCCCCGGCTGCGGGCTGCGGGGACCGGACGCCACGAGCCCCAACGAACGCAGATGCGCGATTGTATCACGGCTGACCTCCTTGCCGATGATCTTCGAGATTTCGCCGCGGGTGATCGGCTGATGATAGGCGACGATCGCCAGCACCAGCAGATCTGCCTGCGATAAGGCCCGCGTCTGCTGTTCCGTTCCAGTGACGCTGCGGATCGCGTCGGCGAACCGCGGCCGCGTCCGGTGCTGCCAGCCGCCGGCGACCGAGACGAGCTCGTAGGGCCGGTCGCGCAGTTCGCCACGGATGTCGTCGATCAGCAGATCGATGCTGCAGTCGCGTCCAACCAGCCCGGCCAGCGTCTCGCGGGCAACCGGCTCGGAAGAGGCGAAAATCAGCGCCTCTACCCGGCCCATCCATTCGCGCCAGCGCAGTTCCGGCGGCAGATCAGCAAGCTCCGTGTCAAATTCCTCTCTTGGACGCGGCCGCCGTCCCATCGCCTAAAGCCCGTACAGTCGAAAGGTCGACCGGCCTGTCAGTTCGCGCACGCCACCGAGCGCCACGAGGCGCTCGAACAGCCGCCGGCTGGAGCGGTCGCTCACCGTCCTGCCAGTCTGGGCGGGTTGAGCATCTTCACTGATCAGGATCGCCACCATGGCGTCGGCGTCCTTGCTGCGTAATTGCGGCGCCAGTGCCAGCAGCCGGGTCGCACGCCGCGCCAGATCGGCGTAAAGATCAAAGGCCACGGTCGCCCCTCGCCCATAGGCCAAGGCACAGGCGGTCCGCCACTCAACCGGATCAGCACGCGGACCGGCCGCAAGCCGCAAGTCGTCCCGCTTCAGATGCGCGGCCAGCAGCGGCACGGGAACCGGCCAGTTCAGACGTCGGGCCAGCACCGCATCGGCGAGCCACAGCGCCAGGGGTCGGCTGTCGGGACGCAGCGCCAAGCTGGCCGCGGCCGTCGCGCTCGCCGCCTCGATCGGGTTCCTTGTTCCGACGCTCGCGGCCAGGGCGGTATTGATCGCCTGCTGCGCCGGTTCGTCGATCGTGACTGACAAGAGGTCGGTGAAGATCACCGGCCAATCGCCGTTGAGCGCTGCAGGCCCAAGCGACGATCCCCTGGCCAGTGCCCGCCAGGCCTGCAGCAGCCGGCCGGCGGGACCCGGATCGTCGCCCGGTCGGGTGAGGTAGAGATGATCGCGCAGCGCCGCGGCGTCCTCGGTGCGGCCCAACAGGCGGACGACGGCTTCGGCGGATTGCAGCGCCAGGCGCTGCCGCCAGAGTTGGCCAAGGGGGTGGTCGCTGCGAGCGATCGGGTGGATGGCTCCCAGGGCTGCACCGGCGAAAAGCTCCGCGTCTCCAGTGGATTGGCGCGCACCGGCCGCCCGCGCCCAGTCCGGCATGGGCGGGAAAGACGGAGGCGGATCGGGCAGGGTTCGGGGTCGAGAAGCCATAAGTCACCTTAGCCAGCTACGGCGCTTTTGGCAATATGTGAGGGCAGAAAGCGCCGCACCTGTCGTGGAATAAAAACGTCCGATAACCTTCCCTTATCGGTCGTTTTGTGCTTTATATCAGAAATGGCGTTTTCGCGGTCTTCAGTCGCACCGGCACCCACTTTTCCGGGTGAGCGTCGTGAGAGAGTGCGTCGGCGGGATCGTCAAGATTTCCGGCCGCCACGCCGACCTGAGGCAGAATATATATAACAAGGAACCTGGACACCTGCAATGGCACTCAGCATCAAGGATCCCGAGACGGAGAAACTCGCACGCGCGCTAGCGGCACGCACCGGCGAAACCATCACCATAGCCACGCGGCGCGCGCTCGAGGATCGGCTCAAGCGGATGGGTTCGCAGGCCAAGAAGGCCGCCCTTCTTGAGGACATGGAGGCGATGCAGCGGCGCCTGAGCGTTCTGCCGGTCCTTGATGACCGCAGCGATGAAGAGATCATCGGCTATGACGAAAATGGTATCCCGAACTGATGGTGATTGATACGTCAGCGATCGTCGCGATCTTCTTCAACGAGCCGGATGCCCAGCATTATCGCGAACGCATCGCCGACGATCCCATTCGGCTCGTTTCGGCCGCGACGCTTGTTGAGGCCGCCATGGTGGTCGAAAGCCGCTTCGGTGAGGTTGGGGGGGCAGAGCTTGATCTGTGGTTGCACAAGGCGAAGGTCGAGGTCATTACGGTCACCGCCGAGCATGCCGATCAGGCGCGCCGGGCCTGGCGTCGTTACGGCAAGGGCCGCCATCCTGTCTCCCTGAACTACGGCGACTGCTTCTCCTATGCGCTTGCCAGCCTGACGGGCGAGCCGCTGCTGTTCAAAGGCAATGACTTCAAACAGACGGATATCGAGGCGGCATGACCGGGGAGCCTGATATTATTCTTGAGGAAGAGCCGCTAGAAGAAGCCCCCTTACCTGCCCTGCAGCCGGCGTCCGCCCTGCCGAATCATCTGCAGGATCTGACCGATCGCGCCCGCGGCTATGTCGAGGCGGCCAGCTCCGCCAACACCCGCCGCGCGTACGCCTCCGACTGGAAGCATTTTTCCGCCTGGTGCCGGCGCTCCGGGCTATCTCCCCTCCCCCCGCATCCGCAGACCGTCGGCCTCTACATCACCGCCTGTGCTTCCGGCACCGCCGAACGGGGCATGAAAGCGAATTCTGTCTCGACGATCGAGCGCCGCCTCTCGTCGATATCGTGGAATTATGCGCAACGCGGTTTGAGCCTCGATCGCAAGGACCGGCATATCGCCACCGTCATGGCTGGCATTCGCAACAGCCACGCTCGCCCGCCGGTTCAGAAGGAGGGGGTGATGGCTGACGATATCGTCGCCATGATCGAGACGCTTGACCGCGGCACCCTGCGCGGCCTGCGCGACCGGGCCATGCTGCTGATCGGCTATGCCGGCGGTTTGCGCCGTTCCGAAATCGTCGGCCTCGACCTCAAGGCCAATCAAACGGAAGACGGCCGCGGGTGGATCGAAGTCCTCGATAAGGGCATGCTGGTCATCCTACGCGGTAAGACAGGGTGGCGCGAAGTGGAGGTTGGTCGTGGCTCCTCTGATGCCACCTGCCCGGTCATTGCCATCGAGACATGGATCAAATTCGCCAAGCTTGCGCATGGTCCTCTTTTTCGCCGCGTCACGGGACAAGGGAAAGCGGTTGGGCCGGAACGGCTGAACGACAAGGAAGTGGCGCGACTGGTGAAGCGGGCCGCGACGGCCGCTGGCATTCGCGGCGATCTCAGCGAGATCGAGCGGGCCTTCAAATTCTCCGGCCACTCATTGCGGGCGGGTCTCGCCTCCTCTGCCGAAGTCGATGAACGCTACGTCCAGAAGCAGCTCGGGCATTCATCTGCGGAGATGACCCGCAGGTATCAGCGGCGTCGGGATCGCTTCCGCGTGAATCTGACCAAGGCTGCGGGACTCTAGCCTGGGCCTGGTCGGGATCGCTACGGCTTCATCGCCGCGATCAGGATGTAGACCGGGAGGCAAACGCTGACCGCAGTCGCCAGGATGACGCAGGCGAACTTGGTCAGGTACGCGCGGGGCGCCTTTCTTGCATTCCACTCGTACGGCATCGATCTTCCCTGCTTCACAAGAGCAGACAATCATCGGCATACCCTTTTGTCGAGTGACCGGCTGCAACAGTCGGTAAAAGATTTGATAGAATCTCCGCTCAGAGCATCAACCGGGTTGAGCTTCAATGCTCCCTTCTTCCGCCGCTTCGTTTCTCGCGCGGAAATAAAAAGCCCGGTGCGAGAGGAGGTGCACCGGGCTTCGATCCTGACTGACAACTTGGGAGGAGGAGTGCTGCCAGTCGCACAAAGCGGCCCGGGAGGAGGTGAGCGGCTCTGATGAGGCACTATGCGCCGCATCGCACAAGGTTGCAAGCCAATATTGTGCGATGCAGCATTCGATTTACGCATCAAACAGACGCCGTTAAGTGCGAGCGAGGAGTGAGCTGCCGCCTTCCCTCCACCTTTCTAACTCTACATGACAGCAAGTGTTAGAAGTGCGTCAAATTGTCGCTGCGGATTTCCTGCTGTTTGCTATGCCCGCTCTCAACTGGCCTGAGCCTGGACCGGCGCCGCGAAAGCGGCGCGGGGCATTGAAAGTTTAATCAGGAGGCCGTCCGGCTGCCAATCTCTGGAAACGTCTGCGTCGAGAGTGCGGATGATCATTTGTTCGAGCCTCGTGCCGAACCCCGCATCGTTCGGTGCCGCTTTGCTGGAAGGCGGTCCGCCGGACTCTTGCCACGAGATTTCGTACTGTTCGCCATGCGGATTAAGCGTCACGTCCAATCGTCCCTCCGCCAGCGACAACGATCCATATTTCACGGCATTGGTGGCGTATTCATGAAAGAGCAATGCGAGGCTAGTCACCCTTTCGGCGCTGATCGGTGCGTCTTGGCCATGGAGGCGCCACCGCTTCCCCTCCCCTTCATCGTACGGCGAAAGCAGGCTGGACAGCAGCTGGAATAGAGTCGTGGAACGCTCCTGAAATGCTTCGTCTCCTGTAAAGCTCGGCAGTGTCATCTCGTGGGCATGCGAGAGCGCGACAAGCCGGTCTTTCATTGACGAGGCGAGCTCGCCTGGCGTCTGCGCCGTGCGGGCCGCCAACGTGATGATGCTGCCGGTGATGGCAAACAGGTTCTTGACCCGATGATGCATCTCGCGCAGCAGGAGATCCTGACGTTCCGCCGCCCGTTTCCGATCCGAAATGTCACGGGCGATCTTCGAGGCCCCGATAATCTTCCCGTCGCTGTTGCGGATAGGCGAGATCGTCAGCGAAATGTCGAGCAAGGTGCCGTCTTTCCGACGCCTGATCGTTTCGAAATGGTCGACGCGTTCGCCGGCATGGATACGCGCAAGGATCGCTGGCTCCTCGTCGAGCCGGTCCTCAGGTATGAGAATGGTAATCGGCTTTCCGACAGCCTCGGCCGCGCTGTAGCCGAAAAGCCGCTCGGCGCCTTTGTTCCAGGTGATGATGATCCCCTGAAGGGACTTGCTTACGATGGCGTCCTCGGAGGACTCGATGATGGCAGCCAGGAAGGCGCCTGCGTCGTGTGCCGGCTTATCCGCTCCCACGACCGCTTCAGGCCCCTGGGAGCGTCCGTCGGTTCCGTCGCTATCGCCGCTATCAGTTCTGCCCGCCATCGGCGTTACATATCCCAGGATGTCATCGAGTGAAAATGAACGGAAGGCCCCCTGCCCCGCCGGGAACCTTAGCTTCCCACGTCAGGAAATAAAGCCTTTTGTGTGGCGCGGCTGTTGCAAAATCTCCTGACGGTCCTACGGTGCGGCCGAACCCCACATCCTGGACGACGACTCCGATGAATGAACTTCCAAGACTATCGACTGGCATTTCCGGCCTGGACACCATTCTTGGAGGCGGCCTTGTCGAGGGCGCGTCCTACATCATCCAGGGTCACCCTGGTGCGGGCAAGACCATCTTCGCCAACCAGGTTGCCTTTGCCAACCTTTCGCGAGGCGGCAAGGTGCTTTACGTCACTCTTCTCGCTGAAACCCATGACCGGCTGTTTCAATCGCTCGGCACACTCGAATTCTTCGACAAGGAGCATCTAGGAACCTCTATCACCTATGTCAGCGTCTTCCAGACGCTCAGGGATGAAGGCCTTTCCGCTGTCGTGAGCCTGATCCGCCAGGAAATCGCCAGGCAAGGGGCAACGCTGCTGGTCTTTGATGGCCTTCTCAGCGCTCGCGATCGGGCTGACACGCAGCTCGACGTCAAGACCTTTGTCGCTGAAGTCCAAAGCCAGGCGGCGTTTGTCGGATGCACCGTCCTGTTCTTGACCAGCACCCGGATTGCGGAGGACAGCCCCGAACACACCATGGTCGATGGCGTCATCGAGCTTCACGACGAGCTCGTTGGTGTGCGGTCAGTCCGGCGCCTGCAGGTCAGGAAGTCGAGAGGAAGTGCCGCTCTCGGCGGCTATCACCAGTTCGAGATTACATCGGCCGGCATGATCGCATACCCGCGGATGGAAGCGATCGTAGCCCCGACGGTTGCTCCGGACGATCATGACGCTCCCCCTCCCCTCTCAAGCGGCACAGATGGGCTGGATCGTTTGATGGGTGACGGCCTGCCTCGGAGCTCAGTCACGCTGATGTTCGGTCCTTCCGGTTGTGGAAAGACAGCGATGGGCCTCAACTTTTTAAGCCAAGCCAGCAGGCAAGAGCCCGCCCTCCACTTCGGCTTCTACGAGACGCCTGCCCGCCTTCAGGCAAAAGCCCGTGCCTTGGGCGTCGATCTCGATACTCCAATCGCATCCGGCGCCCTCGAGGTGATCTGGAACCCGATGACCGAAAACCTGCTCGACAAGCTGGGGCATCGTCTCCTGGAGGCGATCCGCGCGCGCGGCGTCAAGCGCCTGGTGATCGATGGCTTGGGCGGCTTCGAGCGCGCGGCCGTGCACCCGCCGCGGCTCGTGGAATTTTTCGCAACGTTGATGAACGAGATACGCAGGCTCGGCGTTACCACCGTTGCGACCTGGGAACTGCGGGACCTGTTTGGCCCGACTGTGGCGGCCCCGGGCTCGGAGATTTCAAGCCTGCTGGATAATCTGGTGATGCTGCGCCATGTAGAGATCGACTCGCGGTACAAGCGCACCATATCGGTCCTCAAAGTCAGGGACAGCGCCTATGAACCGGTCATTCGAGAGGTCGAGTTCGGATCGAGGGGAATAGCGGTGTCCAGACCACTTGAGGCTGTGACCGGCGCGGCAACCGGTGTGGCGACACCCTCGCGAGATTGAATTTCGATTGGCTAAAAGAGCATGAGCAGCAACAGATGCCATTGATCGTAATTGCCGAGGATGAGTTTCTGATCGCTGACGTCTTGGCCATCATGCTGGAAGATGCCGGTTACGAAGTCGCCGCGGCCTCGCATGGCAAGGCGGCCCTCGCTCTCGTGCGCGAAAAGCGTCCCTCGCTGGTGATCACGGATTTCATGATGCCATTGATGACAGGGCTTGAACTGGCTCAGGCAATGCGTAGGGATCGCGAGATCTCACATATTCCGATCATCCTGGTGAGTGGAGCACAGGGAAGCATCGGTCGTGCCAACCCGGATGTCTTCGACGCCGTCCTGGACAAGCCTTACAACGAGAAGAAACTGATCGCCGCGGTGAGAGCGCTCCTGACGGAACCGGAGTAGGTCAGCGCGAGAACGGCGGATATTCGCACCAGAGAGCGGAACAGGTTTGCCCGCCGACAGTTCTGAGCCCATGACACAGGAACCTCAAAAAGAGTTGGCAAACGTGATCCGGCGCTACGCCAGCGATCCTGTGGTCACGCGTCAGCTGCAAAGGCTTCCTGCCTTCGCGCTTCCCCACAGCTCGGCTGAGATGTTTCATGGCTTGCTGGAGAAGCTGGAACAGAGGGAGCAAGCTAAGGCAGTGGGTTCTGCCTGACTCCGCATTTTCCGACGGCGTCGCACCTGGACGGCCTGGATAATTGAGCCTCGTAGTCTTCGGCGATAAGGTTGACGGTGACACGTTTACCAACGACCGTTCGTGCTCGCCTGCAGCGCTTGGAATGTTTCACTATCGATAGGTACTGCTTATCGATGGTTACATCGAAAACGATCATTTATATTTGAAATAAGCTCATGAACGCGGGATACGTTCAAATAAGCCAATAAAGATTCAGGCCACTGCCTTCGTTACAGTGCCAGCGCTCGCTTCAGGTCGTCATGCTCAAAGGCGGTAGCCATGCGATTGATTTCAGATGGCGCCGCTACGATCGAAGCGTCGAGACAACATGACGGCTTTGCCGGCCACCTCGATAAGTCGTGTTGTGGAGTCGCGATACCGGCCTGGTCAGCGAGTCTAAATGCGATCTCCTCCCAGGTCTCCATGCTTTATTCGTCGGTCTCCTTCGGAAACTTGGCGATGGAAAGATGGCCATGCTGATCGACGACGGAGGCTTTCGGCCGTGCGCCGCCCAATGACGAGCCGGGGGCAAAGATGAGCTGTAGGTCTTCGTCTGTCTCCTCGTCACGCAGAATGCGCTCGGTGATCTGCAGGAGCCGACCAAGCTCGATAACGGCCGGGACACCGGTCTGAATGGGAGCTTGGAAGACCTCCTCCCGACCCACCGGAACCGCAGCGCGCCGAGACGGGTTTCGTCGACGACACCCAGCAGGTAGTCGCTTTCGGCGAGTGTGCGAACGGCTCGTACCTCGCGTTCTGCGCTGCGACGCTCCGCGCGCTGCATCAGCCGCAGCCCCCAGGTATCGGGAGCGGAGTCACCGATCGACCCGAACGTCGCCAGCCCTGCCGGCGGAGCGAAGGCTCCCCGGGTCAGTGCAAGCGCAGGTTCCAGCGAGAAGCGATCAGGATCCTTCAGCTAGGCATCGTCATACTCGAACAGTATGGTCTCAGAGCCGCGGATGCGATTGCTCCTCGCAAGACCAATTCTGCGGGTATCTCCCAGCAAGGTCGATATGAACTTCGAAGTCAGCCATCGCGAGATGATCCTGACGCAGGCTTCAGGCGAACGCACTTTGGCAGTCGGCGCTGGCAAGCGCCTGGCCAACACTGTCGTTGCTGATGTCAGCAACCTGGGTCAGCCCGTCGAGGAGGCCTAGGGCTTGAAGGACCCCGGCGTAGATGCCGATGCTGACATTCGTGTCGCCCGCCTCGATTTTTTGCAGCGTCGAGCGCGACGTAAAGGCTCGCTCTGCTACCACAGCCATCGGCAACTTACGTCGGCGACGTGCGTCCTGGATATCCGTACCAAGCTTTCGCAAAGCTCGCCGAACTGCTGCTGAGGGTTGATGTGGGGTAGGCATATGGGACCTTCGCGCTACAAAAACGGACTTTATGTAGCACCAAGCTCACAATATTTCCAGTATGGCGTACTGCTCCGTCGGAAGGCCAGGCTATGTATGCGGATGCTTCGTTAGACCCTTGCGACAGCCCTTACCTGCCTACCTGTTCATTCTGGGCGTTACATCCTTTGTTAAACGAGAGCTTCTATTTCGGCTCGCCCTCGGCATTGGGGCCGAGAGGGAATATTAGCATGCCAAAACAAGATATTGCCTCAAGTCAGTTTCAACGAAAAATCTCCGAATTCTGTGAGGTGCGCATCGCACCGGTCACATCGCGACGGGTCTTGGAAAATATCAAGCCTTACCTCATTAGCCTGGTCATTTATCGCAAGTCCCCGCCTTTGCTGAATGGCCGCATCAACTGGACGGCCATTGCGGATGCGTGCGGGATCGATGACGAGCTGACAGTGGAGCTAAAAAAGCAGCTCCGTCCCGGCCTTGACGCCATCATCCGATGGCTGGGCGCGCCGGCAGCCCTGGAGGACCTACGACCATCAAAGCCGAAAATCAAACCGGCCAAAACTGATATCCGGGCGCGGGGATCGACCACATTGTCCACCCGCAAGCCTCGACGAAGGGGCAGCGAGGGAGCTCCGGTTCAAGCTGCTTCAGCGCAGAGAGGCCCACAGCCAAAGCCGATCCGAGAATTCCCCGAACCGCTGTTTGAAGCGACGGACGACCCGGCAACCTTCCAGGACGCGCTCGTGTATCATATGCGCCGGTTCGGCGACAGCTAGTGGCAGCTCTATCGCGCGATCGTTCCCCTCGGCGAGAACTTTGACGCCAAGACGCTGCTCTCCTGGATCCAGGGCGAACGCGCACCAAGATCCATTGCCAGCTTCGAAATCCTCTCCCGCATCGAGCGGCGCTACCAGTTGCGACAAGGATATTTCAGGGAGAAGCTGCCGCACCAATCCCGGTCTCTTCATGGCCCCGACCTGGACGACATCAGCCCTGCCGAGCGACGAAGACTGGCCTGGCATCTGCCCGAAGATTTCGGCAGCCTGCCGTTCTCGAAGCGCGAGGAGATCCTCGACTGGGTACGGCGGGTCATCATTTCCGGCTCGACCGACTACCGCCGCTACCAGGCAGCGGCCAGCAAACAACGGTATGCCATCCGCTTTCCCGGCGTCACCTATGGCGGAGGCTCGTTGTCTCCGCGATCGCTCACGCTACCCGCCGGCGCCGATCGCGCTGCGGAAGAAACGTTCGAGGATCCAGACCTTTTGTCCGGCGTTGTCGACGCGCCGCCGCGGCTGGCGATGGAGATGGCGGATCTGATCCGCTTCAAGACCTCGACGCTGACAGCGATCGGCTTCCAGCGCAACGGTGTCTGGGGCGAAGAAACCGCATCGCAGAAGATCGAACATCTTGGGCTGATGTTCGGCGCGCTGGCTGCTTCGCCTATCGGCATCGTCAAGGGGCGCGGCGTGCCGCTCAGTCAGTTGACCTTCGGCCTGCTGATCTTTCCGGGCGTCTGGGATTGGTACCTGCAGTGGCGCGAGCAGCGGCGTGGCTTCTATACCAAGTGGGAAGAGGACATGCTGATGGTGGCGCAAGCCCTCACTCGGGCAGAGGTGGGCTGGATCCGGCAGCACCCGGAGCTTCTGAAGAATGTCAGGCCGATCGAAGGCCTCATCGCACCAGAGGAGATCGAGTTCGCTGCGCGCGATTGGCACGGCGCCTGCGATGCGTTCCATCGGCATGCTGCCAATCGATCCAAGGAGGTGCAGCGGGTGATGCGCGTGCACCGCGATCCGTTTGAGCCGATCATGGTGATCCTGGAAGCCAACAGTCCATTGGCGGAATATCGCAAGATCACCGATGAGATCTTGAAGCGCAAGCCGGACCAGGATCGTTATCCGCGACCGGCCGCAGAAGCTGTCCGCTCATTCCTGATGCTTCGGCTCGGATTGCATCTGGGACTTCGGCAGAAGAACCTTCGCCAGCTTCGCCTTTGCCCGCGTGGCCATTTTCCGACCTCCGAGCGCCGGTTGGAAGACATGAAGTGCGGAGAGCTGCGGTGGAGCGACCGGGAGCGCGGCTGGGAAGTGTTGATCCCGTCCGTTGCCTTCAAGAATTCCGGTTCATCCTTCTTCGGGCAAAAGCCGTTCCGGCTGATCCTCCCTGATCTGCTCGATCTCTACAAATATCTGGAGGCCTATATCGACCGGCATCGCGGTGTGTTGCTCGGCGGTGCCAAGGATCCCGGAACATTCTTCGTTAAAACCGTGAAGACGACGAGCTATGATGCGGCCTACGACTCGACAAAGTTTTATGAGGCCTGGCGGACGATCATCCAGCGCTATGGCATCTATAATCCCTATACCGGCCGCGGTGCGATCAAGGGCCTACTGCCACATGGGCCGCACAACGTTCGGGATATCCTGGCAACGCACATCCTCAAGCAGACCGGATCCTACGAGCAGGCGAGCTACGCGATCCAGGACACACCGGACGTGGTGCAGCAGCATTACGGCCGCTTCCTCCCTCAAGACAAGACGGCGCTCGCGGCAAAGATCTTGAACCGGGTTTGGGAGGCCGCTTAGTCAGGAAGGGTGGAGCATCCGAGCACTCCAACCGTTTCGCCCAAAGGAACTACCCCGAGGGGTGCTTCCAGATTAGTGCTCTGCAGCCCCGGCTCTGAACATTAAGAAATGACCATGGGAAACCCTTTTCTCATGAAGATTGTTATGGTATATGCGTCTGAGAAACCGGTTTCCCATGGAGACGATGAGCGTGGCCGCAGCCAATCTCGATGCTCGAATTACGATTTACGATGTGGCGGCGGCCGCGGGGGTCAGCACTGCGACTGCATCGAAAGCGCTCAATGGAACTGGGCGGGTGTCGAGTAATACGCGCGCCCGTATCAAGCAAGTGGCATTGGATCTCGGTTTTCGCCCGAATGCGCTCGCCCGCAGCCTCACTCGAAAGCGGAGCTTCACCGTGGGCCTTTTGACGGACGATACCTACGGACGCTTTACTCTGCCGGTGATGGCCGGGATCTCTGAGGGCCTGATCGACCATGGCGTTTCGGTCTTCCTGTGCGCCATCGAGGACAATCCGGAGCTCGCGAAGACGCATGTCGACGCGATGCTGGACAAGCAAATCGACGGGATTATCGCTACCGGCAAGCGCGTGGACCGGCTGCTTCCCGTTGATCTTACGCATCTTCCTATTCCGGTTGTCTACGCATTGACGGCCGGTCCGGACGATGCGGTAACGATTGTGCCAGACGACAGTCAAGGCACACGTGAGGCGGTTGGCCACCTCATTCGTCAGGGCCGCAGGCGAATTGTTCATATCACTGGCCCCGCGAGTTTCCGGGTGGTTGAAGAACGTGCCACGGCGTTCACAGAAAAGCTGCAAGCCGCCGGCCTGTCCATATCGGGGTCCGCCATCATGCGGGGATCCTGGTCCGAACTCTGGGGCCATGAAGCTGTCAATGTGCTTTGGTCAGGCAGTGACCGGCCGGACGGCATCTTCTGCGGCAACGACCAGATCGCCCGAGGCGTGGTCGATGCTCTTCGTGAGCGCAAGATCGATGTGCCCCGGGACGTGTCGGTCGTGGGTTTCGACAATTGGGAGATCGTCGCGGAGCAGACCCGGCCGCCGCTCACCACGATAGACATGAACTTGAAGGAACTCGGGCGGCAGGCGGGACAAACGCTTATGCGGCTCGTGAATGGCGAAGCTGTCGAACCGGGACTATGGAGGATGCCATGCACGCTCGTTGTGCGCGGCTCATGATGACTTCGTAAGGGTACCGCATGCCAGATACAGTTGGATAAATCGGTTCAAGAGGGAGGAGACCTCATATGAAACTGCTCAAGATCGCGGCTCTCGCCGCCACCGTCGTTGGCGCACTTTCGTCATCAGCACCAGCACAACAAAAACTTACCATGTGGTCCCGCTCGAGCAGCGAGGCCTTCATGCCGACGCTGATCAAAGCCTTCAACGAGAAGCATAAGACGCAGATCGAATTGCAGATCGTGCCCAATACCGAAATGGTGCAGAAATACGCAACCGCCGCGGCAGGTGGGTCTGCTCCGGATTTCGTGTCGCTCGACCTCGTCTATGCGCCGGCCTTCGCCAAGTCCGGCGTTCTGGAAGATTTGACCGACATGGCGAAGAGCCTGCCCTACTTCGACCAGCTGTCGAAGGCGCATGTTGGCGCCGGTACGTATGAAGGGCAGATCTACGCCCTGCCGATGTCGGCTGACGCTTCGGTTCTTCTATGGAACAAGAAGCTTTTCAAGCAAGCCGGACTTGATCCCAACAAAGGGCCGACCACCTGGGCGGAAATCGAGGAGGCTGCAGGCAAGGTGAACGCCTTGGGCGACGGCGTCAACGGCTTCTATTTCGCCGGAGCCTGCGGCGGCTGCAACGCCTTTACGTTCATGCCGCTGATTTGGGCATCCGGTGGCGATATCCTTGTTGACGACGGCAAGAAGGCTACGCTCGACTCGCCGCAGATGCACGATGCGATCAATTTCTATCGCGGCATGGTCGCCAAAGGCTACGTTCCGGAAAGTGCCAAGACGGATTCCGGCAAGAACTTCTTCGGCGGTTTCGCCACCGACAAGATCGGTTTGTCGCCGATCGGCGCCTTTGCCATCGGCAATCTCGTCAAGAACTATCCGACCGTCGATTTCGGCGTGACCTTCATTCCTGGCAAGAACGGCGGCAAGGCGTCATTTGGCGGCGGCGACAACTTCGTGGTTACGGCGGGACGGGACAATCTGAAGGCGGCCAAGGAGTTTCTGGAGTTCGTCTATTCGCTTGAAGGCCAGACTTTGCTCGCCAAGGGCGGCAGCCTGCCGACCCGCGCCGATGTAGCCACGGAAGCGATCAAGTCGCTCGACGACCGCTATCAGGTCGCGACGGAAGCCATGAAGATCGGCCGCACCCCGTCGTCTCCCGTCTACAATGATATCATCAACAGCAGCACCGGCCCCTGGAAGCAGATGCTGAACGAGGTCTTGTTTGGCGATGACGTGAAGGGCTCGGTCGCAAAGGCACAAGCAACCATGCAGTCGATCATCGACGCGTCGAACTGACCCTGCCAAGCAACTGACATCTGTCTCGCTGCCAGCCCGGGCGGTCGTCTGATCCGTCCCGGGAGGCGAGGCCGACGCTAGGGACGATTTGCCATGACCGCACTTCCACTTCAATCCGCTGCCGTCGTGCCTGTTCGCCGGCGCAGCACCCGGCTCCGCCGCAACCAGTTCGCCGGTCTGCTTTTCGTTGCCCCGGCCCTCGCTCTGGTCCTGATATTCTTCGTCATTCCGCTCGGCATGGCGTTCTGGATGTCCCTTCACAACTGGCCGCTACTCGGCAAGCCCCGGTTCATCGGGATCGGCAACTATACGCGGCTGCTGGAAGATGCGCAGTTCTGGAGGTCCCTGCGCTTTACGGTATATTACACCGTGATCGTTACGATCGCGATCTTCTCGGTGGCATTCCCCCTGGCGCTGTTTGCCGAGAAAACGCGACCGCTCGTCAAGTTTTACCGGACGGCCTTCTTCCTGCCGGTGGTGGTCGGCTTTGGCTCCGCCAGTCTGCTGTGGGCCTGGTTGCTTGACGTCGATTCCGGATTGTTCTCGCCGCTTCTGGCAAATCTGGGGCTCACGGCAAAACGCGTCAACCTGCTTGCCGAGTTCGATACGACATTCTGGTCCATCGTCGTCATGGTGGTCTGGAAGACGGCAGGCTTCAACATGATCATCCTGATGACGGGCCTGCAGGGTATATCTACAGAGGTTCAGGAGGCTGCCCGCATGGATGGCGCCTCCTCCTGGCAGCGCTTCCGCAGGATCACGCTTCCCCTGATGCGCCGGACGATTGCGCTTGCGCTGATCCTCTCGGTGGCGGGCTCCATGCTCGCCTTCGACCAGTTCTATATCATCGCGGACGGCGGCCCGCAAAACAGCACAGTGACGGCAGTCTATTGGATATTCAGCCAATCGTTCGGCTCGTTCCGCCTGGGATATGGCGCGGCCCTGTCAATGGTCCTGCTTGCCATTCTCGTCGTCATCAGCGTCGTGCAGTTGCGGCTGCTCCGCAATCCGGAGGGCCTGTGATGACTGCCACCAGAAACGCTTCTCCCCGTCAGCTGCTTAAAACCGTGCGATATCATGGCATCGGCATCTTTGCCGGCCTGTTGTTTCTCGCGCCCCTTGTCTGGAGCGTGCTGGTCAGCTTCAAACCTTCTGTTGAGGCCCGGCAACCGCCGCTGCCGCCTTGGCCTGTCGAGAGCTTCAGCACGCAAAGCTACGACAACCTGGCGAAATACGGCGCAGGCATCTGGACCTACACCGGTAACAGCCTCACCGTCTCCCTCGCGACCGTTGTTGCTTCCGTCGTTGTTAGTCTCTTTGCGGGCTACGGCTTCTCGCGGTTCAACTTTCCGTTCAAGAACACGCTGTTCGTGCTGATCATCTCCACTGTGATGATCCCGTTCCAGTCCATCCTGACGCCGCTCTTCCTGATCCTCACGAAGCTCGGTCTGCAAAACACTTTGACTGGGATCGTGCTCGTCTACGTCACGCTGCACCTTCCCTTTTCGATCTTCATGATGCGCAACGCCTTCGACGCGGTGCCGAAGGAGATCGAAGATGCCGCACGCGTCGATGGAGCATCGGTTTTCAGGATGCTTTACCGCATCATGCTGCCGCTCGTACTGCCGGGCGTGGTCACCGTCGCGATATTCGCTTTCCTGGCATCTTGGAACGAGTTCCTCGCGGCCCTGATCCTGCTGACCGACCAGAAGAAATACACCCTGCCTGTGCTGATGGCAGCGGTCCGTTCGGGTCAGTTCGGCACGATCGACTGGGGAGCGGTGCAATCCGGCGTGACGCTGATGATGGCGCCGTGTCTCGCCCTCTTCCTTCTGCTTCAGCGCTATTACATCCGCGGCCTGACCGCGGGCGCCGTCAAGTGACATCAACAACCGAACGAATGGATGATATTGCTCATGGCATCCCTGGAAAAACCCGTTGCTAATGGCTTCCGCCCGCCCGCCGTCCCGGATGTGGACGTCCATGGTTTCTGGGGCGACCGCATCGACGCCATCGCCGACAAGACCGTGCTGATACTCTACGACCGCTGCGTCGCAGCCGGCATGTTCGATCAGATCGATCCCGACCGGCCGGTGCCGGACGTGCGCATGCCGTTCCACCTGCGCCCGGATGGCTCGCCGGACACCGTGAATGTCCAGATGTTCTGGGATTCCGACGTTGCCAAGGTCATCGAGGCGGCAGCCTATGCCCTCTACCGGAAGCCTAACCCGGACCTCGAGGCCAGGATGGATGCCATCATCGAAATGTTCGCCAAACTGCAGCTCCCGGACGGCTATCTGAACTCATGGTTCATCCGCATGCAGCCCGGTAAGCGCTGGACCAACCTGCGCGACTGCCATGAACTCTACTGCGCCGGCCATCTCATGGAAGCCGCCGTCGCCTATTTCCATGCCACGAAAAAACGCACGCTCCTGGAAGTGATGTGCCGCTACGCCGACCACATCGACCAGACATTCGGGCTCGGCCCGGGGCAGAAACCCGGATATTGTGGCCACGAGGAAATCGAGCTTGCCCTGATCCGCCTTGGCCGTGCGACCGGCGAACAGCGTTACTTCAACCTCGCCCGCTATTTCGTGGAACAGCGCGGCCAGCAACCGCACTATTTCGACTTGGAAGCGGCCGAGCGCGGAGTCGATCCCCGGCAGTTCCGGCACCGGACCTACGAATACAACCAGTCGCACTTGCCGGTGCGGCAGCAGACGAAGGTCATCGGCCATGCGGTGCGCGCCATGTATCTCTATTCCGGCATGGCGGATGTCGCGACCGAATTCGGCGACGACAGCCTGACGGATGCCCTGAAGATCCTGTGGGATGATCTTACCACCAAGCAGATGTATGTCACCGGCGGCATCGGCCCGGCAGCCAGCAACGAAGGCTTCACCGACTATTACGACCTGCCGAACGAAAGCGCCTATGCGGAAACCTGCGCCGCCGTCGGCCTGATCATGGTGGCGAGTCGGATGCTGGGCCGCGGCCCGGACCGGGTCTATGCCGATATCATGGAGCAGGCGCTCTACAATGGCGCTCTGTCGGGGCTGGCCACCGATGGGGCGACGTTCTTCTACGACAACCCCCTGGAAAGCCGCGGAACCCATCATCGCTGGACCTGGCATCGCTGCCCCTGCTGCCCGCCGAACATAGCCCGCACCGTGGCTTCCATCGGAAGCTACATGTACGGAGTATCGGCGGACGAGGCGGCGGTACATCTCTATGGCGAAAGTACCGCCCGTTTGATGGTCGGTACGACGCAGCTTACGCTGACCCAGCGAACCGACTATCCGTGGGATGGCCGCATCACGATCAGCGTCGGGCTCGATGCGCCGGCGTCGTTTAAGCTTGCGTTGCGCGTGCCTAGCTGGTGCGGCAAGGCCTCGGTCTCGATAGATGGACAGCCTCTGGACGTCGCAGCGATCGAGGACAATGGCTACCTGAGGATAGACCGCCAGTGGCGCGGCGGAGAAACCGTCGAGCTCGACCTGCCCATGGACGTCCGCTTCATTTACGCCAATCCCAAGGTGAAGGCAGACCTCGGACGTGTCGCACTGGCCCGTGGGCCGATGATCTATTGCGCGGAGGAAGTTGACAATGCCGCAGGGTTGAACAGTCTCCTCGTCGCCGACGATGCAGCCAATGCAAAGCCTGCTTCGGCCGAAGGATTGGGCCGCGCCGTTGCCATCGACGTGAAGGCGTGCCGCGAACGCTGGAGCGGCTGGGACGGCAAACTCTACGATACGGAAACGCCGACGCTCGAAGAGGCCAGCGTTCGCTTCGTCCCGTACCACCTCTGGGACAACCGGGCGCCGGGGGAGATGCTTGTCTGGGTTAGGGTGCAAAGATGACAGCGACCTCACACGAAAAGGCAAAGATCGAACTGCGCGATGTCCGCAAGAGCTTCGGCGCCGTGAACATCATCCACGGCATCGACCTCTCCATCGACGGCGGCGAATTCATCGTCTTCGTCGGTCCTTCGGGGTGCGGAAAATCGACGTTGCTGCGCATGATCGCGGGGCTGGAAGATGTAACGTCGGGCGATATCCTCATCGCCGGCCGGGACGTCACCGATCTCGATCCAGCCAAGCGCGGCATTGCGATGGTGTTCCAGTCCTATGCGCTTTACCCGCATATGAGCGTTCGCGAAAACCTCGCCTTCGGCCTGGAAATGGCCAAGACACCCGCCGACGAAATCGAGCGGCAGGTGCAGGCCGCGGCCCAGATCCTCAAGATCGGTCCGCTGCTGCAGCGTCGCCCGGGCCAGCTCTCCGGCGGCCAGCGCCAGCGCGTGGCGATCGGCCGGGCCATCGTGAGAAAACCCCTCGCCTTCCTGTTCGACGAGCCGCTGAGCAATCTCGATGCCGAATTGCGCGTCAGCATGCGCATCGAGATCGCCCGGCTGCATCGGGAACTCGGCAACACGATGATCTACGTCACGCACGACCAGACCGAGGCGATGACGCTGGCGGATCGGATTGTCGTGCTGCGCGACGGCCGCATTGAGCAGGTCGGTACACCGCGGGAGGTCTACGAGGATCCAAACAACCTGTTCGTTGCCGGCTTCATCGGCTCGCCGCGCATGAACATCGTGGACGCCATCTATGCCGGCGACGGACGTGTGAAGGCGGCCGATGCGGTCATCGCATTCGATCATTCGCTGACGGGCGTGAGCGCGGGCGACCCGATCAAACTCGGCTTTCGACCCGAACATCTGCAGGTGGGCGCTGCATCCGGCACCGCATTTCGGGCCAAGGTCGATTTTTCCGAATATCTCGGCAGCACGCGTTACCTCTATTGTTATCTTCCGAGCGGAGAAAGCATCACTGTCGAGCAGCGCGACGGCAGCGACTATGCCTCTGGGGAGGAGGTCTGGCTGCACTGCGTCGCCGGAAGGCTTCGGCTTTTTTCCGTCGGTGGCGAGCGATTGCGGCCAATCGAAACGGTCAGGGCGGCCACGGCATGACGTCGAAACTCGAAACTAAGACCTATCGACCCCTTATTGCACTTGCGATGGGCGATCCCGCAGGTATCAGCTCCGAACTCACCGCGCGCGTCGTTGCATCGCGCAGGATCGCGTCCGCCACTCGGCTGGTGGTGGTCGGAGACCGACGCATCCTCGAACAAGGCGCCAGAGGTGTCGGCCTCACCTTGGACATCGAGACGCGGAGCGCCGACGAGATCGGGCCTGCCAACCGACCGGTTTTGATCGACCTCGGCAACCTCGACCCGAAAGAGGTGCCAATTGGTGAGGCGACGGCCGCCGGAGGACGATTTGCAGTCGAAAATTTCAAAACCGCTCTCACGCTCGCGAACCTCGGTCGGGTGGATGGCGTCTGCTACATGCCGTTCAACAAAAAGGCCATGCGTCTGGCCCACCCAGGCTATGACGACGAAAGCCGTTTCATCGCGGAACACCTGCGGCTTACGGATCGGGTCAGGGAGTTCAATGTGCTGGACACGATCTGGAATGCGCGGGTGACGTCGCATATTCCGCTCAAGGCCGTCGCTGCCACCCTGACTGTCGACAGTATCCGCGCCGAGATCGCCCTGACGGCGGAATGCCTGAAACGTTCAGGCATCAGTGGTCCGCGCATCCTTGTGGCAGCGCTGAACCCCCACGCAGGCGATGGCGGCAGCTTCGGCATGGAGGAAATCGACATCATCGGCCCCGCCGTCGCGGCCGCTGCTGCCGAAGGCTTCGACGTCTCCGGCCCGCATCCGGCAGACACGGTTTTCGTGACCGCTCTAAAGGGTCGATATCATGCCGTGTTGACACTGTATCACGACCAGGGGCAGATCGCCATGAAGCTGATTGGATTCGAACGCGGCGTCACGATGCTTGGAGGACTCCATTTCCCGGTGTGCACGCCGGCTCATGGAACTGCTTACGATATCGCCGGTCAGGGAATCGCCAATTCTTTGGCAAGCGAAGAAGCCGTTCTGCTCGCCGCCAAGATGACCGCGGTGGCTGACAAAGAAAGTATCGCGCCCGCCAGGTGATGTGCCTGTCGTAGATAAGCACGTGCCACCATTGAGCGACTGGCGCGACGCTTGTAAGACGCCGCAAAGGTCCGGCCGTTCGAGCAGATTAAAGCATGACAGCTACCTATTCCGATAACCGCACCGCTCCATCAGTTGCTTCTCTTCCCGATAAAGTTGAGCCTGTCGATCGCGCCGGCGCCGGCGGCGATGCCTATCAGCCCAGCGCTGATCGCCACGGCTAGCCGGCTTCAATCGATAGTCGACGATTCCTCATCCGTCTCGTTTTCGCCGCCCTCTGCGGCGGCGATTTCGTTTTGAACCGGATGTCGGCTCAGAAGGCCAGCGATGTTCGGCAGGTCGCGCAAAGTCTCCATGCCGATGGCCGAGAGAAAGTGTGGCGTCGTCACGTAGGTATATGGGGCACCTGGCGTCGGGCTGCGTGGCCCGGAGCCGATGAAACCCGCGCCCCGCAAACCGCCGATGACGTCGCGGCTGACTTCCCTGCCGAAGATTTTTGAGAGCTCGCCGCGCGTGACCGGCTGGAAATATCCCACCGCCATCAGCACCATCGCCTCGAACTCCGACAACGCTGCGGCCCCTCCACTTGTCGGCGCCAAGGAAGCGTGAATCGTCTCGGCGAACCGCGGTCGGGTCCGATGCTGCCAGCCGCCGGCGACTGACACCCACTCGTAAGGCCGCGAACCAAGTTCCTCGCGCAAATCGTCGATGAGCAGATCGATGCTGCAATCTTTTCCCACCACCCGCGCCAGCGTCTCGCGACTGACCGGCTCGGCGGAAGCGAAGATCACCGCCTCGACGCGCAGCATCCATTCGCGCCAGCGCAGTTCCGGCGGCAGATCCTCCAGCTCCCGGTCATACAACATAGCGTGTTGTGGATTCCTGTCCGACGGCCGGCGCCTGGTTTTCGCGGTGCTCGCTCCCGCCATCGTCACAACCCGAATATCCGAAACGAGGACCGGCCGGAGAGCTCGCGCACCGCCTCGAAACTTTCCAGACGCTCGAGCAGCCGGTTTGCTGCCCAGCGGCATAGATCGCTGCCAGGCGCCGAAGCGGCCACGGCGTCCTCGTTCAGCAGTTTGCGGATCACCGACTCGGCGCCTTTGGTCCGAACCTTTGGCGCAACCGCCAGCAGCCGTGCGGCCCGGCGGTCGATTTTGACCGCAGACCGCAGCGCGGCCTCAACGTCGTCGACCAATGCTTGGCAAATCGCTTTCGGATAGGCAGTCTCGCCCGGTCGAACGCGACCGCAGCCGCCGATGGTGCGGAACGCGGGCCCAAAGCGCTCGGGCAACAACAGTGGCGCAGGTTTCGGCCAGTTCAGTTTGTTCGCCAGGACGACGTCGGCCAGGCCGAGCGCCAGCACCTCGGCGTCCGGGCGAACCGCCGAGATCGCTGTGATCAGGTCCGCCACCGCGAAGGGTGCGGCTCGCCCAGACTGGGCGGCTGTATCGACCAGATCCGGAACCGCCATGGCCATCATCCCAGCGAAGTCCGAGAAGATCGGCCAGCTCCTCAACGAAGGACGTCGTGACCGGGCCGGATCGGATCGGCGCATCAGCATTCGGGTGGCCCAAAACAGCTTGCCGGCCTGGGATCATCTCCCGCGGCGGCCAGCAAAACCGGGTCGCGGATGCCATTCTCGTCCTCATCCGGCCGAGCATCCTGGCAGCGGTGACGGCCGATTTGAGGGCAAGGCGATCGGCCAGCAGCCGAGCCATGGCGGATTGGCGTGGATCAGATCGTCCAAGGATTTCAGCGCGACACCGCCCAGCTTGGCAGCCGTGGCGACCAGTTGTTGCAGTAGCGGTCGCGAACGAATCCTCTGCTGAACATCTGCGCTTTCACCGGCTGGTAAACTTTGGTATATAGCTAGACAGTCTAGCTAGTCTGGAGCAAAACGATGGAATGGCAGCTACAAGACGCCAAGAACCAGTTCTCGAAGGTGGTGCAGAAGGCGCGTCACGAAGGACCGCAGATCGTCACCCTGCGCGGCGAGCGCACGGCCGTGGTGCTGTCCGCCCATGACTACGACGCTCTGCGCGCTGGGCGGCCGACGTTGGTCGACGACCTGCTCGGCGGTACCGCGTGGGACGATGCGCTCGCCGACGCGGTCGAAGTGCGCGCGAAGGCCCCCAGCCGCGACGTGGTCTTCTGATGTATCTCGTCGATACCAGCATCGTCTCGGAGGCGCGACGCGGCAAGCCGCAGGCGGTCGCCTGGCTGCGCTCCGTCGATCCGCTCAGCGTTCATCTGAGTGCGCTGACACTCGGCGAAATCATGCGCGGCATTGCCCTCAAACAGAAATCAGATCCGAAGGCTGCGGCCCACCTCGCCGAATGGCTGCGCAAGCTGCGCCACGACCACGGTGACCGCATCCTGCCGGTGACCGACCAGATCGCGGTCGAGTGGGGCCGCATCGCCGCAATCCGGCCGCGTGGCGATATCGACGGTCTGATTGCCGCGACTGCCATTGTTCACGACCTGATCCTCGTGACGCGTAACGTCAAGGATGTCGAAGACACCGGTGCGTTCGTGATCAATCCATGGGAGGCGCCGGCATGAGCCGCCAGGCGACAGGACCGAAACCACCGAAGATCGATCTCTCCCCTGTCGGCGAGGTGGCGGCCGATACCGATCCCGTGGGCGCCATGTTCCCCTCCCCTCCTCCGCAAACCGGCGCAAACATGCCGACCCATCTCGCGCAGTTGGCGGCTCGGGCCCGCGGCTATGTCGAGGCCGCGAGCTCGAGCAATACCCGCAAGGCCTATGCCTCGGACTGGAAGCATTTTTCCGCCTGGTGCCGCCGCCAGAATCTGTCTCCGCTGCACCCGGATCCCCCGGTGGTCGGGCTCTATACCACCGCGTGTGCTGCGGGCACGGCGGAACGCGGCATGAAGCCCAATACAGTCTCGACGATCGAGCGGCGTCTTCTGCGATCGGCTGGAACTGTGCCAGCGCGGCATGCCGCTTGACCGTAAGGACCGCGCCATGCCACCGTGATGGCCGCCATTCGCAACAAACACGCCGCCCCACCCCGTCAGAAGGAAGCGATCCTGCCCGAGGACTTGGTCGCCATGCTGGAAACGCTCAACCGCGGTTCTCTGCGCGGCCTGCGCGACCGGGCGATGCTGCTGATCGGTTTTTCCGGCGGCCTGGGCCGCTCCGAGATCATCGGGCTCGATCTCGGCCGCGATCAGACGGCCGACGGCCGGGCTGGATCGAGATTTCGACAAAGGCCTGCTTGTGACGCTGCGCGGCGAGACCGGCTGGCGCGAGGTGGAGGTCGGCGGCGGCTCGTCCGACGCCACCTGCCTGATTGCCGCGCTCGAAACCTGGATCAAGTTCGCTTGGATCGCCAAGGCGCCGCTCTTCCGTCGCGTCACTGGCCAAGGAAAGTCCGTCGGCCCCGACCGCCTGAACGACCAGGAGGTGGCGCGCCTCGTCAAGAAGATTGCGATCGCGCCGGCATCCGTGGTGATCTGCCGGAAATCGAGCGAGGCCTGAAGTTTGCCGGCCACTCGCTGCACACCGGCCTTGCCTCTTCGGCCGAGTTCGACGAACACCATGTGCAGAAGCAGTTCGGCCACGCCTCGGCCGAGATGACCGCCGCTATCAGCGCCGGTGCGATCGGTTCCGCGTCAATCTGAGGAAAGCGGCGGGCTGGCCGGTATCAAGCAGTGACAGGGAGGCGACCAGCTTCAGTCTTTGCCGCCATTCGTTGAACGCCGGGTCGAGCTTGGCGTGAAAGCGCCGCTGCAGGGTCTTTCCGTCGCCTTGAGGCACCGAGCCCATTCCGCCAGCGGGATTGCTTGCAGCGCCGAAATCAGCGGGCGCAGAAGCGCATCCTCCGAAACGGGAAGAAAGCTTTCGCGCCGCGGCACCATCAGGAATTGGTCAACCAGCACCAGGCGCCGGTCGGCTTCGGTCTCCGGCACTTTGATGCCGCGATCGGCGAAATCCGCCAGAATGGCTCTGATCAGCGGGTTGAGTGCTAGGGTGCATGCCACTTGCGGCATGCTGGCGCACAGATTACGCGCGATATAAATTGACACGAAGCGGTCCAGGCCGGCGCTTCTGCGATCGCAGTCCGTTTCTGTCTTTGATCCGACCTCTCCCAGCGCGAACGGGGCAGACAATACGCCTAAAGCGGGGCAGATCCGGCCCGGCGAGTTTGCCACTTTAGGAGACGCATGCGGCGCTCATCCCTCGGACGATGGATTATCTCTCTTGAAGCTCTCATACAGACCGGGAAGCTGCTCCATCACGTAGACGGCGAAAGCCTCGTCACGGCCCCTGTCGATTTGGATCTTGCAGTGCTTCGCGGAGACGGAGAGCTTTGCGATCTCTGCGCCCGCTTTCGATCTGGCGACGGTCGGAGCAAGTGAATGTGCGGGATTGCTTTCGTCCGCCTTCTTCAGCGCGAGAACGACTGCTGCGAAGCGGTCGTCCGAGTCCTTGTGACCGAACGTTTTGTCCTCGGTCGCTTTGCGCGCCTTCACGTCGGACGTGGAGCTCTTAAACAGGTCAGCGAGTTCCTGCCACCGTCCTCGGCCAATCTTGGGAGCCCGACCGATCGCGGCGACGAGCCAATCGGGCACGGCCTGAGCCACGGCGATGAGCTTCGAGACCTCAGCCCTATCAACCGACAGAGCCGATTGAATCAAGGGCCGTTGGAACCCGGCTGCCTCCAGTCTATTGGCGAATGTCGCACGCTCGATAAAGCTGAGGTCTTCACGCGCGGAGTTTTCAATGCCCTGCGAGACCACGAGCCGATCGTCGTCTAGGTCACGAACATACGCCTTCACGGCGATTCCCAGCGCGGCCGCGGCACGCAGCCGGCGATGCCCGTAGGCGACCTGATACCGTCCCGCCACGGCAGGATGGGGACGAACAAGGATCGGGATCTCCTGGCCGTGCTCCTTGATCGACGCTTTGAGCGCCTCGATGGCGGCAACATCCTGATCCAGGAAGCGGTCAGCGAATGGAGAAGGATCGACAGAGCCAGCGTCCAGCTCGACGGGCAGGGCGCCATCAGACACACGCCGCTTCAGCGCCTCGTATTCGCGTTCGACCTGCGAAAAGGTATCCTGCAAAGATCGGACTGCTCCAGATGTGATCCGTTGGGTGGGTGCGCGGGTCTCACTTGTTTGAACCTCATCGGCACCGGCTGCAAACAGCGATCGGATCGATTGGGTGCGCTTGCTCATAGTCAGTCCTTTTCGATCGGAGGAGGAACTCTCGTCGTTAGCATGTTGTCCGCCGACAACATGCTAACGTCTTGTATTCTCTTGAAAACCCTAGCCACTACCTGCCCCAGACGCCATTGATCAAATCAATTGCTTCCCGGTTTACCGCGTTGATCGACTCCATCGCTCGATCATAGGTCGATCGCCCAACGGCGCCTCTGGAAAGCTCGTAGAGGGATTGCTTTGTAAGACCCGCATTGGCGATCGCGGTGGACTTCCACGCCGACGCGGCCATCACATTGCTTGAGAACACATCACGCAACAGTGCGACGATCTCCTGCTCCGGGACATCACGCGGGTCATGGCGGGTGATGAGAAACCGTAGGAAATCGTAGTCGAGCCTGCCGCCGGCTTCTTCTATGACGGACACGAGATCGGAGGTCATGAGCAGGAACTGACTCATGGAGGCGACATCGACCATTTGAGGATGCACAGTGACGATCATTCCGGTTGCGGCATTGAGCGCGCCCATCGTCAAGAAGCCAAGTTGAGGGGGGCAGTCGACGACGATGACGTCGAAGTCTTGCTCGACCTGGTCGATCGCACCCGCGACACGCCTGAAGAAGAGGTCTTCCGGACTTCCCCGGTTCTGGAGCATGAACCGCGGTGTCTGATGCTCGAATTCCATCAACTCGAGATTTCCAGGAACGATGCTGATTCCGGTGAAATACGTCGGTCGAACAACCTCCTTCATCGGCACACGCCGGTCGTCATAACGAATGGCGCCATAGAGCGTGGTGTTTTCGGCGACATCGAATTCCGGTTGGTAGCCAAACATCGCGGAAAGCGATGCTTGAGGATCGAGATCAATCGCAAGGACACGATATCCCTGCAAGGCGAGACCCTGAGCAAGATAGACCGCGGTGGTCGTCTTCGCTGATCCACCCTTGAAGTTCGCTACGGAAATGATTTGCAGCTTCTCGCCCTGGCGGCGACGGGGCCAAAACCGGCTTGCCTCCTTGGGCCGAGCGCGTGCCAGGTACTCACGCAGTTCGTTGATTTGCTCGAGGGTGTAGGACCGCCGGCCAGCCGTCCCGAGGCCGGGCGAGGGCCCAAGTCCGTCAAGCGACAGCTGTCTAAGGTAGCCATCGGAAATGCCGACGATCTCGGCGACTTCACCGGAGGTGAAGGACCGCAGGGACTTTTGCGCGGTCGGGGGAAAGGCTCGCTCCCCGACCGCCCTTAGTCTGGCCGACAACGCTTCCGCGCACCGGGTGATATGTGCGGAAGTGGATGCCTGATTGATGTGTCTGTCAATCACGTTCATGGCGACCTCTGATTTTCAGACGGTTTATGGGCGTCAGACGCGTTATTTCCGTCTCAAGGTAAGCCACGATTCCCACAATGTCGCAAGGGAAATAGGGTTAACAGGATCTTAACGGACGGCCGTGATCTTCTCCGGAAATCGTCTTTCGCCTTTCACTGCAGGATGTTAAGGGCGGTATCCAGCGACGTCGACTGGGATCCAAATGGGGATTTGCACATGTTTTCGCGCGCCGCTGAGCCGTAGTCGCATCGCAGCCGATGATCCGAACGCCGACTCGGCAGGCGGTTGCGGCCGCCATTTCCAGGCCCTCCGGCACGATCCAGGTCCTCGTGGTTTTGACAGCCCGCATGGCAGCGTGCGATCCGCTCATATCGAAGCTCGTCACCCTCTGGCCCACGAAACGGTCGTGAACTTCGGGGCCGACCGCCATGATCTCGCCTGAGGCTGCATAGCCCAGAACATATCCTGGCGATGGAGGCTTCGTGGACGCCCTATCGATGAGATCGCCGCCTTCGATGGAAATAGCTTGGACCCTGATAACAACTCCATCAGGAGGACAGGAAGGTTCGGCAATGTCCCTTTCCCGCAGTACGTTCGGGTCGCCCGGAAAATCGTAGACGGCTGCCTTCGTTGGGTATCCTTCCGTTTCGGTCATCCAGGCGCCTCGTCACCTCCATTGCGGAGCCTGACCGAAGTTCACTAGTGCGGGCTATGGGAGAGTTGAAGAAGTCGTCGACGGTGTCACTGGGTCTGTGGGATACGCGCGATCACCTTGATCTCGAAGTCGAAGCCCGCGAGCCAGTTCACACCCACGGCGGTCCAGTTGGGATAGGGTTCGTGTGGAAATATCTTCTCCTTGACCGCCATGACGGTGCCGAACTGCGATTGAGGATCGGTATGGAATGTCGTCACGTCCACGACGTCGTCGAACGTGCAACCTGCCGCCTTCAGAACCTCGCCAAGATTGGTAAAGGCGAGTTGGACTTGCTCCTCGAAAACAGGTTCTGGAGAGCTGTCCTCGCGGCTACCGACCTGCCCGGAGACGAAGAGCAGAATTCGTGACGTGATCGGTATTAGTCCGCATGGGCAGGAAAGTCGTCCCAATCGAAAGCAGCCTTGTCTGGCGCGATCCAATGTGTTTGCCAGAGCGTTCGGATCGGGCTTTCCATTCATTGATCCCTAGAGCGGACAGCCCCGGCCGAAATCGGTCATTTTATCCGCGCCGGGCCGGTACGCCGTCCGATCAGGTGAGCCACGAGACGATCCATCCGTTCACCGCCTTCGGTTGGCCGCCATGCATCAGGCTGTGACGGCAGCTACCGGAACATTCCTTAAAAATCTGGGTACGGTGGCCGCCAGCCGCTGCGGCCGCCCTTGACGTCGGCCGAATTCCAGTCCCCCCTAAATTTTCAGGGGCAATCCGTCCTGAAAATCGAACGTCCGGGCGGACGCCGAAAGACCCAAGGGTGGAGCATGCTTGAAATATCAGATTCGGATGCTTGCTTGGACGCGATTGAACGCGCGGCGCGAGCATTGTTCGATCACGAGCGCGAGACGTTTCGCCAGGGCTTGGCCGAGCACAAAATTTCTGAGACGTCGAGCCTCGATGATTCCGGAAGCTGGGTGGATGAATGTGAACGTGTTCGGCTGGCCTATCTTCGGCGAGGCTGCGCCGTTGTCATGGCAGCGCTTCAGGCACTTTCCGACGATGCTGAGCCGGGGCTGATCAATCTCACTCCGGCGGTTCTTGAGACCGCCGGCAAGTGTCTGTTCGACACCGAGCAAGGCGAGATCATGTACGCGATCGCGGACCATGACGCATCCGGCGATCAGGCGTTCGGCGACGCAATCGGCCGCGACATTCCGGAGTGGGAAAAAGAGACCGAAGAGTTGCGGGCGGGCTATCGGCGCCGTGCGGAGGCGATGCTGATCGCAGCCTTGGCGGAAGCCGAGCCCGCTCCGCATGGGTGAGGTCACTGACGCCTGCTTGTTGGCGGGGCGCCGCGATGGAACCGCGCGGCGATGCAGCCTCGCGGTCCCGTGAGCGATTCCGAAGCACGCCCTTGGCGCGAGCCGGTTCATGGCGAGTGGTCCCGCCAAGCTGTGATGACATCGGAGTCCGTCACTGGCACAAGGACGTCGTCCTCGTGGCCCGAGCCGGCCTGGCTTCGCAGAAAGCGGACTGCTCCGAGTTGCCCGAGCATGGCAACTGCGTCATCGAGACCAGGCTGATCCGTCACTAGCCGCCGCAGGTCGGACAGACGGGTCTGCTGTCGACTAGCGGTCCGGGCGAGGAGGAGGATCAAGATTCCCATGCCAAGATCGACCGTGCCATTTCTTGGCCAGCTAGCGAGAATCCGACCGAAGGCGGACTCACGCGAATCGCCTTGTTCGCTCTCGTGTCTTCGCATCATCCCGATCTGCGAACCGATCTTAGTCATGGCGAAACAACCTGCCTGCTCGGTCGCCAAGGTCATGCCGCCTCTGGCTCGCATTGCCGAGCCGATTCCAGGACCGGAGAGGAAAGATCACCGGCCCGTCCAAGCCGGCGGCGCATGTCGTCGCTGATCTCGAAGAGGCCGGCATAGGTCATCACCTTTCCGATGCGGGTCGGCGTGCCAATGACTTCCGCAGGGCAGTCGGCGGCCTTGAATATTCTGGCCATGCGTGCGTCATAGACGGAAACGACGAACCGAATGCCGGCGAGCTGGCATATCTCGACGATGCCGCACAGCAGCTCGATCGTAACTTGGTTCAACAGGCCGTTCGGCGCGCCTCCGGCGACGCGGTGAGGAATGTCCGGATTGATCGAAAACCTGGAACTTTCCCAGATCAACGGGCTTTCGACCACCTGGTCGGGCGGAAGCAGCACGGGAAACACGTCGCGAAGCATGTTCGGCCCGGTTGTGGGCAACAGCCTCAATGAGCCCTGGACGCGACCGGTATTCTCGTCAAGCGAAATCAAATAAAGCGGATTTTCGTCATCGAAGCGGTCGATCTCCCGACCGTTCGTGACCGTGACGTCCCACCCGAGACGATCGTTGAAGACAGCCGCGCGAATGCGGTACATCTCGTCAACCATGGAGGCATGCTGAACACGCCGATGACCTTCTACCACCCTGATCATGTGACGCTCCACAAAAGTTGTTGGAGCGCTTCAACTATCATCTGGGTTGTAGGGCCGACATACGGTTACTTGACCGGATTCTTGGTCGCCGAGAGAAGATTTAGGTTGATCGCTTTGACGACTGCCTGGGTATTGTTGACGACATCGAGTTTTCCACGCGCGTTCTCGAGATAGAACCGGACCGTCTTGGTCGACAGACCGAGGATTGTCGCGATCTCCGGCGCCGTCTTTCCCTCGGAGATCCACAGCAGCACTTCCCGCTCGCGCCTGGACAGCGCAACCGCTTTCGGCTTCACCCCTTCCAGTCGGAGGATCATTTCGTGGATATGGGCGGCAAGAACCTGAAAATCCCGCATGTAGATGCGACGCATCGCGGCCCATTCCGCCGCCGGCACATCACTTGTTATCGTGAACAAGGCTCTCTCGCCATGCTGGCCTCGGATGGGTACGGTCACTCCGTAGCGGCCGACGCCGAATTCCGCGGCTTCCCCGAAGAACTTCTTCAGGCGAGGCTTGGAGACCTCGAACTCATTCCATTCGAGTGGAAGGAGGCGCTTGAACCCATCAAGGATCACCGGGTCGCAATCGAGATAATTTTCCCTCTTGTAATGTTCGACCCAATCCTTCGAATAGGTGACCGCGAGGTAAGGGTGGTGGTCCGTGACGCCTGGAATGCTGGTCCCGAGATAGGCAATATTGCGAAGGTTGTAGAGGCGCGTGGCGCGCTCCAACAGGTCGTGGGCAGTGGCGAGGGAATCGACCTTCTCAATACCCTGGGCGATCTCCTCGAAAATTCGATCTAACCGTCTGTGCATGGTCAAAAGCTCCGAAATCACTCACCGGCCGGCCCTCGACCCTTTTTCGGTTGAGGGTTCATCGCGTTGCTGGCTTGGGGTCAGCAAGGTCGCGGGCGGGAGGTCCAAATGCTTCGCGATCTTAACAAGCATGTCCAAGGATGGATTTCTTCTTCCGCGCTCGATACCGGAAATGTACGTACGATCGATATTGGATTCGAGAGCGAACGCTTCCTGCGACAAACCCCTTGCGTTGCGGGCCTTTCGCAGGTTGTAAGCAAGTATCTTGCGGTACTCTTCCATACCGTAATCGCATCGGATATGGCCTAACCGTCCACGGACCGATCGTCTCATTTCTTCGATTCACGCGGACGTGTATTAACATGATCAACCTCGGTTTGAACCGACCCCCGCGAAGCGCCAACTTCCGTGCTCGCCTCCGTTTTGCCGCGTGATTTCTGCTAAGATTCATTTTGCCTGCTCATTCCTGGGTTAAGGACCCGCCAAGGCACTCGACCCGAAGCAGGCAGTATGAGCAAGCGTTTTGCAACGTGCAATACTGATCTAAACCATCGAATATAACGGTTCTCACGAGAGGCCCGCGGCCCTGTCCGCTGGTGCCTTACGCCTTTTCGAACGCTTCCAGCTTCTCGAAAATATGCGGCGAAATTTCGAATAGACGCGCGCGTCCTCGCCCCATGGAATTCCTTATCTTCTTCTCGATCAGAATATTCCGCTTGATGAGCTGATCAACGCTTTCGTTGATGCCGCCTCGGGTAAGCCCTGTTTCCTCAACGATATTCGAGAGCGTCAGCGGACGGCGCCCGATATACATGTAATAGAGGACACTCATCATCCCCACTTGCTTCAGGCGCGACTGCGCGGTCTCGCCGTCAAGGGGATTATCCATGATCAATCTTAGAATCATGGCTGAGAACGAAATCGCATGCCAATTGGAAGCTAAAGGTCTTGGCATCGGCTTAACTGCATTGTATAAGACAATAAAAGCTGACGAGATATGCCGGGTTGCCGGCATTCGACGCGAGCGGGGAAAGGGGGTGTCGCATGGATCGCGGTGTCATTCGGGCCTTTGGCGTGGTTGCGGGAGCCATGTCGTTATATCTCACACCAGCCGGTAAAGCGAAGGCAGACGACTGGGGCTGCCAAGTTCTTCTTTGCCTGTCGAACCCAGGCGGCCCGACACAGTTCTCCGAATGCCGCCCTCCCATGGAGAGGCTCTGGGATCATCTCGCGCGGGGAATGTCATTTCCCATCTGCAGGGGGATCGGCTTCAGCGCGTCGAGGCCGGGATACGAACCCTATTACTGCGATACCGGTTTTCGACTGACCCACCGTCGAGGCGACAGCGGCAACGAGGTCGCCTGCGTATCGAGCGAGGCGCGGACGGTGGGCGACAGCCTTTGCCGCAGAGATTACGATGGGGGTTCCCCGATCGGCCGATGGCGGTTCGAGGCTGGTCGCCGTGTCTGCAAGGCCGACATCGCCAAGCGGCCGAACATCCGCCAAAGACCTCGCTTCGTCGAGGTGACGATCGACGGCCTTGGTCGCCGGCGTGTCTGGTTCTGATGCCCATGCCGATCACATTCGCCGACCTTGCCCACACATGCGCTCCGACGATCGAAGTGACCACGCTCGCCGGCATCGCGAGCATCGAAAGCGAGTTGTCTCCATGGGCAATCCGGATCAACACGGGCTATCCACTTGCGAAGCAGCCAGGTAGCAAGGCCGAGGCGATCGAGGTTGCCTCCAGCATGATTGCCGAGGGGCACAGCCTCGATCTCGGCTTGGCCGGCGTGAACTCCTCGCAGATCTCGCGGCTCGGTCTGACGCTGTCCGACGCATTCGACGCATGCTCGAACCTTCGAGGCGCCGCAACGCTGCTTGAGGGCTATTACCGCATTGCCGTCAGCGGCGGGGCCACGCAAAGCGCCGCGAGTGCGACGATGCTGCGCTCCTACTACGGCCAAGGCGATGCCTCGGTCGGCGAGATGGTCGGATATGACCGGCGCGTCGGCGAGGAGGGACGGCATCTCTCCACCGCTCTGGCCACCCTCACTCTCGCGACCTCACCGCCGGCGCAGCTTCCGCAGCGGGAATTCGCCCGCTCATCTGCAAAGGCCGAGGCAGACACCGCCAGTCCACCTGCTCGGCCGCGAGAAGCCGAAACGGGAGTGGCCGCGGCGCGTACTGCAACTCCACATTGGGATGTCTTTGCGTCGGGGCGGAGTTCCTCCGTCCTCGTCTTTTCCAGTCAAGGGAAGGAATAGACCATGGATACAGCGTTTCGGTTAAGGCCATTGTTCGCCGTCATCGCGATGGCGGGCATCCTGTCGATCGGCTTGGCGGAGCCGGCTTTTGCCCAATCGGCCGGCATCGAGACGGTGCTGCAAAACATCGTCACCCTGTTGACCGGCAACATCGCGCGGTTGCTCGCGGTCATCGCCGTCATCGTCATCTGCATCGCCTGGATGTTCGGCTACATGGATCTGCGCAGGGCGGGATTCTGGATCATCGGCATCGGGGGGATTTTCGGCGCCACCGAACTCGTCAATACGATCGCCGGGTGACGCCGATGAACTCCTCAACGGTCCTCGAGGAAGACACGCTGTTCCTTGCCTGCACGCGTCCCGCGATGGTCGCGGGCGTCACGATGGAAGCGATGGCGGTCAACGTCATGCTGACGACGATCCTCTACATCGTCTCAGGCTCGATCCTATACGCCCTGGTCGGGGTGGTCTTCCACGTCGTCTTCAGGGCGCTCACCAAGCACGACCACAACATGTTCCGCATCCTGCTCGCCTGGATCGAGACCCGCGGCCGCTCGCGCAACGGTGCGTTTTGGGGCGGGGCGACACTCACGCCGCTCAAGCTTGTGAGGCGCTACGACGAAAGGGATCTCGCCCTTGCCTAGCGTCGCCCTCACCAAGGCCCGTGAACTTGAGCCGGAAACATTCATTCCCTACGTGCGGCACGTCGACGAACGAACGATCGCCCTTGATTCGCGAGCATTGATGGTCGTCATAGCGCTCGATGGCGTGTCCTTCGAGACCACCGATCCGCTCGACATCAACGCGTTGCACCGGGCACTCAATACGCTCTACCGGAATATCGCCGACGAGCGGCTCGCCATATGGACGCATGTGATCCGGCGGCGGGACAACACCTATCCGGAAGGCGAGTTCGCCGATCCGTTCTCAGCGCAGCTCAATGCGCGGTACCGCGAGCGAATGGTCACAGAGGAGCTTTTTCGCAACGACCTCTATGTCTCGCTGGTTTGGCATCCTGGGAAAGGTCCCGCCGAGCGCGCCGCCACGTTGCTGGCGCGTTTGCGGCGGGCAAGACGCGCCGGCGTCGAACTCGACCGGGAGGCGTTCAAGCATCTCCAGGACACCACCGTCGACGTGACGGCCGGATTGGCGCGTTTCGGACCGCGTGTCCTCTCCATCCATGAGCGCGACGGCATCCTGTTTTCCGAGCCGGCCGGGATGCTTCATCAACTGGTTGGGGGGCGGCGCGAGCCGGTGCCGTTGACGGACGGCCGCATATCGTCGGCGATCTATTCCGATCGGGTGATTTTCGGCCGCGAAACCGCCGAGATACGCCATGAGGCAGACACCCGCTTCACGGCCGTGTTCGGTTTCAAGGAGTATCCCGCCCGGACGCGGCCGGGCATGCTCAACGGCCTGTTGACGGCGCCATTTGAACTCATTCTGACGCAGTCCTTCAGCTTCGTCTCGAAGAGCGACGCCAAGACGATCATGGGACGCAAGCAGAACCAGATGCTGAGCGCCGGAGATAAAGCCAGTTCGCAGGTCGATGAGCTCGATGACGCGCTGGACGATCTGGAATCGAACCGCTTCGTCCTCGGCGAACACCACCTGACGCTCAGCGTCTTCGGCAATTCCATCAAGGAACTCACCGACAACCTCGCAAAGTCGCGATCGCATCTGACCAGTGGCGGGGCGGTGGTCTCGCGGGAGGATCTTGGGCTTGAGGCCGCCTGGTGGGCGCAACTGCCCGGCAACTTTCGCTATCGTGCCAGGTCCGGCGCCATCACCTCGAAGAATTTTGCCGCCTTCGCGCCGTTCCACTCCTATCCGCTGGGGAAGGCCGACGGCAATGAGTGGGGACCCGCCGTCGCCATGCTGAAGACGGCCTCCGGCTCGCCCTTCTACTTCAACTTCCATTACGGCGATCTCGGCAACACCTTCGTCTGCGGCCCCACCGGATCGGGCAAGACCGTCATCTTGAACTTCATGCTGTCGCAACTGCAGAAGCATGATCCGCATATTGTGCTGTTCGACAAGGACAGGGGCTCCGATCTTTTCGTGCGCGCCCTTGGCGGCACTTATCTGCCGCTGAAGAACGGGATGCCAACCGGATGCGCACCCCTCCAGGGCTTGCAGCTGACCGAACCGAACAAGGTCTTCCTGGCGCAGTGGGTCGCCAAACTGGTCGGCTCGAAAACGCGTGAGCTGAGCGTCGGAGATGTCCGCGATATAGCAAGCGCCATCGATGGGCTCGCCGACCTGCCGGTTCAACAGCGGACGATCGGCGCCTTGCGTACCTTCCTCAACAACACCGATCCTGAGGGCATCGGCGCGCGACTGCGCCGGTGGGAGCGGGGAGGGCCGCTCGGCTGGGTCTTCGACAACGTGATCGAGAACATCGGGGTCGGAGAATTCGGCGGCGGAGGCAAGTTCGTCGGCTACGACATGACCGACTTCCTCGACAACGAAGAGGTCCGCACGCCTCTGATGGCTTACCTATTCCATCGTGTCGAGCAGCTGATGGACGGCCGTCGCATTATCATTGTCATCGACGAATTCTGGAAGGCGCTGGCCGACGAGGGCTTCCGCGATCTTGCGCAGAATAAGCTGAAGACAATCCGCAAGCAGAACGGCTTGATGCTGTTTGCGACCCAAAGCCCCCGCGACGCGATTGCCTCGCCGATCGCGCACACGATCATCGAACAGTGCCCGACACAGGTGTTCCTGCCGAATTCGCGAGGCAACGCGGCCGACTACGTCGATGGTTTCAAGCTGACAGCGCGCGAATTCGAGCTGATTTCCCGCGAGCTTTCCAACGAGAGCCGCCGCTTCCTCGTGAAGCAGGGACACAACTCCGTCGTCGCGGAGCTCAATCTCTCCGGCTTCGACGACGAGCTCACCATCCTTTCGGGTCGAACCGCGAGCGTCGAACTGGTCGACGTGATCCGGGCGCAGGTGGGCGACCATCCGGAGGATTGGCTTTCCCGGTTCCAGCAACAGAGGAGTGCAGGATAATGCCACGATCAACAGCCCCTCTCGGGGCGGCAACCGCTCTCGCGCTCAGTGCCGGCGCCGCAATCGGGCAGGGCATCCCGGTCATCGATCAGGCCGCGATCCTGAAGCAGGTGGAGAGCATCGCTCAGCTGAAGTCGCAGCTCGATGCTCTGAACACGCAAATTCAGAAGGCTGATCAGCTCTTCGACGCTCTGAACAAGCTCACCAACATGGGCGACGTCGCGAACCTGCTCAACGACCCGGCGATCCGCGAGGCGTTGCCCCAGGATTTCGCGGCGCTCGAGGGGCTGTTCAAGGGCAACGGGTCGGGCGTTTTCGGCGAAAGCGCATCCCGGCATCTGGACGCCAACTCCACCTATCGGACCACGGCCAACGACTTCTATGCAGAGGAGCTCGCCCGCGTGCAGAAACGAAATGCCGGGCAGTTGAGCCTCGGCCAGCAGATATATGAGGCCGCCACCAAGCGGATCGACGGCATCGATCAATTGCGAAGGCATATATCGAGCGCCTCTGACGCTAAGGAGATCGCCGATCTGCAGGCAAGGCTCCAGGCCGAAAGCGCGTTTCTGCAGATCGACGTCTTGCGAATGCAGGGGCTCCAGATGATCCAGGCGGCGCAGGCGCAGGTCGACCAGCAGCGCCAGGTCGAAGACTGGCGCAAGCGCCTGGATGCAATGAAGGCGGCGTTGCAATGATCCGCGTCATCGCCGTTATCGTGGGAATCGCGGTCGGCGGGGCCGCCACCTGGAACGTCTACAGTTATTTCAGCCCTGGCCCGGAGGTCATCACAGTCCCGATGGTCGACGAATACCTTGCGGGCGAAAAGCCAATTGCCGATCAACTGGCCAAGTGCCGGAACGATCCGGGCGCGCGCTGCAACAGTCCGTCCTGCGTCAACGCCGAGGCCGCCGACGCAAGGGCGCGCCTTAAGCGGATGAACGAAGCATTAGGAGGCTGACGCGTGTATCAGGTCTTCTCGTTCGTCGACAGTCAGTTCCAGTTCCCGCTTCAGAACTTCATTTCGTCGGGCACCTCGAACATCGCGTCGTGGGCGACCGGGCCGCTGACCGCAGCGCTCACCCTTTATGTGGTCCTTTACGGCTACCTTGTCCTGAGGGGCTCTATTCAGGAGCCTATCCTGGACTTCGCGTTCCGAGCCATCAAACTCGCGATCATCCTGATGCTGGTGCGCAATGCCGCCGACTATCAGACCTATGTCAGCGACCTTTTCTTCGAAACATTGCCCAGGGAGATTTCCAGTGCTCTGAATGTCGGCACCCAGCCGAGTGCCTCGACCTTCGATGCGCTTCTCGACAAGGGTCAGAGTTCGGCCAATGACATCTGGTCGCGCGCCTCCTGGCCCGTCGATATCGTAACGGGGATCGGGGGCATGCTGGTCATCGGCGCGAGCTTCGTCGTCGCCGCGATCGGCTACATCGTCTCGCTCTATGCTCGGCTGGCATTGGCGATCGTGCTGGCGATCGGCCCGATCTTCGTCGCTCTTGCGATGTTCCAGAGCACGCGGCGATTCACCGAGGCGTGGATCGGCCAGCTCGTCAATTTCGTCATTCTGCAGGTTCTGGTCGTTGCCGTGGGTTCACTCCTGATTTCCAGCATCGACAGCACGTTTACGGCAATCGAATCCTATGCCGACGTGCTGATGCGCCCGATCGCCCTTTGCGCGATCTGCATCGCGTCGCTCTACGTCTTCTATCAATTGCCTGGCATCGCCTCGGCGCTGGCGGCGGGCGGGGCCTCGCTCACCTACGGTTACTCGGCCCAGCGGGACGCCCACGAAAGCACGCTGACCTGGGGCGCGGCCGTGGCTGGGCGCACGGCCGGCCGGGGCGTACGGGCGATTGCCCGCAGGTTTTCTGCAAGAGGGACCGGCTAGGCCCTGAGGGGAAGGAATACGATGACAGGTTGGCTCTTGATGTTTCGAGCAGCACTTTTGCTTCTTGTCGCAATCGCAGTGACTGGCTGCGCGAACATGTCCTATCCGCTTCCGAAGTGCGACGGCTACGCCAGGCGGACGCTCAATCGCTCGATGTGGCAATGGGTCAGCGATCGCGGTAGCGCCTCGGCGCCTGTGGCAATGGACGAGACGGCACGGCAAACAGCGGCCTTGTCCTACGCACTCTCAGAACCACGCCCTGACCAGTTGGCCTCTTTCCGCGCTTGCACGGCTTGAGGGTGTTGCTGATGACCACCTCAGACAGCCTCAAGGCCTATTTTGAAAAAGCGCGGCGCTTCGATCAGGACCGCCTCATTCAGGCGGAGCGCTCGAGACGTGTCGCGTGGTTCGTGGCACTCGTCTCCAGCACGCTCGCCTGCGTATCGATTGTCGCGCTCGCGGCGCTGACGCCTCTCAAGACCGTCGAGCCATTCGTCATCCGGGTCGACAATTCGACCGGCATCGTCGATGTCGTTTCCGCTCTCACCTCCACCGCCGGCACCTATGACGAGGAGGTCACGAAGTATTTCGCTGCGCGTTATGTCCGCGCCCGCGAGGGTTACGTCTGGTCGGAGGCCGAGGAGAACTTCCGGACCGTTTCGCTCCTGTCGACCCAGCCGGAGCAGTTGCGGTTCGCCTCCACCTATCGCGGCAGCAACCCGGAGTCTCCACAAAACATATATGGCCGCGCGGCGACCGCAAGGATCAGTGTCAAGTCGATCTCCCTCATCGGCTCGGCGGTCGTCTCCGTTCGCTACATGCAGACGGTAACACGCGGCGAGGACGTGCGGACCACCCATTGGGTCGCGACGCTCACCTATACCTATGCCAATGCTCCAATGTCCTCGACCGATCGGCTGGTGAACCCGCTCGGATTTGTCGTCAGCGAGTATCGGGCCGATCCGGAGGCCATCAATTGATCAGCAAGCGCCTTGTCTCAGGGACGATCCTTACAGCCTTTCTCTCCTCGGTTGCGCACGCGCTGGAGGTTCCGCGTGGCGCCGACCAGGACAACCGCGTGCGCTTCGTGAACTACCAGCCTTACAACATCACGAAGATCGTCGGCACGCTGAGGTCGTCCGTGCAGGTCGAGTTCGCGGTCGACGAGGAAATCGCCCATGTCGCTCTCGGCAACACCGTGGCGTGGGAAGTCGCGCCGGCGGGAAACATCCTGTTTCTCAAGCCGCGCGAGAACCAGCCGATCACGAACATCTCCGTGGTGACGACCCGGCGTGACGGCTCCAAGCGCTCCTACCAGATGGAGCTCACCGTCCGGGACGGATCGGTGGCGGCCGGCGAGAACACCTACTTCTATGTCAAGTTCCGCTATCCTCAGGACGAAGCGGAGCGCAGGCGCCTCGAAGCGGCCGCGCGAGCTCAGGCCGAACGGGCCGGTTTCGTCGACAAAGTGCTGAATGTTCACGAACAGTACGGCCCGCGCAATTGGCGCTATTCGGCGCAAGGCTCGGCGTCCATCGAGCCGCAAGCCGTCTACGACAACGGCAAGGTCACAACATTCACGTTTTCCGGCGATCAGGAGATGCCCGCAATCTATACCGAGAATTCGGACGGAAGCGAGAGCCTCGTGCCGAAGACAGTGTCCGGTGATCTGGTGATCGTCCATGCGATCAGCCGCAAATTCATCCTTCGCCGCGGCGGCGACACGCTGTGCATCTTCAACGAGGCATTTACGCCGGTTGGCATCAACCCCGGCACAAACACAACGTCGCCGTCGGTCGAGCGCGTCGTGAAAGTACCTAATCAGCCGAAATCGAACTAGGGAGGGCGGCGATGGCGGATGAACCGGAGAAGGTCATCATAGGCGAGCGAGCGGAGACGCAAGCATCCCGCAAGCAGGAGCACGTCATCCTAAAGCGCGGCGTCGTCGTCTTCGCCGTCGTCGCATTCATCGGATTTGCGCTCTGGTCGCTACGCACCCCGCAGCAATCCGGCGACGCCAAGCAGCCCGAACGGGTTGTCATTCGACAGACGACGGCGTTCGAACCCGCCAAAGAGGTGGCGGCTCCGGTCGCGCTGCCGGTCCCGCAGGTCCAGTTGCCTACACCGTCCGCGGCGCCGGCGGGCGTGCCTGCCGCCGACGAGCTCCTGGAGTCGGCACGACGCGCACCGGTTATGGCGTATGGCGGCGGGCGGTCGGGCTCAAACTCTGGCGCCGCGGTATCGAGCGGAGGCGCCCCGTACATTCCGGTCCCAGCCGATGGCGTCTTTCCGGGCCAGCCGCAGACCGAGAATGAGGATCAGCGCTTCAACCACATGCTGACACCGACGACGCTGCAGGGATCGAAGGCAGGTCATCTTGGCGACCGCAACTTCATCGTCGCCATGGGCACGTCGATCCCCTGCACTTTGGAAACGGCGATGTCCTCGGACCAGCCAGGCTTCGTGAGTTGCGTGATCAATCGCGACATCCTCTCCGACAACGGCCGCGTGGTCTTGATGGAGAAGGGCACCCAGGTCGTCGGAGAATATCGGGGAGGGCTTCGCCGCGGCCAGAACCGCCTGTTCGTGCTTTGGAACCGTGCAAAGACACCGACCGGTGTGATCGTGACACTGGCCTCGCCGGCAACGGATGCCCTGGGCCGGGCAGGGTTCGACGGCCATGTCGATACGCATTGGTGGGAGCGTTTCGGCAGCGCGCTGCTCTTGTCGATCGTCGGCGATCTCGCGAGTCATGCCGGCGGCGAGCTTCGCGATCAGGATATCGATGTACAGGGCACGACGAATGCCGGCAAGGATGCCGCGGCGATCGCCGTGGAGCAGTCGATCAACATTCCGCCGACACTCACAAAGCACCAGGGATCCCTGGTGTCGATCTTCGTTGCCCGCGATCTCGATTTCTCCGGGTGACTGAGCCGCGCACCAAGATCTACGACCGGGCGGTGATGGGTGACTTCAGTCCGGCATCGCGCGTGATCAGCAAATGAGCGAGCCTGCCGATGTCGGAGTGGTGCGCGAGCTGCTGAACCCCATCTCGGCGTTCCTGAAGGACGAGAGTCTCTACGAGGTCGTCATAAACCATCCGGGTGTCGTGCTGACGGAGGGCAGGGAAGGGTGGCGCACGCATGATGCGCCGGACCTCACCTACGACAAGCTCATGCGCCTCGCGAAGGCCGTGGCAAGCTATTCGCAGCAGGCGATCGACGAGACGCGGCCGCTGCTTTCGGCCACTCTTCCCAACGAGGAGCGCATCCAGATCGTTATCCCGCCGGCGACCACCAAGGGCACGGTCAGCATCACCCTGCGCAAGCCGTCAGCGCTGTCGCTGACGCTGAGCGACCTGGCAAGCGGCGGCCTGTTTTCGGAGGTGGCGCGGGTGACTGACGAGATCAGCCCGGCGGACATGAAGTTGCACGAGCTCTACAAGGCCGGTGACTATATGGCGTTCCTCGAGCAGGCGGTCATTGACCGGAAGAACATCATCATCTCCGGCGCGACGGGCTCGGGCAAGACGACCCTGTCGAAAGCGTTGATCCGACATATTCCGGACGATGAACGGCTTATCACCATAGAAGACACGCCGGAGCTTGCGGTTCCGCAATCCAATCACGTTCGGTTGTTTTACTCGAAGGGAGGGCAAGGGCTCGCGAAAGTTGGGGCGAAGGATCTGCTGGAAGCCTGCTTGCGCATGCGCCCGGATCGGATCCTGCTGCAGGAGCTGCGCGACGGGACGGCGTTCTACTATATTCGCAACGTAAACAGCGGCCATCCAGGTTCGATCACGACGGTTCACGCCAATTCGGCACGCCTGGCATTCGAGCAGCTGACCTTGCTGGTGAAGGAATCTGAAGGCGGCCAGGATCTGCAACGCGACGACATCCGCAATCTCCTGGTGACACTCGTCGACGTCATCGTCCAGTGCAAGAGGACCGGCAGCCGATTTCGCGTGACGGAGATCTATTTCGATCCAAAGCGGGGAAGGGCTCTCCGTTAGGCGGGCCACCACAACAGCATCGTAATTGCCGAGCGCGAGCGTCATAGCGCGTCAACGGACTATCATTATCTGAGAGGAGGAAAAAGCTTCCGCTCCACAAAGGATTGTGTCGACAACTCTACCGGAAGTGGCATGATGGCTGTCCTACAATGGAAGGTAATCAATTAAACCGCAAACAGAGGGTCAATCACAACAGCCGAGGAAACGATGCGTACGAGTTGCATTTTTATGAGGACCCGTATTGTCGGGAGATTCCGGCGCGCGTAACAGGAGTTGGAAATGGCGCGATCTTGCTCGATCGCACTGTCTTCTTTCCGGAAATCCCTCAATCTGCCGGGCGACCGGGGAACATTGCGGCATGGGGGCCGCGAATACCTGGTGAAAGCCGCCAAATGGGCTGAGCCGAACCGATCGCAAGTCATCCATATTGTGGCCGGCGACACCGGATCGTTCAAAATCGGCGACGACGTCATGGCGAGCATCGACTGGGAACTACGCTACTTGAGGATGCGCGCGCATACGGCGTTCATCTGGTGGCATCCGTCCTGCCATACCCAATTGTCGGCGGGGTCCTTCACGATGGGTATGGGCATAAGGATTTTTCGATCCTCAAGAGCGGCATGCAGCGGCATGACATTGAAAGCTTTGTCGCCTTTTTGGTCGGCCGCGCCCTTCCGGTCCGGGAGACTTGGGATACGCGCCACGCTCTGGAAAGACGGCGACAATTGCGCGTTGTCGGGCCGGGAACGGACGATCGGTCAGATCGCGTGCGTGCCATCGAGATTGGCTATCTCGAGCCGCAGCCTTGCGACGGCCTCCACGTCCGGAATACGTCTGAAGTTGGCTGCCTCGAAGTGACCTCCATCGAAAGGATCGGTGGCCCGCGTTGGCGGGTCTGGCTTCGGTTGCAGGATGCGAACGTTGTGTCCGACGCGAAGATCTGCGCTAGTGCCTGAGCCCGCGCCGCCCGGTCTGCAAGCCTGCAAAGCGATCCTCGTTCACTTCGGCAAAGAGGCGCGGGGCGGAACCGACTCAACCGTTCTGAGGCAAGGCGTCGGGACGTTGCCCACAACCACGCCATGACGAATGCCCAGAAGCTCAAATTTCCTCCGACCAAGCGACAGGTTCGCGGATTCTGCCAGTTCTTAGGCATTCGTGAAGAGGCCACGAAATCGGCCTTCGGTTCCATCCGCCGATGTCGACTCCTCGCCCCTCGAGAATCCGTGGCGCCTGCACATGGATGTCTCACTTGCCCGCAGTCTTGGTTTCCAGCCCGTAGTGCGGACCGTCTATCAGGCCGTGCAGGAAAAGCTGAAATGATACGCGCCACTTCGGCCATCTGCTCCACTCGCAACGTCTGGATGAAGTTGGGGCGCAGGAAATAGATCGCCTTGGCGCCTGCAACATCACGATGAATGGCGGCGCCTTCGGCCGTCGCAGCGATCAGGATGTGGTGGCCGAGGCGGCCTTCCTCGCGGCTCGGCACCGCCGGCGGCCGGTCAAGCTGATCTGGTCGCGCGAGGAGGACATCGGCCGTGGCCTGTTCCGCGGTCACGCCGCCGCGCGGCTGCGCGCTGCCCGTGGGCCGGACGGGCTGCCCGTCGCCTACGACGCGCTTGTCGCGGCGCAATCGACCATCCGGTCGGTCGCCGGTCGTAACCTGTCCTTCACGCCAAGCCCCGACGGCGATCCTCCGTCGGTCGAGGGCCAGCCGGTGCTGTCGTCAGTGGACTCCCCTGTGCTGTCAATGCCGCCCCATCAGGTCTATCGGATCAGACGCCGGCGTCCCATTCCCTAGTTCATGCATTCATTGGTCCCGGCCGCCCAAGTGTGCTCGACCTGCGCGAGAGCATTCACGTGGCCAAAGACGGCGTTCCGGCGGATCCAGGATCGTCGCCGGCGGCCGTCAACGTAACCCGTGTCGCGCCACGCGCTCTCCGCTTCGCCGCGGCCGAGCATTCTGGCGGCGACCTTGCCGATTTGAGGACAAGGCGATCACCCCCAGCAACCGAACCACAGTGGATCGAAGCGGTTCTGATCATCCGGCGATTTCGGAGCAATACCCGGCGGGGAAGCTGGCCTCGCATTCAGCGATATCGCGTCCGCGCCACCGCGCCCATCCTGGCCGACGAGGCGACCAGATCGAGGTTAGTTCCGTGATTGGGGAGGCGAATCTATGGGAGGAGTATAATAAGGTGCGCGCTTTTTGGTGAAAAAACCGCTATAAACCGCACGCGCTGTCGGCGATTAAAACGACCGTTGAGATTGCATTGCAACGTGTTTCCCTCCCGATCGAGACAGCAGTCGTTCATTGAGCCAAAGGACAAGCCCTACCCGGCTCGCTCTGCTCGCTCAAAAGGCTCTCTGAACGCCGTGCAACCTCTTTATGATGTGCTGCGCAGAGCGGATAGTGACAACGGGAGGGCCTGGCCCTCTTCATGAGGTCGAACATAAAAAATTTCGAAACAAATCGCCTGGCCTGCACGCCCACCGAATGTTGCAACAAACGCCATCACGATCGCCACGAGGCGTCCACTTGAAGAGCGCCTCGCCTGTCAGCTCTGGCATTTCCAAGGCCGCTCTTCGGAGAACGGCTGCGATGTGAAGGCGCTGAAGAGCGAAGGCTGTCATCGGCAACCGCGCCGCCTTGAGATCATCTTGTCGCTGAAATCGGTTGCCAGGCTAATGGACCCAATCTGCAATCGATATGGAGCGATCCCCAAAGGGCACGGTCTGCTTTTCGCTCTTATTATAGACCATGGTTGCCGAACGTCTCTCCCTCACCAGAGAGAGCCAGGTTTTTGTGGAGCGGAGCAGCCGTGCTGGGGATAGTCGAGTAGCACACTGCGAGGTCTGCGCGAGCGCGTCATACTGTTCTCGGGTTTGCCGAGGCAGGGGTATTCCGGTTCTCAGGCATTCGCCGTCCGGTGGACGACCGCCAACAGTGCCATAGTCTCCTCCTCGCCGCTGCGCTCCAAGCTCAAAGCACCCCTTGATCCGCCCGTCACGCCATTGCATTCGAATGCGGATTCAGACAGGCGATCAGCTGACTTTCGGCCACCCTGGGGGGTACCGCCTCGGTCGAGAGCCCCACAACGGACAGATGGCTTGTATCGGGAAGCTCTATGAGGCAATACCGCCGCCACCGTGATCCGATTGAAACACAAGATGCCTAGCATCAATTCCGACTCGGATCTTATGAAATCCGCATGGAGTGCAACCTATGGATAAACTCTGGAAAGTCAGCCGTGGACCGATCGCGGCAACGGAACTGGACGTGAAGAAGTCTGAAGCGATAAACGCAATGCTGATTCATCCAATCGGGGTTCTCCCTTCCAAGGTGGGTGATCCCATCCGCCCCTTCGCTCTTGGCCTTTTCCAGGAGATCAGATCGCTGCTAAATTCGGAATGCGGCGTGACTGCGCTGCGTCGAGCAACCGGAGCTTATGTTCGTTCAAAGCGTTATTATTTCGCCAGCGCGCAGCCCGATTCCATGCGTCACGATATTCATGGCAACCCTGTTGAGCCGTTGACGACAGAGGATCGTTCCGCCGCGCAGCAACGTTTCCTGAGTTTAAAGCAGGACCGGACGGAGGACATTTCCACGCAGGCGGCCACTCCTTCTGCTTCTCCGCAAGCAACCAGGACGGAGCAAATCCGGGCGGCCCTTCTCGGGCGACGAGCTGATCGGCGGTGATCGCCAAACGGACCGAAACCGGAGCCTATGGGCAGTATCTTGCGCAATTGGCGTTGGACCTTATTTCGGAAAAGTACTCACTTTGCGCCTCGTCAGTCACAGGTGTCGTGCGCAATTCCGTCGAACGGGCGCCAAACCTTGTCAGCTGACAAGGTTTCTTCGGATGTAGTTCCCGGGTGGCCTCGCTAGCTCGCCTGTCGGTCTAAGGTCCCATTGGCTCGTAGGAGCGCCATGAGCATCGGGCCAATGGCGAACTCGCCTCTTTCACTGCGCCTCGTGAGATCCCGCAAATACCCTCCAGGAGAATTGATATGGGCGCCTCGCTCGAGAACACAGGCGATAACGGTTGCGGCATTTTCCGGACCCATGATCTCGCAGGCATCGCGATACGCAGCGGCGCTCACATCCAAGGTCGTATGCGCGACAACGGCAGCTGACATCAGATCCCGCCAATTCGATACGGTGCCGCCAGGTCCATAGTACGCAATGGTGGGGCACGCCCTCAGCACCAGGCTCAACGGGAAAGACCTTACCGCCGCTCCAGCCGCGGCCTTTGCCGTCCCACGACGCAGCATGGGGTTGCTTGCGCATTCCTTCGGAACGAGTTCTTCGCAAACGTCTGATGGGTACGCATCTGTAATATCCGGACCGGTTTCGAAGCTCGGTTCAGATTCAAGATGGGAGTCAGATTGTGAATTCTGTATGTGCCGCTCAGTTTGATAGGCATTGCCGCTTACATTTTTCTCTTTTTCAAGAATGTTCAACTGCTTAAGCGCGTTCGCGTAGATATAGCTCAACTTGTCCAGGGCCCACTCCAGTTGGGGCCGGGTTGGCCGCCGCGGGAAGTCGCGCAGCATGCTGATAAACGCGACCTGCATTTCTTCCCAGTCACCCTGAAGCCGCTCCTCCAAGGCAGACTGGATCAACTTGCTGATATCCCGGCGGAGGAGCGACAGTTTTTCTTTCAGCCGCAAGAACGCCGATCGTTCGGCATCGACTTCCCGTGCAAGGGCGTCGATCTCTGATGCCCGGACAGCCAAAGGTCGCAGGGAAAACCCATAGGCGGCATCGATCGCGCCCGAACGATTTCGGCGAACATACCGCTTTCCATTGGGGCTGTCGCGACGGATCAGGAGACCCGCCGCAATGAGCACCGTCAGGTGGCGGCGAATGGTTTGTTCGGCCATTCCGTGGGTTCTGAGCGATAGCTGCGCGTTCGAAGGGAAGACGACAAGTGCCTCAGACGGGTCAAGTTCGTTTTGGGGATAAAAGCTCAAGAGCGCATTTAAGACCGCGAGAGCACGATCAGTCACTCCCAGCTTGTCCTTAGCATGACATAAGCTGCGAAACAGCTTCCACTTATCGACCGGCGCCTCCAGCGTTGCTTGCTCAACCCTCATTTGGGTTGCAAGCAGCGCAAGCGACATCGACCGCCGCCCGAAGGGCGTCGTTCCTATATTCGGGTCCATCTTCGCCTCTATGCTTCAGGCAAAACGAAAACGGTCACCGATACGGCGCGAAATCATTGACAACTGATTCGGGGAGAGCTATTGCTATCTTCGCTACAAGAATACCAAAGGCTCTCGAATGGTTCGCCGTTAGGGGGCCTTTTCTTTTGCCAGTTGCTACCTTTCTTTCCGATTAGGATCTCATTTCCATACTCAAACAGTGTGATGCGCGGCCGGGCGGCTGGCTTACTCGCTTGAGTCCCGCGCCTCGAACCGGTCGATCAAATCTGGCATCTGATCCTGGAGGAACGCCGCGAACGCCGCGCCCCGTTTACCTTCCAGCGTCATACGCAGCTCCTTGGACGAGATACGAAGCTTTCCCAAGGGGTCTCCGCTCTTGGCAATGAGCTCAAGGTCGTTTGATTGCGATGGCGGCTTCTTCGTCGTCAGCGCCGAGAAGATGTGCTGAAACCGCTCGTTGGAATCCCCCCGCACCTTGTCAGCTGACAAGGTCTTGCGCGCAGCGTCGATGGCGGCGTCATTAGCCAGAAGCTTGGCGAGCTCACCCCACCGTGGCCGGCCGATTTTGGGCGCGCGACCGATCGCTTCGATCAGATCCAATGGAACCGACCGGTACACAGACCGCATGCGGGTAAGCTCTGGATCGTCGATTGCAAGCGCGGCCTTGATATCTCGCGGTTTGATGCCTGCCTGTTCCATGCGCGAGGCGAAAAGTGCACGCTCGATCCAACTCAGATCCTGCCGACTTGCATTCTCGATGCCTTGGGAGACGGCGAGATCGTGGTCGGACATCTCAATGACGAGCGCTTTGACCTTTCGCCCGAGTTCTCGCGCTGCCCGAAGCCGCCGATGGCCATAGACGACCTCATAGCGGCCTGCCTTCGTAGGATGCGACCGCACCTGAATGGGAACTCTTTGGCCTTCGGCTTCCAGGTTTTGCTTGAAAAGTAGGAAATCTGTGTCGCCGTCATCAGGGAGGCGGTCGGGGAAAGGCGAGGGGTCTATTACGGCTGTGTCAAGCTCCACGGATCCGGCAGCTCCTGCATCCAGCAATGCCTGAAGCCGATCCCGCTCGTTGCGGATGTCGCTGATTGCCCGATGCGTGACGCTTATCACCCCCGCACCCACGCGCGCCGGCGCCGGGACGGGGGCGGCGTGTTCGGTGGGGGAGGGGGATCCCGCCCTGATATCGGCAGCTAAGGCTTGAAAGCTTGCGGTGATGGAAGACCGCTTGGGAGGCTTTGTCATGTTCTCCCCCAACTCTTCTTGATCAAGTCTACGATCGCTTCGTTCGCGCTGTCCAAGGCTTCCCGCGCGCGACGATGTGTGTCACGACCGATCTGCCCCATCTCCAGCTCGTAAAGGCTGCGTTTGGCGAGGCCGGCAGCTTCGATTGCCGTGCTTTCGATCGCTGTCGGCACGAATACATCCTCGCCAAAAAGGTGGCGAAGCATGGCGACGACCTGCGACTGCGGCTGATCGTTTGGATTATGGCGGGTCACCAGATACTTGAAGAAGTCCTGATGGAGCGTCGCCCCACTCTCATTCAGCACCTGCATCAGATCGCCCATCATCAGAAGAAACTGACTCATCGACGCAACGTCGAGCATCGCGGGATGGACGGTGATGATCATGCCGGTCGATGCGTAGATCGCGCCGAGAGTGAGGAAACCGAGCGAAGGGGGTGTATCCAGAATGACGACGTCATAATCAGAGTCCACCTCCGCCAGGGCAAGACGCAGGCGCTCGAAGAAGATCCCGCCCGATGATCCTGCTCGCTGTGCAAGAACGCGAGGGGTCTCATGCTCATACTCCATGACTTCGAGATTGCCGGGAATGAGATCGATGCCATCGAAATAGGTCTTGCGGATGATATCCCGCATGGGACGGCGTTCGTCGTCACCGTATCGGAGCGCGGCATAAATTGTCTCGTTCGCGTGAACGTCGACTTCCGGCTGCGCGCCGAACATGGCCGAAAGGGATGCCTGGGGGTCGAGATCAATTGCAAGCACGCGGAAGCCATGCAATGCGAGATATTGCGCCAAATGTACGCTCGTTGTGGTCTTGGCGCTTCCACCCTTGAAGTTGGCGATTGCCAAGACCTGCAAATGCTCGCCCGGCCGCCGATGGGGCAGGAACCGGAGGGCTTCTGCAGGCTTTTGCTCAGCCATCAAGACCCGCAATTCGTTGATTTGGGTAAGCGTATAGGCTCGGTGATTGTTCTCGAGCCGGCTGGGCACGGGACCCCGACCTTCATTGGACAGCAACTTGAGCGTCGAATCTGGTATCGACGTGAGCTTTGAAACTTCATTCGTCAGGAAATGCCGCAGGCCTTTCTGGGCTTTCGGCGGATACATCCGGGCTCGAAGCGTTTGCAACTGCGCCGATAACAGGTCGGCATGTCGGACGATCTTGCTTGCCGCATCCTCGAAACCGGTCGGTTCGTCTTGTTGCTGATTCCTTAGCGCCATCTTTCCCTCTTGGCGGCCAACCACCGTTTTATCGGCCAACTTCCGCCAACAATGGCCATGATTCCATTTCGGCGTCCAGAGAAATAAGGTTAGCGAGCCGTTAAAAAATTGGCATTCCACCGTTGCATGCCGCGCGGGAAAATTCGAAAATGTGTTTTTTGCCAATGAGTTGCGCGAAAGCATACTGTTTCCAATTGGAAAAGGGCCTCCGCATAATTTCGACTTGCAGTTCTAATTTCTGATCCCGTCTCATCGATAGATGCGTCGCAAAGGGGCAGAATCAGGGTGTAAAGGGACACTGAGTCGTCTTCCGCTTCAGTAAGCAGCAGGAAAGTTCCATTGCGGACGCGGTACGCGATGCCATGCCCATTTTGCATGAAAGTTCAGCCGTTCGCCGCCGGTCATAGGTCATCAGTCTGGCTGTGTGGCCTGATCTTCCTTCAGCATCGTTGTAATAGCTGGCAACTGGGTCATCGACTTGTGCAGCAATTGTTGTATTATCTCCGACAAAGGCATTCCACGATTTGCTGATTCCGCTCCAAAGCAGATCGGGACCCATGGGCGGAGACAGTTGTCTCATCAGGCCCCGGTCCGGCGTGCTCGACCCTTGAGACGGATCGCTTGAGATGGCAGGGATTCGTTGTTGGGCTGCGGAGGACGACAACTGGTTTCATTGGTCATTCAGATCCGGCATGGTTAACGCGGCAGTAGCGAAACCAAACACGGAATTCGCTTTCATAATGCGAATCGGCCATAATAACTTCAATGCGTTACGATCTCGCCAAGCTGCTCCTCCAGACGCTGGTTACCCCGGTCACGGCGGCGACCGCGGCGCTCACACGTCTCGATGAGCGCATATCCCGTTCGCCGGTCGGCCAGGGGTGGATCGAGCGGGTGCATTTCGCCGACGCGGCCGCGTCGCTGTGGATCGACGGCGAGCTCGTGCATATCGAGGACCTCGTCCTCTACGAGGCCGGCATGAGCATCCGCGCCCCGAGCCACGAACTCACCATCGCCCACGACGTGCTGCGAACCCGACGCCGGATTCTTGCCCACCCGCGGAGTTGGGCGCTCACTGCCGACGGGCTGCAAAGCTTACGCGGTGGGGGAGGGAGGGGCAGCCTGGCGTCAGGCCCCGCGACGCGTCCGATGGTTTCAGCGCCGGATGCGGAAGAGCCGGTGGAGCTGAAGTCGATCGGGGAGGAGGCTCTCTTCGATCCGTTCGCAAAAGAGCTGGCGGAAATGGATGCGGTGCTTGCCCGCTCCCAAGCGGTGCTATCCGGCGCGCTCCAGCCATCGCCATCGCCTCCGGCTCCACGCGAAAAAAATCCGCTCGTCTACGAGCCGGACTGGGATGAGGGCGAACGTCTTGCCGAATGGCGAATCGTCCTGTCCGAAACCGAAGGACTGCCGCCCCTGCTGCGCGCCGTGCTGCTTCTCGATGCCTGGAATCAGCTGCAGGTGCTGCAGCACGCGCCCTGGCTCGGTCGGCTGCTTGCCGCCTCGCTGTTGCGTGAGGCCGATATCACCGCAGTGCATTTGGCCGCGTTCAATCTCGGCCTCAAAGCCATCCCACGCGAGCGCCGCACCAGCCGCGATCGCAACATCCGACTACTCGCCTTTCTCGATGCGCTGGCCGCAGCTGCAGAAGCCGGACTGAAAGAGCATGATCGGCTGCTCTTGGCAAAGCAGCAGATGCAGCATCGGCTTGCCGGAAAACGCCAGTCATCAAGGCTGCCGCAGTTGATCGAGCTCGTGCTGGCGAAGCCCATGGTCTCGGCCGCCATGATCGCCGAAGTACTGGGGGTCACGCCGCAGGGCGCGCTGAAAATCGTCGGCGAGCTGAACCTGCGCGAGCTGACCGGGAGGGGGAGGTTTCGGGCATGGGGGATAATTTAAGCCGCATTCGATCCCGCTTCTCCTCTCCCAGGGGTCGATAAAGTGAAGCCCCGTCCGGCAGACTCGGACGCCAGGCCGATCTGCTTCGGTAGCCTGATCGGCGATCGACCCGGCCGTGGTCACTGCGTCTTTCCGGAAACGTCGCCCAGAGTTGAAGGGCGGCATCCAGCGGCGCGAGGCTTCATGTTAAGGGCCGGGACGACGCGGCGATTAATCGGACGGGAGCGAGATCGCGCAACCGAACAGATCGGAGTGATGCTTCCGGGAGGAAACACATGAGCAGGACGAGGGATCATGTTCGAATATCTGCGCCCTGTGCATTACGCGGTCGAGAATCTGGATGCCATCGTCGAATATCTGGAGATGGCCTTCGACATAAGGCCGACCGGATCGAGGTCAGCAAGGGCAACCATCCCGCTTGCCAGGCTGTATGTTATGCGGGGATTATCGAGATCCGCTTGACGAGCCACTGGATACGACCTCTTCTCTGGCTAAACACCTGACCAAACCTGGGCCGGGCGTCAATCAAGATATCACGTATCACGGGTGGAGAGGTCGATGACATTTTCGCCTGAACCACTCCGAAATGCGCCGTTCCATTGATATCGAACGATGTGATTTTCATCGCCTGCTCCCCCTCATCTGCAAGGCCGCAAAAAGAGTGGCTCGGTGCAGGCGGTATGACGGGCGGCGCATCGCTGCCGCCAATCAGATTCCTGTCGGCAGCCATTAAACACGTGGCGGGCTTCTTTCAGGCAATCTCGCAGAGTAGTTCGAGGCGGACCCCCGGCAGGTGCGGTGAGGAGCCGGAGCGACAATGCCGCTTCCCTCTGGCAACCCGCCGCTCGTCTTGCCGATGGCGGGAAATTTCAGTTGCGCGCCGGAGGTGCTTTCAGGATGTAACCTCATTGGCTTGACTTGTTTTGCTCTGGCCGGACGTGGATGCGGTTTCCTCAGGCCGCTGGCGGTGGCCAACCAGGCCCAGGGCCACCGTCGAGAGCGCATGAAGACGAACGTCGGCGTCCGGATTTGCAAATGCCGTATCCAGCATGCTGGCGTACCCGTCAAGTCTCGACAATTCCTGATCGAAAACATGGGCATGGAGGGGCTCACCATAATTGGCGTCCGCAAACTCCTGTGCCGCGAGGCCCAGCATGAAATAGCCTACGGCGCGATCCGGATCGACGATCGCGGCCTCCTGTGCGGCCGCAACGGCGGCGTGATAGGCACGCACCGCATTGCCCTTCTGACGGATGATATCGGTGATCTTGGTGAACATGGGACCGGTTTCCTTTGCAGTCTGGCTGGCAGCCTTGGCTGGGTGAAGGGCTTGGTTTGGATTACGCAGGAACTCGTAGAGGACGGAGGCGGCGGTCTTGAAATCGTCGATCTCCATCGCCTCTTGCGGATTGTGCGATCCGTTGCGGTTTCGAATGAAGATCATGCCGGATGGAATGCCGGCTTCGGAAAAGACGGCCGCATCATGGCCGCCTCCTGAGGGGATGAGCGCCGGCTGAATGCCGATCGTTTCCGCAGCCCGGGCAAGTGCTGCGATAAGCGGCTTGCTGCAGAGCGCCGGGCTGGTCCACAGCGCCGTGCCGAGATCGAAGCGGACGCTGCGTTCGCGCTCGATGCGGGCGACATGCTTGAGGACGAGAGCGTGCATGGTTTCCAGCATCTCGCGATCCTGGCTGCGTATGTCGAGGCTGAATTCGACGCTGTCCGGAATACGGGAAAGCGCGTGCTTCTGCTGGTCGGTCGAGACCATGCCGCTGGTGACGACGAGGTCGCGGCCCTTGGCGACGAAATCGTGCCAGGCAGCATCGAGCACATTCAGGAGTTCCGCCATGGCCAGCACCGGGTCGTGTCGGTATGCGAGGGGAACGGCGCCGGAATGGCCGGCCTCTCCGAAGCAGGCTATCTTCTTGTAGCGGAAGTTGCCGCGGATGCCGGACACGACCGCCGCCGGAAGGTTTCGCTCGATCAGCACCGGTCCCTGTTCGATATGCACTTCGAGGTAGGCCTTGACGGCGGCGCGGTTAAGAAGCGGCTTGCCGACGCGAACGGATGCCATGTCGATGCCGACAGCTTCCATATGCTCGTCAAGCGTGCGGCCGTCCTGCTTGTGGCAGGCGGCGAGTTCGGCCCTGGACAAGATGCCGAGCATCGCTTTCGAGCCTATGTAGCAGGGGCCGAACCAGGCGCTCTCTTCGCCACGCATGGCGATGACCTTGACCGGTTCGGCCAGACGTGAGCCTTCGCGCCTTGCCCGGACGAGGCAGAGAAGCCCGGCCAGCACGCCGGCCAGCCCGTCGAAATTGCCGCCGCGCGGCACGCTGTCTGCATGTGAGCCGACGAGGATGTATTGCGCGGCATCGGCATGCTCAGGCAGCGAAAAGACGGCGTTGCGGCCGGTGTCCCATTGCGCGGCGAGACCTTCCGAGCGGGCGAAGTCGGCCAGGAACTGCAGCGTGCCGGTCTCGATCTTCGAGAAGGCGGGGCGGCTGACGCCTTCGACGTCGGCGGTACGCGTGGCGATCTCGGCGAACAGCTTTTCTGCCAGGCTGCCGATATCAAAGCATGCGGGTCTTTCGAGAACGGCGGCATTCATCATACATACTCCGCAAGGGTGATGGCTTCGTCGGCGCCCTTGACCGTGCCGATCAGCCCGCTGACGGAAGAAAGGCCGCGTTCGTCGAGAACTTGGTCCAACTCATGGATGAGGCGCGGCATGGTAGTGGGGCTGATGAAGGTGGCTGTGCCGACCTGCACGGCGCGCGCGCCTGCGATCAGGTATTCGAGCACGTCGTCAATGGTGGCGATGCCGCCGCAGCCGATGACAGGAATGGAGACGGCGCGGGCGCATTGATAGGTCATGCGCAGCGTGATCGGCTTGAGCGCCGGACCGGAAAGCCCGCCCATGATATTGCCGAGCGTCACCCGGCCGGTGCGGCTGTCGATCGCCATGGCAAGCATGGTGTTGGCGCTAACGAGCGCATCGGCGCCCGCCGCTTCCGCTGCCTGCGCGACTTCGACGACCTCGCCTGTGTTGGGCGACAGCTTTGCCCAAAGCGGCAGGTGCGTTGCGGAACGTATCTTTCTGATGACGTCGCCGGTTGCGACCGGCCGCATGGCGAAGGCCTTGCCATCGTCTTCGATATTGGGGCAGGAAATATTGACTTCGATCGCCGCCACGCCTGGCACGCTCACCTCTTCGGCAAAGCGGGCGAATTCATCGGCCGTATTGGCGGAGACGCTGATCACCAGCGGTGCGTCGTAATCGGCGTAAAACGGCACGACGTTGTCGATGAATGCCTGAGCGCCCTTGCTCGGGATTCCGATCGAGTTCAGCATCGCACCATTGATTTCGCAGACGCGGGGTACGGGATTGCCGGCACGCTTGGCGCGCGTGATGGTCTTCGTCACATGAGCGCCGAGGCATTCGAGATCGAAGACCTCGGCAAGCTCCTCTGAGAATGTGCCGGAAGCCGGCATGATCGGGTTCTTGAGCGTCAGTGCGCCGATTTTCGTGGAAAGGTCGGCCATCACAGTACCTCCTGCAGGCCGAAGACAGGACCTTCGCGGCAAACCCGAAGATTTACCGCGCCGCCATCGCGCCGGAAGGGGCGCACGCAGGCCTGGCACATGCCGATGCCGCAGGCCATGTGCTGTTCGAGCGCGACCTGGCCCCCGATGCTGTGGCGGGCCCCGATCGCCTGCAGCATCCGGACGAGCCGCGCGGAACCGCAGGTGAAGAAGGCGTCGATGCCTCGGCTGCGGATCAGGCCTTCGACCAGCGGCGTCAGGTTTTCGACACCGGAATTGCCTTCTGTATCAGTGACGGTGATGACCTCCGCGCCAAAGGAGCGGAAGAGATCGGCCGACATCAGGAGTTCCGGTGAGCGGGCGCTGCAGATGGCCACCGGCCTCTTGCCGAGGCGGGCGTATTCTTGGGCGAGTGGCGCTAGCGTCGCAAGCCCGACGCCGCGGGCGAGCAGCAGCGGCCGCCGCCATTCTGGCCGGATTTGGAAACCTTGCCCGAGTGGTCCGACGACATTCAAGAATTCGCCCGGCCGAAGCTCCGCCATGGCGCCTGTGCCGGTGCCGGCGACCTTATAGAGGAAAGAGAGCTCGCCCTTCGACCGGTCATAGGAATAGATGCTCATAGGCCGACGCAGATAGGGCTGGAAACGGTCCGTCTGCGGGCAGAGAAGATGGAAGAACTGGCCCGGTTCGCAATTGAGGACGCAGGACGGAGCGGCAAGTACGAGCAGTCGGTATTGGCCGTTCACCTGTTCATGGGATTTGATGCGGCACTCCATCTCGTGGATCGAGACGTGCCTTGAAACGTCGGAAGAGGCTGAATCGGGAATGACGCAAAGGTTTATGGGCATGACAGTTTCCGGAATCGAAAAAAGAATGCCTTTCGGCGGTTCTGGCCGCCGGGCGAAGGCATGTCTGTTGGGAATGGACGACGTGGATCCCCGGGGCAAGCCCGGGTCGTCGCGCGCGGCCGGTCGCTAAGATCAGCGTCGGGCGAAATGGCGGTCGGACGTCATAGGGTGCTCCCTGCGTTCAAAAACAAAGCCTATTTTGAAAATGCGAGGACTGTCAAGACGATTCTCAAAAATGAGATTTTTCGCATGGTAATTATCTTCGTTGCGAATTGTCCATTTTTTGTATAGAGAGTCGAAGATTTAACAACAACGTGACGAGAGGAATCGCCTTGGACATCGTGAGTTCCACCGAGGATGTCGGGCGTCGCCTTCGCGCCTTTCGCATGGGAGCAGGGCTGACGCCGGAGGAGCTTGCCGTCAGGGCCGGCGTCTCCCGCGCAGCCATCTATCGCTACGAGTCCGGCAAGCCGCCCAAAGTCGATACGCTTGGCAAGATCGCCGACCTGCTCGGGGTTTCACTCCCGACATTGCTCGGTGTCGGAGTGGAATACATTGCCTCGGCGATCAGCTTCTTCGAACGCATGCGGCAGATGGAAGAGGATGTGGACCAGATCACCGTCATGTTCGGCCCCGTCTCCTATCTGTTGACCACCGACCGCTACGACGAGCTTTTGCCGAAAGTGCTGGACGAGAGCATTCCACAGGATGTGGGCGACAGGGCAGCCGCAATCCGCGAGATCGGCGCCCTGATGGAGATCCTCAAGACCCGCAAGGAAACCTTCCGCCGCCGCCGCCCGAATATCGTCAGCCTGGTATCGGCTGCCGAGCTGGAGGAGTTCGGCCGCGTCGGCTTCATCGGCGCTTACAATCCGCCAGGCGTCAAGTTGTCCGAGCGCCAGGCGGCGGCCCGCGATGAGATCGCCAATATCGTCCGCATGCTGCGCGAACAGCCGATCGGCGTGCAGATCGGCGTCGTGATCGATTCCATGCCGGGCGCAAGCTTCCAAATCTTCAAGCGGGCAGACAAGGCGCAGGTGGCCGTCAGTCCTTTCCGGCTTGGCTCCTTCGCCAATATCCGCGTCGGTGTTGCGACCATCACGGCGGCGGCTGAGGCGGTGGATCTCTATGGAGGCATGACCGATCAGCTATGGCGGCGCAGCCTGAAGGGCGATCAGGCGGCTGACTTCATCGAGACGAACGTTTTGAACAGACAGGCCGCTGCGTGAACGCCATTCCTATATTGAAGTTCGCCCGCGCAATTTTGATACAAATCTCAACTTTGAGATTTTTCTTGCGCCCGTGAAAGTTTTGTGAAAGCTTGGCCGCTTTCCCGGGTGGGCTGGCGGTCGCAGAGGACATCGTTCCTCCGAAAACCCAATGGCTCTCCCGCTTCTAAGGCATGGAGTTTTTAGTGGCGCAATCGGAGCGGATGATCGACATTGCGGGTGTTCACAAGACATTCGTCGCAGACCATGGGACGGTGACGGCGCTGGAGCCGGTTACCATCACCATCAGGCAAGGCGAGTTCATCTCGATCGTCGGTCCTTCCGGCTGCGGCAAGTCCACCTTGCTGCGCCTTATCTCCGGCCTCGACCATGCGACCGGCGGTACGATCACGCTCGACGTCTCCGGCCGCAAGCGCCCGGTCGGTTTCGTTTTCCAGGAGCCGGTATTGCTGCCGTGGAAAACGATCCTCGACAATGTCCGTTTCCCGCTCGACACTGCCGGGGTCAGCCGCGCCGAAGGCGACAAGGTGGCGCTCGACCTCATCAAGATGGTCGGGCTTTCTGGCTTTGAAAAGGCGCTGCCGCGCCAGCTTTCCGGCGGTATGCGCCAGCGCGCGGCGATCGCCCGCTCGCTCTCCGACGATCCGCCGATCCTGCTGATGGACGAGCCCTTCTCGGCTGTAGACCTTCTTACCCGCGATACGCTGAACGACGAGCTGCTGCGCATCTGGCAGTCGACCGGTAAGACCATCCTCTTGGTCACTCACAGTGTTGAGGAGGCCGCCTACCTCGCTGACCGGGTGATGGTGATGACCGCGCGCCCCGGCAAGCTGAAATGCGTCCACGATGTCGGTCTGCCCCGCCCGCGCGGCGAGGAGACCAAGCTCGATCCGGCCTATCATGCGCTCGTCGCGCAGCTTCGCCGTGATCTTCGGACGCCGGGCGGGGAGGCGCATTGATGCGCCGGCGCCTGACCGCTTGGATCGATTACGCGCTGGCACTTGTCGTGCTTCTCGTGGCCTGGTGGTTTGCGACCGGACCGATGGCGCTGCCGACCTATCTCCTGCCGTCGCCGGTGCGCACCTGGAATGCGCTGGTGGGCATCGCCCTGACCGGCGAGCTCTGGCTGCATCTCGGGTTCACCTTGCAGAACATCATACTCGGATTGGTGCTCGGCTGCATCGCGGGGATCGCACTCGCCTACACCATGACGCGGTTCCCCAAGCTCGCGGTCTGGCTTGACGGACCGCTCGTCATTCTCCAGACGGCACCGAAGATCGCGCTTGCGCCGCTCTTCGTCGTCTGGTTCGGCTTTGGCATCATGTCGAAGATCATCCTCATCTTCTCGCTCGTCTTCTTTCCGGTCTTCATCGGCGCGATCGCCGGCTTCCGGTCTCTCGACCCGAAGATGAAGGATCTCGCAAGACTTCTGGGCCTCAGCACCGTTCAGCGCTTCCGCCAGATCGAATTGCCGTCCGCGATGCCGGAAGTCTTCGTCGGGCTGAAGATCGGCGCTGTGCAGGCGCTGGTCGGCGCCGTGCTGGCGGAGTGGATGGCCGGCAAGTTCGGGTTGGGTTACCTGATGACCTTTGCCGCGGCGACTTACAAGACGCCCCTGCTTTTCGCCGCCGTCCTGATGACCGTGGTGCTCGGCTTGGCTCTGCACGTCGCGCTCACCATCCTGGAAAACCGGCTGCTCTCCTGGAAAGGCGCCAAGAATGGCTAGGACGAGCGCTGCTTTCCCCTGGAAGAACGGTCGTCCGCCGCATCTGCCCTGCGGGCCCGGCGACATCGCCGAAAACGTGCTGACGCCTGGAGATCCCGACCGCGTGCGGCTGCTCGCCGATATGCTGGAGGACGTCACCGATTTCGGCCGCAAGCGGGAGTTCGCCCTCATCACCGGCATCTATGAGGGCCAGCGACTGACCATCTGCTCCACCGGTATCGGCGGGCCGTCCACCGAGATCGCTTTGGTCGAACTCGCAATGCTGGGCGCCAAACGTATCATCCGCATCGGTGGCATGTCGTCGCTGGTGGCGGAATACGCGACCGGCAGCTTCGTCGCGGTCGACAGCGCGATCGGCGATACCGGCACGGCGTTGACCTATCGCGCCGCCGGCGGAAAGGCCAAGGCCTCCCCGCGCATCGTTACGGGCCTCGTGGCCGCCGCCGCGCAGCTTGGGCTGGTCTGCCGTCCCGGCATGGTCGCTTCGGCCGACAGCTATTATTTCGGCCAGGACCGCCGCTATCGTCCCGTTGACGACGGAAAGGACGTGGCCGGCAGTTTCATCGATCGCTTTGAGGCTCAGGGCGCCATCGGCGTCGAGATGGAAAGCGAGATCATCATGACCGTCGGCGGGGCCATCGGCCTCGAAACCGGCTGCCTTCTTGGTGTCCATGGAAATCGCGCCACCGACGATTGGCTCGACGACTATGAGGCAACCCAGCGAAACCTTCTGCGCATCGCAGGAAGGGCATTTTCCTCCACAGAATGGGAACTCAGGAGCCAACCATGATCCAGTTTCGCGTGACGACCGCAGCCAGTCTCGTCGCTCTGTTCGCCTCGCCGCTCTTTGCCGTGACCGCCGAAGCCGCCGACAAGGTCGTGCTGCAGATCGACGGCGCTGCTGCGCCTTTCTATGCGCCGCTTTACGCAGGCGTCGAAAACGGCATTTTCGAAAAGAACGGCATCGAGGTCGAATTCATCTATGCCGCTGCCGCCGACATCCTCACCAATATCGCAGCCGGCAACGTCGATTTCGGCTTCCCGAACGGCGACGCCGTCGTTGCCGCTGCCGCCAATGGCCTGCCGGTCAAGGTCGTCCACACCACCTACCAGCGGGGGATCGGCGCGCTGCTCGCCAAGGAAGAGAGCGGCATCAAGTCCTACAAGGACCTGAAGGGCAAGAAGATCGCCGTCACCAGCCTTGCCAGCCCGAATTACCTGCAACTCCAGGTCGGCCTGCAGCAGGCGGGCCTGACGCTTGACGACGTATCGGTCGAAGTCGTCGCCACTGGCGCCATCATGCAGTCGCTGCAGGCCGGACAGGTCGATGCGATCGTCTTCTCGGAACTGCGCAAGTACAATCTTGAAGCCGACGGCACCAAGGTCACGATGATCCTGTCGAACGACTTCCTGCCGTCCTTCGGCAACGTCGTCGTCACCAGCGACAAGAAGCTTGCCGAGAATGCAGATGTCGTGAAGCGCTTCACCACCGCCGTGAGCCAGTCCTATGAGTGGGTGATCGACGGCCATATTCCGGAAGCGCTCGACATCGCACTGACGAAGTACACGCCCACCTGGCCGAAGGATCAGAAGGGCATCCTGATCGCAGCCTTCGAGCAGACCTTCGTTCCCTCCGTCTGGCAAAGCCCGCTGACCAAGGAAAAGGGCCTCGGCGCGGCAGATTTGGCCGGCTGGCAGAAGAACGCCGATATCCTGGCGCAGTACAAGGTGATCGACAGCGCCCCCAACGCGGCCGATTTCGTCGTCGATCCCGGCACCATCGGTCAGTAAGCATGATTTTGCGTGGCATAGCGGGTCTGATCGCGACCCTTGTCCTCTGGACGGCGATCGTATTCATCTTCAACGTCCCGGCGTTCCTTCTGCCCGGGCCTGTTGAGGTGTACAATCGCGTCGCCTTCCTGTTCGAGAACGCCAAGCTCACCCGGCATATCTGGGTGACGCTTTCGGAAATCATCGCGGGCTTCGTCATTGGTACCGTCGTCGGCATCCTTGCCGGTGTCGTGTTCGCGCGATTTCCCCGCATCGAACGCTTTGCCACGCCTCTGATCCTGCTCCTGCAGACCGCTCCAAAGATCGCGATCGCGCCGCTTCTTCTTCTCTGGCTTGGCATCGGCCCGGCACCGAAGATCGTGCTGATCGCGATCGTCACCTTCTTCCCCGTCATGGCGGGCATGGTCACCGGCCTGCGCTATGGGGAAGGGAGCTTCCGCGATCTCGCGGCGGTGCTGAAGCTCACCCCTTGGCAACGCTTCCGGCATATCGAACTGCCTTCGGCCCTGCCGTCCGTTCTGGCCGGCATGGCGGTCGCGACGACGCTTGCGATGACCGCGGCCGTCATCGGTGAGCTGATCGGCGCCAACGAAGGCATCGGTTATCTGCTGTCCTCCGGACAGGAGAACAGCGATACGGCGGTCGTCATCGGCATGGTCATGCTGCTGTCGCTGATCGGCTGGGCCTTCTACGAGATCATCGAATTGATCCGCCGCCGTTCGCTCGGCCGCTTTCAGCTTTCCTGAGCCGTGGCGATGGCCCGCGTTTTCCTCTGCGTTCTCGATTCCGTCGGCTGCGGCGGTGCGCCGGATGCCGCGCTCTACGGCGACGAAGGGGCAAACACGCTCCTTCATATCGCCGAGGCCTGTGATGCGGGCCGGGCGGAGGACGGCAGAAGCGGCTCCCTCAAGGTTCCGAATCTCGATGCTCTGGGATTGGGCGCGGCGATAACACTTGCTTCCGGCAAGGTCGCGCCCGGTCTTTCCGCCGTTTCCCCCATCGGTCGCTGGGGTGCCGCCCAGGAGGTTTCGGCCGGCAAGGATACCCAATCCGGCCATTGGGAACTCGCTGGCGTGCCGGTGACCCGCGACTGGCACTATTTCCCGCGCGCGATTCCCGCTTTCCCGGCCGATCCGATGGCGGAGCTGATCGCTCGCGCCGGCATTGCGGGAACGCTTGCCAATTGTCATGCCTCGGGGACGGAGGTGATCGACGCCTTCGGCCTGGAACACATCGCGACCGGCAAGCCGATCGTCTACACGTCTGCGGATAGTGTCGTACAGATCGCCGCCCATGAGACCCATTTCGGACTTGAGCGGTTGCTCGAAACCTGCCGCATCGCCGCCGAACTCTTCCATCCGCTGAATGTCGGCCGGATTATAGCAAGGCCGTTTGTGGGAGAGGCACCGGGCGGGTTCACCCGCACCGTCAATCGAAAGGATTTCGCCATCGCCCCGCCCGACGGGACCATCTGCGATCAGGTCGTGGCGGCGGGCGGCGCGGTGCATGCCGTCGGCAAGATCGATGATATCTTCGCCCATAAGAGTATTACCGACGTCTCCAAGGGCAAGGACGACATGGCGCTCTTCGACCATGTGCTTGCCTGGACGGGTAAGGCCGGGCCTGGCCATCTCGTCTTCGCCAATTTCATCGAGTTCGACAGCCTCTGGGGCCACCGGCGCAACGTCTCCGGTTATGCCCGGGCGCTTGAGGCCTTTGACGCCCGGCTGCCGGAATTGATCGGCCGCATGCGTGACGGCGATCTCCTGATCATCACGGCCGATCACGGGAACGACCCGACCTGGGCGGGCACCGACCATACCCGTGAAAGGGTGCCGGTGCTGGTGGCCGGGCCCGGCATAGAACCGGCAGAGCTAGGCATCATCCCGTTTGCCGGGGTGGCGGAGATGGTAGCCTCGCATCTCGCCCTCTCGAAATGATGCCTCGCCTTTTGGAAGCCACCTCAAGGTTCGCAGATTCCGGTGATCTCCGGTGTGAAGGCGATGATCTTCGGCTGCTCGCCCTCCGGTTCGGCGATCGCCTTGCATGCCAGTTTCGCCGCGGCCTCGCCCATCACCCGGCGCGGTGAGCGTGACGTCGCGATTCTGGCCGGCAGGGCACTGGCGAGGTCGAGGCCGTTGAAGCCGACGATCAGAATTTTTTCCGGAATCGAAAGGCCAAGCTCCATGCAGGCAAACAAGCCGCCGGCCGCCATGTCGTCGTTGGAATAATAAACGCAATCGAGATTCGGATCCGCGGTCAGTATGGCGGTCGTCAGCCGCTTGCCGAGAGTGATCGACGAGAAGGCGTCGTCGGCCTGCTGCTGCATGAAATACAGGCCGTTTTCCCTGAGCACGCGTTCGAAGCCTGCCTTCCGCTTGGCGGCTCGGGTATCGCGGTCCAGCGCGCTGCCGACATAACCGAACCGCCGCCGGCCGGCGGCAAGCAGCGCCCTTGCCATGTCCTCGCCGGCCTTGCCGTGGGAAAGCCCTACGTTGAAGTCGATCGGCGTGCCGTCGAGATCCATGATCTGGATGACCGGAATGGTGGCGTTTTGCAGCATCCTCACCGTGTCCTCGGGCTGGTCGAGGCCGGTGATGATGATGGCGGCGGGTTGCCAGGAGAGTATATCGCGGATGATGTTTCGCTCCTTTGCCAGATCGTAGTCGGATATGCCGAACACCGCCTGCATGCCCGAACCTTCGAGCCCGACAGAAATGCCCGTCAGAACCTCCGGGAAGACGATGTTCGACATGCTGGGAACGACGACGGCGACGAGATTGGTTCGCTGCAAGGAGAGCGAAAGTGCCAGTCGATTACCGACATAGCTTAGCCTCTCGGCCGCCAGCAGAACTTTTTCGCGGGTGTCCTTCGAGACGTCCGGCGTGCCGCGGAGCGCCCGCGAGGCGGTCATCTTGCTGACGCCGGCGGCCGCGGCAACCTCTTCCAGAGTGGATTTGCGCATCCCCAAGAATCCCCCCGATCATGCCGCGGTGTAAGCTCGCACCGACGCAGTCATAAGCCGATTGCGGATGAAGTCAAACTGCCGACCCTTGACATTTATCACAAGAATAAGGCTTGTTACCGATACCGGTATCGGTAACAGCCGGATTGAGACTTGTGTGGCGCCTAGGGAGGAAGAGCCGTGCAGGACGTGAGGAGAGCAGCGGTCATCGGCCTCGGCTCGATGGGATGGGGTGCTGCCCTGTCTCTTCTGAGGGCGGATTTTTCCGTTGCCGGATGCGATGTTCGGACGGACGTGCTGCAGCGCTTTGCGGAAGCGGGCGGAAAGCCCTGCACCACGCCGGCCAAGGCTGCAGAGGCGACCGAAGCGATTTTGATCTTCGTCGTGAACAGCAAGCAGGCCGAGGACGTGCTCTTCGGCTCCCAGGGGGCTCTGGAGACAGCCGTTCCCGGTACGGTTTTCCTGCTCTGCACCACAATGGCGCCCAGTGCCGCCATCTCGATCGCTGAGCGGCTGGAAGCCGTCGGCATGCTGGTCATCGATGCGCCGGTTTCCGGCGGCCATCTGAAGGCTTTGTCGGGCTTATGGGTTCGGGTTCCGACGAAGCTTTCGAGCGGGCTAAGGCTGCACTCGAGGCCGTTTCAGCCAAGGTTTTCCGGCTGGGCGACCGGCCCGGCCCCGGCTCGCAGGTCAAGATGATCAATCAGCTGCTCGCCGGCGTGCATATCGCCGCTGCGGCCGAGGCCATGACGCTCGCGGCCAAGACCGGTATCGACCTAAAGACACTGTATGACGTGCTGTGCGTTTCGGCCGGCTCGTCCTGGATGTTCGAAAATCGCGCCGAGCACATCGTCTCGGGCGATTATACGCCCCGCTCGGCTGTCAACATCTTCGTCAAGGATCTCGGCATCGTGACGTCCGAGGCGGGCAGGACCGGCGCCGTCACGCCGCTTGCGGCCACCGCGTTCAACCTCTTCAAGGAAGCCGCGGAAGCGGGCCTTGGTCTCGAAGACGATGCGGCGGTGGCCAAGATCCTCGCCCGCAAGAGCGGCGCCATCCTGCCGGGCATGGAAGAGCGGACCTGATGGCAACAGTGCTCGGCTGCATGGCGGACGATATTGCCGGCGTCATCGATCTTGCGCAGAGCCGCGCGGTGGCGCGTCTGCATTCCGGCCATTCCATGGCGCTGCTGCTCCCGCCGGGCATCGACCTGCACAAAATGCTGTCATCGCGCGGCGTGGTGCAGAGCGAGCGGCTCGTCCGCACCTACGACGTGGAGTGGGACTGAGATGCTGCTTTTTTCCGCCAATCTCGGTTTCCTATGGCAGGAACTGCCGCTTCCGGATGCGATCCGTACGGCCAAGGCAGCGGGTTTCGACGCGGTCGAATGCCACTATCCCTACGACGTGCCGGTCGAGGCGGTGCGAACGGCGCTTTCGGAAACCGGCCTTTCCATGCTCGGCATCAACACGATCTGCGGCGATGTGGCGGCCGGCGACAACGGGCTCGCGGCGGTGCCGGGGCGCGAGAACGAGGCCCGCCGGGCGATCGAACAGGCGATCGGCTATGCGCGAGCCATCGGAGCGCCCAACGTGCATGTCATGGCCGGCAAGGCCGCGGGCGAGGCGGCGCGGACGACCTACATGGCCAACCTGCGCCATGCCAGCGCGCTTGCGGCGAAGGCGGGGATCACCATTCTGATCGAGCCGCTGAACCGTCGCGATGCGCCGGGTTATTTCCTGCAGACGTCCGAACAGGCGCTGGAGATCATCGAGGCGGTCGGCGTGCCGAACATCAAACTAATGTTCGATTGCTACCACCTGCAGATCATGCAAGGTGACTTGACCCGCAGGTTGCAAACGTATCTGAATTCGATCGGGCACATCCAGATCGCGTCGGTTCCGGATCGGCGGGAACCGGACCATGGAGAGATCGACTACCGCTATATCCTGCGTCTCTTGGAACAGCTGGGCTACGACCGCCCCATAGGAGCCGAGTACCGGCCGGCCACGTCCACCGAGGCGGGTTTGCAGTGGTTGAAAGATTATCGGTGAAGGAGAAGACTGCGTCATGCTTGGCGTGACGGCTGCGAGGATTTCAAACGGGATTGAACTCTGATGCGGCATCGAGTCCATCTCGACGAAAGAGGACTGACGGCGGGAGGAGAAGCCGACATGCATGTGATGATTTTGGGTGCGGCCGGCATGATCGGCCGCAAGCTGGTCGAAAGGATTGCCAGCGAGCCTGGGGCGCTCGGCGGCGCGATCAGCCGCCTGACGCTGGTGGACGCCTTTCAGCCGCCGGTGCCTGAGCCGCTCCGGCCCGTATCGACGGCGCTCACGATCGATCTTGCCCGGGGCGGCGCCGCCGAAAAGCTGATCGAAACCCGTCCGGACCTGATCTTTCATCTCGCAGCCATCGTCTCCGGTGAGGCGGAGGCTGATTTCGACCGGGGTTACGCGGTCAATCTCGACGGTACCCGGGCGCTGTTCGACGCGATCCGCCAGCAGGGGCTGAAGTCCGCCTATGTGCCACGCGTGATCTTCGCATCCTCCATCGCCGTGTTCGGTACGCCCTTTCCGGAAGTCATCCCGGACGAGTTCTTCACCACGCCGCTGACGAGCTACGGCACCCAGAAGGCGATCGCCGAACTGTTGCTCGCCGATTATTCCCGCCGCGGCGTTTTCGATGGCATCGGCATTCGCCTGCCGACGATTTGCGTGCGCCCCGGGGCGCCGAACAAGGCGGCGTCCGGCTTCTTCTCCAATATCCTGCGCGAGCCGCTGGTCGGCAGGCAGGCGGTGCTGCCGGTCAATGACAGCGTGCGGCACTGGTTCGCGAGCCCGCGCTCGGCGGTCGGCTTCTTCGTGCACGCGGCGACGCTCGACACGGCGAAGATCGGGCCGCGGCGCAACCTCACCATGCCTGGCCTTTCGGCGCTGGTTTCCGAAGAGATCGAGGCACTGCGCCGGATCGCGGGCGACAAGGCTGTCGCGCTCATCAGGCGCGAACCCGATCCTGTGATCGAGCGCATCGTCGCCGGCTGGCCGACGCAGTTCGATGCGGGCAGAGCGTCTTCGCTGGGCTTCAAGGCCGAGACGAGCTTCGACGCAATCCTGCAGGTGCATATCGAGGATGAACTTGGCGGGAGGATTGCATGAGCGCTGCGTCTTCGAACGGCGAGGGCAAGATCGCGCTGGTGACCGGCGGCGGCAGCGGCGTCGGCCGCGCCATCGCCAAGGCGCTCGGCGCTGCCGGTTTCCGCGTGGTGATCTCCGGGCGTCGGTCGGACGTGCTCGATAAGGCCGCAGCCGAACTCGGCACCGAAACCGGCGCGGAAGTTCTCGCTGTGCCCGCCGATGTCGGCGACCCGGCCGCGGTGAAGGTGCTGTTCGATACAATCTCAACGAGGTACGGACGGCTCGACCTCCTGGTCAACAATGCCGGTATCAACGTGCCGAATGTGCCGATGGAGGAGGTTTCCTTCGAGCACTGGAACGCGATCGTCTCCGCCAATTTGACCGGCGCCTTCCTTTGCACCCAGCAGGCGTTCCGGCTGATGAAGAGCCAGGCCCCGCGCGGCGGCCGCATCATCAACAACGGTTCGGTGTCGGCGACCACCCCACGTCCGAACACGGCGCCTTACACGGCGACCAAGCACGCGATCACCGGCCTGACAAAATCGACGGCGCTGGATGGACGCGATTTCGACATCGCCTGCGGCCAGATCGATATCGGCAACGCCTCGACCGACATGACGACGACGATTGCGGCCGGCGTCATGCAGGCGAATGGAACGCTTGCGGCGGAAGCGACGATCGATGCGGCCCATATCGCCGACGCGGTCGTCTACATGGCAAGCCTGCCGCTCGGCGCCAACGTGCTGACGATGACGGTCATGGCCACCAAGATGCCCTTCGTCGGGCGCGGATAAACGGCGGTTTTCCGCCGGCAGCAAAAACGGGAATAGGAATACACAAGCGTGTAGTGCTCGATATCTGGGAGGAGGAGTATGGCAGGCGTTCAATTCGCGGATGTGCGGAAATCGTTCGGTGCGTTTCCGGTCATCAAGGGCGTGAACATCGATATTGCCGACGGGGAATTCGTGATCCTGGTCGGCCCCTCCGGCTGCGGCAAATCCACGCTTCTGCGGATGCTGGCGGGACTGGAGAACATTTCCGGTGGCGAGATCAAGATCGGTGGGCGGGTCGTCAACACGCTGCCGCCCAAGGATCGCGACATCGCCATGGTGTTCCAGAACTATGCGCTCTACCCGCATATGACGGTGCAGCAGAACATGGGCTTTTCGCTGATGCTGAACAAGGCGCCGAAGGCGGAAGCTGAAAAGCGGGTGAAATATGCCGCCGGCATCCTTGGCCTCGACAAGCTGCTCGACCGCTATCCGCGTCAGCTTTCCGGCGGCCAGCGGCAGCGTGTCGCCATGGGCCGGGCGATCGTGCGCGATCCGGAAGTCTTCCTGTTCGACGAGCCGCTTTCGAACCTCGATGCGAAGCTGCGGGTAGCCATGCGCGCCGAGATCAAGGAACTGCACCAGCGCCTGAAGACGACGACGGTCTACGTCACCCACGATCAGATCGAGGCGATGACCATGGCCGACAAGATCGTCGTCATGCATGACGGTGTCGTCGAGCAGATCGGCACGCCGCTGGAGCTCTACGACGAGCCGGCCAATCTCTTCGTCGGCGGCTTCATCGGCTCGCCGGCCATGAACATGATCAAGGGCAGGCTCGATCCCGAAAACCCCACGCGTTTCGTCACGACGGACGGTACGGCGCTGCCGGTCGCCAATCCGCCGAAAAGCGCCAAGGGCCGCGAGCTCGTCTATGGGCTTCGCCCGGAATACATGGCGCTCGCCGCCGACGGCCTGCCCGGTGAAATCGTGGTGATCGAGCCGACCGGCTACGAGACGCATCTCACCCTCAGGCTTGGCGGCAGCGACATCAGCTGCGTCTTCCGGGACCGCGTCAATGCGCGGCCGGGCGAAACCGTGCGCGTCGCGATCGACGCCTCGCATGTCCATCTCTTCGATGCCGAAACCGGCCGGAGATTGACAGACTGATGCCGTCCGGCGGCTTTCGCGGGAGAGGAGGAGACCTCCCGCGCGAACCGCCGGTCGACATGCATCCGTTTCAAGGATGCAAGGACCGCCGTTCACCAAGCGGGAGGTGGATGCCGGAAAGTTCGCTCCCGCTTTTTCGAAGAGGAGGAATATCATGATGATCAAGAGACGTGACCTGCTTGCCGCATCTGCAACCGCAGCAGGTATTGCGGGCCTCGGAATTCGCCCCTCGTTTGCCCAGGCCGAGCCGGCCTATAAGCCGGAAAGCGGCGCGAGCCTGAGGCTTCTGCGCTGGACGCCCTTCGTCAAGGGCGACGAGGACGCTTGGCTTGCCAACACCAAGAAATTCACCGACGCCACCGGCGTGCAGGTCCGCATCGACAAGGAAAGCTGGGAGGACATCCGTCCGAAGGCCGCCGTTGCGGCAAATGTCGGCTCCGGCCCGGACCTCGTCATGTGCTGGTTCGACGATGCACACCAGTATCCGGACAAGCTGGTCGATCTGACCGAGCTCGCCAACTATCTCGGTGGCAAGTACGGCGGTTGGTATGACGGTGTGAAGGGTTATGCCGCCCGCGGCGATCAGTTCATTGCCATGCCGCTTGCGGCGATCGGCAACGCCGTCGTCTATCGCGACAGCCATGTGAAGGCCGCCGGTTTCAGCGAATTCCCGAAGGATACCGCAGGCCTGCTCGAACTTTGCAAGGCGATGAAGGCCAAGGGCACGCCAGCCGGTTTCCCACACGGCAAGGCGGTCGGCGACGGCAACAACTATGCCCATTGGCTGCTCTGGAGCCACGGCGGCAAGATGGTCGACGAAAGCGGCAAGGTGACGATCAACAGCCCCGAGACGCTCGCCTCGATCAACTATGCGAAGGAGCTCTATGCGACCTTCATTCCGGGTACGGAAAGCTGGCAGGACGTCAACAACAATCGCGCCTTCCTCGCCGGCCAGGTGTCGCTGATCGCCAATGGCGTATCCGTCTATTATACCGCGAAGGGGGATCCGAAGCTCGCCGAGATCGCCAAGGACATCCGCACGACGAATTTCCCGATCGGTCCCGTCGGCAGGAGCGTCGAGCTGCATCAGACGAGCTCGCTCCTGCTCTTCAAGCACACCAAATATCCGGAAGCGGCGAAGGCCTATATCAAATTCATGATGGAAGCCGACCAGATGAATGCGTGGCTTCAGGGCTCCAGCGCCTATTGCTGCCAGCCTCTCAAGGAATTCGCCAAGAACCCGATCTGGACCGCCGATCCGATCCATGCGCCCTATGCGCGCGCCTCCGAAACGTTGCGTCCGAACGGTTACGCCGGCCCGCTCGGCTATGCCTCGGCGGCCACCATGGCCGACTACGTGCTGGTCGACATGTATGCCGCAGCCGTCACCGGTCAGTCCTCGCCGGAAGACGCCATGAAGGAAGCCGAGCGCCGGGCGAACCGCTACTATCGGGTTTGACTACGCGCCAAGACGAAGCGGCATGCCGGGTTTTCGGCGTGCCGCAGTCCTTACGGCTTCAAATGCAATCTGGAGATAAGCTATGTCGACGGTGAATTCCGGGGATACGCGCGGCCCGGTCTCTTTGCTCCTGCAGAACAACAACGTGCTCGGCTTTCTGTTCATGCTGCCGGCGGCGGTGTTCCTGGTCTGCTTCCTCACCTATCCGCTGGGTCTCGGCGTCTGGCTTGGCTTCACCGACACCCGCATCGGCCGCGACGGCATCTTCATCGGGCTGGAAAACTACGAGTTCCTGATGGACGACGCCGTCTTCTGGCTGTCGGTCTTCAACACCATCCTCTACACCTTCGTCGCCTCCGTGCTGAAATTTGTGCTCGGCCTTTGGCTGGCGCTGCTCTTGAACCAGCACCTGCCGTTCAAATCCTTTTTCCGGGCGATCGTGCTGCTTCCCTGGGTCGTGCCGACGGTGCTTTCCGGCCTGGCGTTCTGGTGGATCTACGATTCCCAGTTCTCGATCGTCTCATGGTCGCTGATGGAGCTTGGCCTTATCGACGGACCGATCAACTTTCTTGGCGATCCGACGAATGCGCGAATTTCGGTGATCATAGCCAATGTCTGGCGCGGCATTCCTTTCGTCGCGATCTCGCTGCTCGCCGGTCTGCAAACGATTCCCGCATCGTTGCAGGAAGCCGCCTCGCTCGACGGCGCCACGAGCTGGCAGCGTTTCCGTTATGTAACGCTGCCGATGCTGACGCCGATCATCGCCGTGGTGATGACCTTCTCGGTGCTCTTCACCTTCACGGATTTCCAGCTCATCTACGTGCTGACCAAGGGCGGCCCGGTCAATGCCACGCATCTGATGGCGACGCTGTCCTTCCAGCGCGGCATTCCCGGCGGCCAGCTCGGCGAGGGTGCGGCGATCGCGGTCGCCATGGTGCCCTTCCTGCTCGGCGCGATCATGTTCAGCTTCTTCGGCCTGCAGCGCCGCAAATGGCAGCAGGGCGGCCAGGATTGAGGGAAAAGCAATGTCGACAAACTCCAATGCCGCGGACCAAGTCCTGACCGACAACGCCGAAGGCATGAGCTATCTCAACCGCCTGCCGCGGCGGATCGTGATGCTCTATCTGCCGATGGCGGTCTTCGTCTTCGTGCTGCTCTTCCCGTTCTACTGGATGGCGATCACCGCCGTGAAGCCGAACGAGCAGCTGACCGATTACTCCAATTACAGCCCGTTCTGGGTGGTGGGGCCGACGCTCGCGCATATCAAGTACCTGTTCCTCGAGACGTCCTACCCGGGCTGGCTGTGGAACACGATGCTGGTGGCGGTCTGCTCCACCTTCCTGTCCTTGCTGGCTTCGGTCTTCGGCGCCTATGCGATCGAGCGCGTGCGCTTCACCGGTTCCCGCCCGATCGGCCTGGTGATCTTCCTCGCCTACCTCGTGCCGCCGTCGATCCTGTTCATTCCGCTCGCCTTCATCGTCTTCAAGCTCGGGATCTACGACTCGCGACTGGCGCTGATCTTCACCTACCCGACCTTCCTCATTCCCTTCTGCACCTGGCTGCTGATGGGTTATTTCCGCTCGATCCCGTTCGAGCTTGAGGAAAGCGCACTGGTGGACGGTGCCAACCGCTGGCAGATCCTCACCAAGATCATCCTGCCTCTGGCAGTCCCTGGCCTGATCTCGGCCGGCATCTTCGCTTTCACGCTGTCGTGGAACGAGTTCATCTATGCGCTCACTTTCATCCAGTCCTCGGAAAACAAGACGATTCCGGTCGGCGTGCTGACGGAACTGGTGCGCGGCGACGTGTTCGAATGGGGATCGTTGATGGCGGGCGCGCTGTTCGGCTCGCTGCCGGTCGTCATCCTCTACTCGTTCTTCGTCGATTATTACGTGTCTTCGATGACCGGCGCGGTGAAGGAGTAGAGCCCCCGCCGCGTCAGCCCGCAACCGCAAGATCGCCAAGGCGATCGCGCCGCGATGTGGCGTCGCTGTAGGAATTTTGATTTTTTTATGGACATCTGAATTGCGGCACCTTAAAACGCCTCTGTCTTCGCCACGGAAATGTTCTGCTCACGGCAGCTTCAAGCATTTCCTATGTTCAGCCACGTCTCTCTCGCCGGATCAACCCGGAAATGTGAGGGAGATACAGAAACGCTAGCTGATGGCGCGCCTGCCGCCGTCGAAGAAATCACACAATACTCGCAACTTGGGGGATTATACTCCCTTGTCGCCGAGTCGTAACTAAAGGAGAGTGCCTCCGCTATTGAGCCGAGGCTACATTCAAATGGTTTTTGCGACTGAAAACGATCTCTCGGCGCAGCCGACTTCGACCAAGATCAGTATCAAGAACGTCTACAAAGTCTTTGGCGAACGACCTCAAAAGGCGCTCGATCTCTTAAGCCAGGGCAAAAGCAAATCTGACATCCGCGCCGCAACCGGCTGTTCGATCGGTGTCGACAATGCCAGTTTCGACATCAAGGCCGGCGAGATTTTCGTCATCATGGGCCTTTCCGGCTCCGGAAAATCCACGCTCCTGCGCCTTCTCAACCGGTTGATCGAGCCGACCTCCGGTTCCATCGAGATCGATGGCAGAGATATCACCCGCATGCCGCGGCGCGAGCTGATCGAACTGCGCCGGCGTGACATCAGCATGGTTTTCCAGTCCTTCGCGCTGCTGCCGAACAGAAATGTCCTCAACAACGCCGCATTCGGCCTGGAGGTCGCCGGCGTCGGGGAGGTCGAGCGGAAGGAAAAGGCGCTCGCAGCCTTGAAGGCCGTCGGCCTCGACGGTTATAGCGAGAGCCGTCCCGATGAGCTGTCGGGCGGCATGAAGCAGCGGGTGGGACTGGCGCGCGCGCTCGCCAGCGAGCCGACGATCCTGCTGATGGACGAGGCTTTCTCTGCCCTCGACCCCTTGATCCGCACGGAAATGCAGGACGAGCTGGTCCGCCTCCAGGCAGAACACAGCCGCACGATCGTCTTCGTCAGTCATGACCTCGACGAGGCCATGCGCATCGGCGATCGCATCTGCATCATGCAGAACGGTCATGTCGTTCAGGTCGGAACCCCGGACGAGATCGTCCTCAATCCGGCGAACGATTATGTCCGGTCATTCTTCCGTAACGTCGATGTTTCCCGGGTATTCAGGGCAGGGGACATAGCCCGCAAGACGCAGGTCACGCTTATCGAACGGCAGGGGGTCTCGGCCGCCGCAGCCCTGGAGCGGATGAAGAATTTCGACCGGGAATTCGCGATCATCGTCGGCCGCGACAAAGCCTATCATGGCATCGTCAGCCAAGCATCGCTGGTCGAGAAAGTTCGCGCGAAGGTCGCCGATCCTTATCGGAACGCCTTTTTGTCGGAAGTGGAGCCGATCCTCGCCAGCGAACCGCTGTCGAACGTTCTCGGCAGGGTTGCCGGTAGTTCCTGGCCCGTGCCCGTGATCGATGATGAAAACCGCTATGTCGGTTCCATCAGCAAGTCGGCTCTCCTCGAGACGCTTGATCGCGCAAGCTGATTTTCAACAACGGATAGACAGATGAACTTCGACATTGGCGACGGCGTCGACAGCGCCGTCAACTACATCCTCGACAATTTCGGTCCGCTTCTCGATTTCATCGCGGCAACCATAGGTCTGGTGACGAACGGCATACAGGATGCTCTGCTCGCCATTCCCATGCCGGTCGGCCTTGCGATCTTCGTCGCCCTTTCGCTTTGGCGCGTCGGGCCAGGTTTTGCCGTTTTCACGGGCCTCTCGCTTTGGCTGGTGGAGCACATGCAGCTCTGGCCGGCGATGATGGAAACGCTGTCGCTCGTGATCGCCTCGACCATCATCGCGATGGTCATCGGTCTGCCGCTTGGAATTGCCATGGCGCGCGGCGACCGGGTCGCCGCCGCGGTGAGGCCCGCGCTCGATCTCATGCAGACCATGCCGGCTTTCGTCTATCTCATTCCGGCGGCGATGTTCTTCGGCCTTGGTGCGGTGCCCGGCACGATCGCGACTGTGATTTTCTCCATGCCGCCGGTCGTCCGCCTGACCAATCTCGGCATTCGGCAGGTGCATGTCGAGTTCATCGAGGCTGGGAACGCCTTCGGTTGCACGGCTTCCCAGCTTCTGTTCAAGGTGCAGTTGCCGAACGCCATGCCCTCGATCATGGCCGGCATCAATCAGACGATCATGCTGTCCTTGTCGATGGTGGTCATCGCCTCGATGATCGGCGCGGGTGGCATCGGCAATACGGTTCTGACCGGCATCCAGCGGCTTGACGTCGGCACCGGCTTCGAGGGCGGTATCGCCGTCGTCATTCTGGCGGTGATCCTCGACCGGATCACGCAGAGCCTCGGAAATAAGCGCGCCGGTGTCTGGCGTGCGCTTTTCCAGAAAGCAGCACGGCAGGAGACGGCGGAAGCGACCGCCTGATCTCGTGCTGAGCCATGGCGGCCACGTGCCGCCGAATGCGAACCTTCAAAAAAGGAGCAGATATGTTGAAGACACTCGTTACAATGAGCCTCGCGGCCGTCCTTTTCGGCGGCGTCACCACGGCAACGATGGCGCAGGATGCCGAGCCGGTCAAAATCGGCTGGGCTGCTTGGTCGGATGCGGAATTCGTCACCAAGCTTGCGGCAAAGCTCATCAAGGACGAGCTCGGTCAGGAGGTCGAACTGATCCAGACGGACGTCGCCCCTCTTTATCAGGGTGTCAGCCGCGGCGATCTCGATGCCATGATGATGGCTTGGCTTCCGCAGACCCACGCGGATTACTTCGCCAAGGTCAAGGACAGGGTCGAAACGCTCGGCAGCGTCTATGATGGCGCAAAGCTGGGCTGGGTCGTCCCGAAATACATTCCGGAAGATGCGATCGGCTCGATCGAGGACCTCAAGAAGGACGAGGTCAAGGAGAAGCTGAAGGGCCGTGTCGAAGGCATCGATCCGGGTGCCGGACTGACGCGCCTGTCCGAACAGGCGATCAAGGATTACGGCCTGGACGATTACAAGCTGCAGATTTCCAGCGAGGCGGGAATGCTGACCACGGTCGATCGCGCCATGCGTTCGGAGAACTGGTTCGTGGCAACCTCCTGGAGCCCTCACTGGATGTTCGGCAAATACGAGCTGCGCTACATCGAGGACCCCAAGAAGTCGCTCGGTGAGGCGGAGCACGTCGATGTCCTCGCGCGCAAGGGCTTCAAGGAGGACAACCCCAAAGTCGCCGACTTCCTGTCCCGCATGAAGCTGCCGCTTTCCGATCTTGAAAGCGCGATGTTCGACGCGCAGGAAACGTCCTACGACGAGGCTGTCGAAAAATATATCAAAGAGCATCCGGATCAGGTGAAGGCCTGGTTGGGCAGCAACGAAGGCTGAACCATTTGCGGGCTTCGCAGAGAAACGGTTGCGAGGCCCGCTCCATGTCTAGGGGTGTTTTATGATGTTTGATGAATATATCGCTTCTGCGTTGGCCGCGGACGATACGATCGGCGGTCGGATCTCGCTCGCGCGCGATGCACTGTCCATGTCGGTCGAGGACGCATCCCGGATTGTCGGGATCACATCGGAAACCTGGCGGAATTGGGAGAATGACCGTTCGGCGCCACGAGCCAATCAGCTCGACAGGATTGCTGGAGCGTTGCAGGTGAGCCTTGCCTGGCTGCTCAGCGGGAGGGGTATGGGCCCGGACTGGGACCAGCTTGGCACTGGCAGAACCCATTCGAGTTGGTTGCATTGATCGCTGGCATGCTTACGCGGCCACCACGCACGAGCAAGGAATTCGTCGGCGGCCAGTGCTAAAAACAGCACTTGTTGAGCGAATAAGCGGCAGCGCCGAGACTGGAAGCCTGCGGGCCGAGTTCGGAAATCAGAAGTTTGGGTGTCGGGCGCGACAGACCGTAGCGATTTATCTCGGTCAGGCTGACACGTTGAATGAGCTGGCGGGCAAGGCCCGTGGGAATCTGCCCACCCAGGATCACGGCCTGCGGATCGAGCACCGCCCAGAAAGCGGCGACGATCCTATTGAAATTCGGCGCAACGTCGTCGATCCACTCGTCAACGCCCGGCCATGAGGGATCGAAACGCGCCGCCATGTCCGAAATGGATGTGACGGCAATTCCCTCCGACTGTAACCGTTCCAGAAGAAATTGCAGTGCCGGCCGCATCGGGCGCTCCTCAGGCGTAAACAAAGCCGAAATCTCACCTGCATTTCCGCTACCGCCTGTGATCAATTGTCCATCGATGACAATGCTGCCACCCAGTCCATAGTTGAACGAGACATACGCAAAAGTCGGCAGCTGGCGGCCAAATCCAAGCATGGCTTCGCCAAGGGCCGCGGTATTGGCATTGTTTTCGATCCAGACGGGGAGACGAAACCGGGCCGAGAGCAGCGGGCCAAGTTCGATAAGCGACCAGTCCCGCAAGGGAAGGGGTGGATTGAACTGAGTTCCGCTCAGCCAGAACCCGGTGATACCGAAGCCCAGGCCGAGGCAACGATCATCGGCCAGGCGGTGGGCAATGCGCAGCGCCCGCATTCTGCGCGCGATCATCTCCAAAGTTGCTTCACGCCCCTCGCCGTCAAGCCGGAGTAATTCGTAGGCAATGGGACTGCCCGCGAAATCCATGAGGCAGAGACCGATTTCATCGGTGTTCAGGGACACGCCCCAGGTATAGGCAAAATCGGGAGCCAGATACAAAGAAGGGCTCGGTTTTCCGCGGCTGGACGGTGGCGGGGCTGCGCCTACACCGACAAGTCCGCGTGTCACCAGATCGACCGTGATGCGATGCACCGATTGCTGCGTGAGGTCCAGCTGCTTGGTCAACGCGGCGCGCGTGAGACCGGGCTGCCTCCAAAGCAGCCGCAGCATTCTGCGTTCGTTTTCCGACACGATGGGAGCTCCACGGGCACGTCGGAATTGCGCCGGTATCAGATGTTCCGGTCGATACACGATGATCCTCGCCGAATCCAAGTAGGTCGAGCGCGGTCCCGCGCGGGACTGATACCTAGCGCCTTAGACGAATATCACACCTTGGTGGTGATAAAAATGTTAACATGGCCCGGTATGCCGTCGAGCATCAATGCTGTGGCCGGGGTGTCCCCGCTAAGGAGACGGTTATGAAAAAGATATTCATCGCTTCAGCGTTCGTTGTCGCCAGCCTTTTGCCAGGCGCAGCAAGCGCGCAGACAGATAATGTTGCTTCTGAAGATAAACGCCCGAAGCTTTCCGTCGCCGTTGCCGATGTGCCGCCGACGCTGGAGCCGGCCCAGGAGCTTTCCAACCAGGGTGTGCGCATCACCTATTCGATGTTCGATACGCTGATCCGCCGGGATTTCCTGTCGTCGCCGAACGGCGACGGCTCCAAGCTCGTGCCGTCGCTGGCCGAAAGCTGGAAACGCATCGATGACCGCACGCTGGAGGTGAAGCTCCGCTCGAACGTCAAGTTCCACAACGGCGAGACCATGACCGCCGATGACGTCGTCTTCACCTTCTCGCCGGAGCGACTGACCGGCAAGGATGCGCCGCTGAAGCAGGGCCGTGCCTATTTCGGCGTCCTCGAAAAGGTCGAGGCAATCGATCCGCTGACGGTCCGGTTCACCACCAAGACGGCTGATCCGATCCTTGAGCAGCGGCTCGCGTCCTGGGCGGCCTGGATCGTCAACAAGAAGGACTGGACGGAGCATGCCAACGGCAAGTTTGCGAAATTCCCGGTCGGTACCGGTCCGTTCAAGCTCGCCGAATACAAGCCGGACGAAACGGTCAGGCTCGTCGCCTTCGACGATTATTTCGATGGCAAACCGACGGCCGCTTCGGTGACTTTCCGCGTCGTGCCCGAGCAGGCGACCCGTATCGCCGGCCTCGTCAGCGGCGAGTTCGACATCGCCACCAATATCGCGCCGGACCAGATCCAGCAGATCAACAGCTATCCGGACATCGAAGCGCGCAGCGTCGTTCTCGCAAACGCCCACGTGCTCGTCTACAATACCGAAAATCCGACCATCAAGGACAAGCGCATCCGCCAGGCGATGAACCTTGCCATCGACCGCAAGCTGCTTGTCGAAGCCCTGTGGAACGGCCAGGCCGTCATCCCGAAGAGCCATCAGTTCCCGGAATTCGGCGCCCTTTACGACGAGAAGCGCGCCGGCCTCGTCTACGATCCGGAAAAAGCCAGGCAGCTTCTCAAGGAGGCCGGCTACAAGGGCGAGGAGATCCGCTATTCGACCCGCGCCAACTACTATCTGAACGCCCTGCCGGCCGCCCAGGCGATCATGGAAATGTGGAAAGCCGCCGGGATCAACGGCAAGCTCGACATCGTCGAGAGCACAGACAACATCCCGAACAACGTGCGCATGGTCCGCACCTGGTCGAATTCCATCCGTTATCCGGATCCGGCAGGTGGCCTTTGGAACCTCTGGGGGCCCTTCGGCGGCGTGCAGCAGAACAAGGACTGGCTGCCGGCAGAGTTCAACAAGCTCGGCGAGGAACTCGACCGCACTGCGGACACGACCCAGCGCCGCGAAGTCTTCCAGAAGATGCTCGATATCTGGGAAGACGAGGCTCCGGGCACCATCCTCTACCAGCCGCTCGAAACCTATGGCGTTCGTAAGTCCGTGAAGTGGCAGCCCTATAACTTCTACTACATGGACCTGCGCCCTTATAACCTGACGTTCGAGGCCAAGCGCTCGTGACAACGCTGGAAGTTGAAGCGCGCCCTGCCGGTTCCAGCCGGCAGGGGACTCCCGTTTCGAGGCCGCCCATGCCGCAGGTGGAGAGGGTGCTCACCATCGACGGCCTGACGGTTGGGACCTCACGCGCCGATCTGGTGATCGATGTCTCGATTGAGGTGGGCGCGGGCGAGACGCTCTGCCTCGTGGGCGAAAGCGGTTGTGGCAAAAGCCTCACTTGTCTTGCCGCCATGGGACTGACGTCCGAACCGCTCATTCGCAAGGCCGGCCGGATCTCTTTCCTCGGACAGGCTCTTTCCTCGCTCAGCGAAAATAAGCTCGCAGACGTCCGCGGCCGCGACATGGCGATGATCTTCCAGGATGCCATGGCCGCGCTCAACCCCGTGCGTCGGGTCGGCATGCAGATCGCCGAAGTGCTGGTCGTGCATCGTGGGCTGACTTGGCGACAGGCGGAGAGGCAGGCGATCGACCTCCTTGCTTCCGTCGGGATCGCCGATCCGCAAATCCGTGCAAAAGCTTATCCGCACCAGCTTTCCGGCGGCATGTGCCAGCGTGTGATGATCGCAATGGCGCTCGCCTGCCGGCCCAAGCTCCTGATCGCCGATGAAGCGACGACGGCGCTTGATGTCACGACACAGGCGCAGATCCTGAGACTGATGCGCGAGTTGCAGGCGGAAACAGGTGCGGCGATGATCTTCGTCACCCATGATCTCGGCGTGGTTGCGGAGATCGCCGACACGGTCGCGGTCATGTATTCCGGCCGGGTGGTGGAGACCGCCGCCGTCGATGCGCTTTTCGAAAAGCCGCTGCATCCCTATACACGCGGCCTGATGGCTTGCCGCCTGCATGCGACGACCGAAAGACATGGACGCATCGCGGCCATCGAGGGAACGGTGCCGAGCCCGGCGCGCCGGCCCGAGGGCTGCAGTTTCCGGCCGCGTTGTCCCTACGCGGCCGAACAATGCATTGAACTGCCGGCTCTGCGTCCGATCAGTGCCGATCACCGCGCCGCCTGTCATTTCGCCGGAGACTTCGCATGAGCGGCAAGGGCAGCGTGGTTCTCGAAGATACCGTCAAGGTCTATCGCTCCGGCGGCGGCCTGTTCCGCGGCAAGACGAGCGTGCGGGCAGTCGATCATGTCAGCATCACGCTTGAACCCGGCGAAACCCTCGGCATCGTCGGTGAAAGCGGCAGCGGCAAATCCACGCTCGGCCGCATCGCTGCCGGTATCGAAAGCCCGACTTGCGGCAATGTTTTGCTGGATGGAAGACCCTATGCCCGCATCGGTTCGGCCGCATGGCGGCGTGAACGGCGCGGCGTTCAGATGGTTTTCCAAAACCCATCCAAGGCGCTCGACCCGCGCATGACGATCGCTGGCCAGATCGAGGAGGCCATGCAGGCGCATGGGCTGTTCGATCCCGAAGGGCGCAAGGCGCGCATGGAAGAGATGCTGGCGCTCGTAGGATTGCCTGGCATGGGCGGGCGTTACTCGCACCAGCTTTCCGGCGGACAGCAGCAGCGGGCGGTCATCGCCCGCGCACTCGTGCTTGAGCCGAGGGTCGTCGTCTGCGACGAGGCGGTAAGTGCTCTCGACGTCTCCGTGCAGGCGGAGATCATCAACCTGCTCAACGATCTCAAGTCCCGTTTCGGTATGGGTTACCTTTTCATCTCGCACGATCTCGGCGTGGTGCGGCACATCAGCGACCGGATCGCGGTGATGCAGAAGGGGGTGATCGTCGAAACCGGCAGTGCTGCTGAAATCTTCGCCGATCCGAAGCACGACTATACCCGCTCGCTGCTCGCAGCGGTTCCGGCGGCGACGCCTGCTGAACGGCGCGCTCGCGAGCGCCGCATCGCCTGACAACAAGGAAATCGTAATGTCTTTGCCCGCCATCATCGCTCATCGCGGCTACTCCACCCTCTACAGGGAAAATTCTCCAGCCGCCTGGACCGGCGCGATCGAAGCAAACGCCGACTATATCGAGGTGGACGTTCGCGTGACGAGCGACGGCAAGGTCGTGTGCTGCCATGACAAGGACCTGAAACGCCTCGCAGGCCGGGAAGATGCGATCGCCGAGGTGACGAGCAAGGAACTGGCAGTGATCGAGGCACAGGGCTTTCCTGCCGCGCCGGCGCTTGCGCTGCTTTTCGAAACGGTTCCGGAAGACCGGCCGATCCTCTTCGATGTCAAGGACGAGCGGCCGGAAGCGCTCGATATCCTGCTTGCCGCGTTCGCCGAGGTGGCCTCTCGTGATCTGACACTCGGGCTGCATGCGTCGGGCTCCGTCAGGCATGTTCGGACAGCAGGCTGGACTCGGCCCATCCTCGGGCTCGTCAAGAGTTTCGACGAGGAAGCCTTCTTCGAAGCTGGCGGCGATATCCTGCGCATCTGGGAATGGGATACGGGGCCGGGCCGCATCAGCGGTCATGTGGAGAGTGGCCGACCGGTCTGGATCACCGCCGGCGAGGGTGCCACCGGTCGCCGGGTGGGCGATTTCGCCGCAGACGATCTGCTGCGCATGGTGCGCGAAGGTGCCTCCGGGTTCCTCGTCAATGATCCGGTAGGGGCGCGGCAGGTGCTTGCCGAGACCTTGGAGCTTCGGCCATGAGGCTGCAATTCATCCTGACGAAGCTCATCCGCGGCTGCCTGACACTGCTTCTCGCCGTGACCTTCGTCTTTATCGTGCTGCGCGTCTCGGGAGATCCGGTGACGATGATGCTGCCGGACGACACGCCGCCGGCGATCGTGGCGGAATACAGGGCCGCCTGGGGGCTCGACAGGTCGCTTCCCGAGCAATATGCGCGTTATATCTGGTCTGCCGCGCAGGGCGATCTCGGCTATTCCTTCCGCGACGATCGGCCGGCACTCGAAGTGGTGCTGGAGCGCGTGCCGATGACCCTTCTGCTCGGGCTTTCCGGTTTTGCGATCACCGTCGTCATCGGGCTCGTTGCCGGGATTGCCGCGGCACTGAAGCGCGGCACCGGCGTCGACCATGCGGCCATGGCTTTTTCGATCTTCGGCCACAGCATGCCGAATTTCTTTTTCGCCATCCTGATGATCCTGCTCTTTTCCATGACGTGGCGGGTGCTGCCGAGCTCCGGAGGGGCTACCTGGTCGCACCTCGTCCTGCCGGCGGCGACGCTCGGCATCATCAATGCCGGTACTGTCGCGCGGTTTACGCGCTCCTCCATGCTGGAAGTATTGCACCAGCCCTATATGCGCACGGCCCGTGCCAAAGGCCTCAAGCTGACCCGGCGCGTGATCGCCCATGCGATTCCGAATGCGGCAATTCCGGTCGTCACCGTACTTGGCCTGCGCCTTGGTTCGCTGATCGCCGGCGCCGTCGTGGTCGAGACGGTGTTTGCATGGCCCGGCATCGGCCTGATGCTGGTCAATGCCGTCGGTCAGCGTGACCTTCCGGTAGTGCAGACGATCGTGCTTCTGGTCGCGCTCACCATGGTTCTCACCAATCTCATGGTCGATTTGACCTATGGCTGGCTCGATCCGCGCATCGAAACCCGGCAAGCCAAGGAGGACCGATGACCATTGACCAGTCACTGCCGGCGGGAAAGGCACGCAGGCTCGGCATAAGGGACGCTGGCAGGCCCCGGTTCGTCATCCTGTTCTGCATGGTGTGGCTGGCGCTGGTTCTGCTGGTGGCGGCCGGAGCCGACCATCTGGCGCCCTTTAGCTACACGGAGCAGAGCCTGCTGAACCGTTTGAAGCCGCCGGCTTTTTGGGGCGGTGATCCGAAATATCTGCTCGGCACCGATGGGCTCGGCCGCGATGTGTTGAGCCGACTGATCTATGCCACGCGCATGAGTGTGGTGATCGCTATCGTCGGCTCCATGATTGGTGCGACCTTCGGCACGCTTCTTGGCTTCTGCGCGGCTCATTTCCGCGGCCTGGTCGAAGATGTCGTGATGATCTTCGTGGATTTTCAGGCGAGCATGCCCTTCTTCATCATCGCGCTCGCGGTACTCGCCTTCTTTGGCAACAACTTCGAACTCTTCCTGGTGGTGGTCGGCCTTTATGGTTGGGAGGTCTATGCGCGGCTGACACGTGGCCTCGTGCTGCAGGCGAACGGCCACGGTTATGCTTTCGCGATCCGCACGCTCGGCGTTCATCCGGCACGCATCTACATGCGGCATATTCTGCCGAATATTCTCAGCGTATTGATCGTCCAGCTGACGCTCAATTTCCCCGAACTCATCCTCATCGAAACGTCGTTGAGCTTCCTTGGCCTTGGCATTCAGCCGCCACAGACAAGCCTTGGATTGATGCTCGGAGAGGGGCGAAACTATCTGGCGACTGCCTGGTGGACGGGCGTGCCGGCCGGCATCGTCATCTTCCTGACGACGCTGTCCATCAGCCTCGTCGGCGACTGGCTGCGCGACAAGCTCGATCCGACGCTGAAATCCGCGGAGATGTAATTCCGGCTTAAATTCCCTTGCCGATCAGGGTTTCGTAGCGGTCGCCGATGACGCCAATGCTGAAATCTGCCGCACGCATCTTGAGTTCCGGCACTTGCGGTGGCTCTGCCAGAGTCTTGCCGATAGCTTCTGCGAGTGCCGCGGCATCGCCGACAGGAACCAGCGCCCCGAAGCGGCCATCGGCAAGGATCTCGCGTGGTCCATGTGGCGCATCGGTCGACACGACCGGAATGCCGGCCGCCATCGCCTCGATCAAAACGTTGCCGAAGCCCTCGCTTGTTGACGAGAGAACGAAGAGGTCGGCGATCGCGTAGCACACGGCGGGATCGTTGACGTAACCCGGGAAAAGCACCCTCTCGGAGATGCCGAGTTCGCCCGCATAGGCGACGAGATTTTCTTTGAGCGGCCCGTCGCCAAAAATCACCAAACGGCACCTTTGCGCCGGATCAAGGATCGAGAATGCCTTTAAAAGCGTCCGATGGTCCTTGACCGGCACCAGGCGCCCGAGAGTGACGACCACCGGACCCTCTCCCATGGCTGCAAGGGCGGCCTGCCATGCGTGGGGTGCAGCGTTGCGCTGATGCAGGGGAGGAAGCGGATTGTGAATGACCGCCACCTGATCATCGTGGAATCCGCGCGCCGAAAGATCGCGGCCGATCCCGCTCGATACCGCTATTGCCCGGGTTGCGCGCCAAGCGATCAGCCGCGTCAAGATTGGCGCGATGCGCGAACCCAAGCCATTGCTCTCCAATGAGGCGGCGGCATGGTAGCTTGGAAAGAACGCAGCGCGACAGCCGCCGAAAAGGAGGGCGAGCGTGGTCAGCAGATTGGCGAATTCAGGCGCAGAGAAAACGGCATTGGGCTGCTCGCGGCGCAGGAAGGCCGCTGATCTGGCAAGTCCCTTGAGGGTTGCGGACTTTCCGAAGCCCTCGCCATGGATCGCCAGTCCTAGAGTGACGAGATTGACCTGCGGACCGATGAGTTCGGCATTGGGACCTTCGGCATTCCAGACGAAGAGCGTCACCGCATGGCCCCGCACCGCCATTTCATTGGCCATCAGGACGAAAACGCGCTCGGCACCGCCTCCCCTCAAGCTCGGAACGTGAAAGACGATCCGTTTCCTCATGTCTGCGTTCACGAATGGTGGAGCGCTTTTGGGGGCGAAAGCCGCAGATCAGCGATGATGCCGCGGATGACGGCAAGACCGAGACCGAGGATGAAACCGCCTATCGCGCCGATGATGAGGAGAACAGCCGTGCTTGGCGGCCACGAGCGGCCACCGGGGGGCAAGGCTCCGGTGATCACCCGGATGTTGTTGGTGTTGATTTGCTCGCGTTCGGTAATTTGCCGCGCGCGGGAAAGAAAGCTCTCATATATCGCAGCCTTGGAGGTCGCATCGCGCTGCAGCTCGCGCAATTCGATCTGAGACTGGTTGTCGTTGAAAATCGAGCCTTCGACCTCTGCCATTCTGGCGGTCAGCTCACCCAGTGCAGCATTCGCCTTGTCCAGTTCTGACTTGGCCGCGCTCGCAGCTCGGTCCAGTTCGACCTTCACCTGTTCACGAATGGACGAGAGCTGAGCTTTCAGCCTGACGATGGAAGGATGCCGCTCGCCGAAGACCACCTTCTGGTCATCGAATTGCTGTTGCATGGCGCCTGCGCGTTGGAGCAATTCAGCCAGTGCGGGGGAGACGGCGACCTGAGTGCCAACAGGGGCGCTTTCCGCCTTCTGAAGCGCATTGTAGGTCACCTGCGCATCGATGACGCGCGAGCGGGCAGCGACGATCTGGCTGTTAAGCTGGCTGATCGTCTGAGAGCTGACGGGTTGACCATTCTCGCCGGTCGACAGATTGTGATCGCGCTTATAGGCCTCGACCCGCTCTTCGGCCGCCAACACGTCGCTCCTGAGCTCTTCGAGCCTGTTATCGAGCGCGCTGGCGGCGCGGTTTGCACCCTCCGCATCCGCCGCGGCGAGTTCGGCCTGGAAAGCGCTGACGATTGCCTGCGAAATTGCTATCGCCTTTTCCGTTGTTTCAGCCGAGACGGACAAGCTTGCGATAAAGGACCTTTCGTCTGTACTGATGCCGACCTTCGTTCGCAGGGCCTTCAGGGCTGAGAGTTCGGGATTCGGTCTGGATGCCTCACCGCGTCTGAGAAATGTGAGAAAGCCAGCCGTTGGAGGCTTGTAGAACTCCGGATCCTCGTAAAGTTTCAGCTCCTTCACGACGCGCGACAACACATTGCCTGATGTCATGACGCGTATCCGACTGCCGAGATTAAGAAGCTGGCCGTCCACCTGGCCCGGCACCGTGAAAAGATCATTGTTGACCACCTGGAGATTGGCCGGGTCGATGAGAACGTCGGTGGTAACCGTATAGCGGGGGGGGCTGGCGATACCATATCCGGCGGCGGCGGCGGCTCCAAGCACGGCAAGGACAACGGCCAGCCCGATGCCTGCCTTCAGCCATACGAAGACACGACGCAGATCGAGTTCCATGAAGCTTGCGATCTTGTCGAGCGTCACGGTCTCCCCGGCGGCGGCCGGAGCCTCGGCCTGATGCCATTCCCTGTCAAAATCTTGTCGATCGGAAGCGCCCCCGCGTGGCGCATCCGCCAGATAATCGAGAAGAGAAGAAGCCATTAGGTTAACGCCTCGTTTCCTATGCTGGGGCTAGTTATAGAGGCATGCGGTTAACGGCTTATTTTCCCCTGTTGTAATTTGACGGTGCAGGTGGGGGCCGCAGACCGGAATGGCGGAAGGTTTCTTCGGCAAGGAGATGAAATGTCCTATTCTGTCCCAGGCTCTCAATATCCGCGAGCGGATGCCGACATCCGTCAGAACGCCCTTGGAATTCTGTTTCTCTTCCTGACGGCCGGGGTGCTCGTATTCCGTCTGGTCATGACGCCCCATCTGATGAACATGCTGGTGGATTACACGAACGAGGGCGGACCGTTTTACGCCAAGTTTCATCTGGGAACTTACGCCATTGCGGCAACGCTTGTTGCGGCGCTGTTCTGCCGGCCTTTCGTCCTTGCAGGAGACGATATCAGCCTCTTTCGCGCATTGGTGCGCTATGCGGCCCTCATGGGCGCTCTTGTCCTTTATCTCATCCTCGCCGGGCGATTGGGTGCGACAGGTTTCCTCATCGACACATACTTCACTGCGGTTCTGACGGCTCTCGTGATGCTGACGCAAAATGAGCAAAGCCGGAGAATCATCGCTACCACGGTTCTGTTGATCCTGCTTGCAAGCGCCGTCATTGCCATCGGCGAGGCGCTCACACAGCATCGCCTGATGCCTTTTACCGAGGGCGAACCCTTCTTCCGGGCCACCGGGCTTTCCGGTCATCCTTTGGCATTGGGGGCCCATTGCGCGATCGCAATCGGTTTCGTGCCCCTCACGCGCTGGCGGATCTGGATCAAGATGGCCGCCGTCTTCGTGCTTTTCATCGGCTGTGCAGCCGCAGGTGCCCGTCTCGCCCTGATGCTTTCCGCGGTCGAGATACTCCTCCTTCTGCTTTTCGTGCGGTGGCCAAAGCTCTCATCCCGCCACGAACGTCAGGCGAAATTCATCGCGCTGCTGGTGACGTTCTTCATCGGAGCGGTGTTGATCGCGGTACTATTGGCGGGTGGACTCCTCAGCCGTTTCAGCTCGGTCGTTGACGAGAATTCCTTGGCCCGCGTGAGGATTTATCAGATCTTCAACTATGTCGGCTGGAAGGAAATCCTGACTGGCATGGATGCCACCGACCTTCTGACGCTCGTCAACGAGAAGCTGGGGCTTCCTTTCATCGAAAGCGCTCCGGTCATCATCATCATGCTCCTCGGTCTGCCGGCCGCAATCGTCTTCACGCTTATCGTGATCCGGTATGTCCTGCGGCTTCTGCGCGGAAGCGAGGCGGCTGCGAAGATCGGGGCTTCCATCTTCATTCTGGTCGACCTGTCGAACAACGCCCTGGCCACCAAGACGCCCGACATCATTCTTCTCACCATTCTGATCGTCGGCTTCCGCAGCTCGGTTTCCACGGCGCATGTGCCGGCGAGGCCGCGGGCAGGCAAAGCCGTTATCGGGGGCTATCGATAACCTCCAGCCGCCCTGCTCGATTGAGGGTATGAATGCGAGCACGTGCCTTCGGCATCGGTCCCATGATCGGGAGTACCGGGCCAAGCTCGACGTTCGAAGCCTCCAGCTTGACAATTTCGCGCAAGCCCAGACCTCCCCCGTAAGTCTCGGTTCCGTCCTGCACCGGCAGAAAGATCTTGCCGGCCATGCAGATGGTATTTCCGCCCGGGCGAGCGCCGGCGCGGTCGATCACGATCGGGTTCAGCGGATGAGGCTCCCAGGGACCACGCAGATTGTCGGCGCTGTAGACCATCATCGTATCCGACGCACTACCGCTGCCAAATCGTTCCGTTCCAAACATCCAAAGCCGGCCCTGATGCTCGAGCAGGGTCGCGTCATTGAAGTTCCGGCCTTCGATCAGCACGGTGTCGCGCACCCAATGGTCGGGAAAGGATTGAGCTCGATAGAGGACAACCTGATCCGCCGATCCACTTTCCGGGATCATGAATATGGATCCCTCGCGCGCGAAAACATTCGGATAGGAAAGATGATGCGGCTCCTCCAGCACGGGGCGGGGACGATCGAATTTTCCCTCCTCGCTTAGTTCGGCAACCGAGATGATGCCTCGGCCACGCGCATAGGGGTATTCTTCGACGAACAGATATTGGCGTCCCTCATGTTCCATCGGGAAGGGATCGGCGTAGAAGCGCTGCCCGTCATCGGCCAGAACCGTAAAAGGCGGATCAGCGATCTGCCCGTCTTCGGCTATTCCCCGGCCGTCGATAAAACGGTAGGCGGTCTGCCAGGAGAATTCCCGGTGTCCGGGCCTCAGTTTGCGCAATGCCCGGGCTCCGAGGCCGGTGACGAGACGTTGCATATAGCCCGGCGCGAGGAAACGCGGCGCTCGTTCGACTTGTGCCGCATGCACCTCTTCGAGCCGACCCGCCTCGAAACAGGCAATCGAATGCGCGATCAGCGATTGTGCGGCCGCAAGAACTTCGTTGACATCGCGCGAGAGCCAGGCTTTGTCACTGATCATGGGGGAGGCGCCACCGATCGGCTTGCCGTCGAGCCGGGCGGTAATGTCGACAAGACCGGAGCCCGATCGCAGAAGGGCAAACGCTTTCGGCAGATAGGGACAGCCGTTGATTTCAATGGTCAGGACCGGGAGCCCGCGCGCAGATGCCTTGCCGGTAAGGTCGATCAGTAGATCCAATGCATCGGGGAGATGATCCGCCGGTGGCGGCGACGTCAGGGATGCAGACGAAGGGCCGCCCCGCCATGATTCCAGCGCGAGGACAGCATCCAGGAAAGGCATCGGCGGTGCGCCTTCGACCTGGGCGAAATAAACGTCATGACCGAGGGAGCGCAATCTGGCGCCGAGCTCGTGTTCCCACCGCCTCGCGCTCTCCTTGAATGTTGCAATAAGGATTTTTTTCAAGATCGCTCGAAGCCCGCGTTCGTATCACCCACCCCCTAGGTTTCTGACCCAGGCCTCCACTACAGATTGCAGGTCATGGTTAATGAAGAATTTAACAGGGTCGATTGCTGCGTATTTTTGTACAGGTCTTTAAAATTCTACTAATAAATTCAATCTGGCCGAAATCTATTTGCGCCACTCTGCCCGCGTCCAAGGTGATGACACGGGTTGATCATGAAGTTCGTACCAAGTCTCGAGTTCAGAAGCCAAAGGCGGCTGCTCATTGTATTCGGCACGAGACCTGAAGCGCTGAAATGCTTTCCGGTGGCGCGCGCGGCGCTATCCCATGCTGGTTTCGAGACGCAAGTCTGTATCACGGGGCAACATAGGGAGATGGTGGATCAGATCATCTCTCTGACCGGATTGCCGGTCCACCATGACCTTAACATCATGCAACCGGGTCAGACACTGTTCGACGTGACGGTGCGCGTCCTCAAAGGCATGGAAGAGGTGCTGGATAAGGCTAAGCCCGATATCGTGATGGTTCAGGGTGACACCACCACCGCAATGGCGGCGGCGCTTGCGGCCTTCTACAAGCGCATTCCGGTCGCCCATATCGAAGCCGGGCTTCGCAGCCACAACATCGACTCTCCCTTTCCCGAAGAGCTGAACCGGAAGATCGCCGGTGACATTGCCCGTTGGCATTTCGCACCGACCCAGCAGGCGCGCGCCAATCTTCTCGCCGAAGGAAAGACCGAAACGAGTATTTTCGTCACGGGTAACACCGTGATCGACACGCTTCTTTACTTCTCAGACCTTCTTGATGCCGATCAGATGAAGAATGCCGAGCTGGCCGCACGCTTCAAATTTCTCGATCCTTCGAAAAAACTCGTGCTGGTCACCGGCCATCGCCGTGAGAATTTCGACGGGGGAATCGAACGCATCTGCAGGGCTCTCAAGGTGCTGGGCACGCGTGGCGACGCGCAGATCGTCTATCCGGTCCATCCCAATCCGAATGTCCGGGAAGTGGTCAACCAAATGTTGGGCAACATTCCGAATATCCATCTGATCGAGCCGCAGGACTATCTGCCCTTCCTCTACTTGCAGAAGAGGAGCTATCTGGTTCTGACGGATAGCGGCGGCGTCCAGGAAGAGGCGCCCTCTCTCGGCAAGCCGGTGCTTGTGATGCGGGAGAACACCGAGCGACCAGAAGGTGTGGCTGCAGGCACTGCCCGGCTGGTCGGCACCAACGTCGATACCATACTGCAAAACACGAACACGCTGCTGGATGACGAAGCCGCCTACAGAGGCATGGCCGAGCAGCACAATCCCTACGGCGACGGCAGGGCCAGCCACCGAATTCTCGAGGAGCTATTACATGTCTGATATCAGAAGCGTTTCCGTCATCGGCATGGGTTATATCGGACTGCCCACCTGTGCGATTTTTGCCAGCCGCGGTTTCGACGTCATCGGTGTGGATATCAACGAGGCCGTCGTCGAGAAAGTCAATCGCGGCGAAATTCACATCGTTGAACCCGATCTCGACGGCCTGGTCCAGAAAATGGTGGCAAACGGCAAGCTGAAGGCCTTCAGCAGCCCGCAACCTGCCGATGCCTATGTGATTGCCGTTCCCACCCCGATCACGGATGACCGCAAGCCGGATATCAGCTACGTCCTGGCTGCGGCGCGGGCTATCGCCCCCATCCTGAAGAAGGGGGATCTGGTCGTGCTGGAATCGACGTCGCCGGTTGGAACCACGCGTGCCATGAACCTGTTGCTTTCCGAGCTTCGCCCGGATCTGACTTTTCCGGGAGCTGTCGACAAGGATTCCGACGTCTACGTCTCCTATTCCCCGGAGCGGGTCCTTCCGGGCAATGTCCTCAACGAACTCATCAACAATGACCGCTCGATCGGCGGGCTCTCCCGCCGGTCCTCGGAACAGACGGCAGCTCTCTATTCGAGTTTCGTTGCGGGTGACCTCTTCATCACCGTCGCGGAAGCGGCCGAACTGGTGAAGCTCACGGAAAACGCCTTCCGCGACGTCAACATCGCCTTTGCCAACGAACTCGCCGCCGTCTGCCAGGACCTGTCGCTCAACGTGTGGGAGGTGATCGATCTTGCCAACCGGCATCCGCGCGTCAACATCCTGCAGCCCGGCCCCGGCGTCGGAGGCCACTGCATCGCGGTCGATCCTTACTTCATCATCGACGCGGCACCTGACAGCACGCCGTTGATGCAGTCCGCCCGCCGCATCAACTCGAACCGGCCGCATTCCGTCGTCAGGGACATCGAATCCCTCCTGGAATCAGGACGCCAGCAGACGATCGCCTGCCTGGGCTTGAGCTTCAAGCCCAATATAGACGATCTGCGGGAAAGCCCGGCGGTGGAGGTCGTCAAGCTGCTTTCGGAGCGCAAGGACACCAAGATTGTCGCTGCCGAACCGAACACGCGATCGCTGCCCAAGGAGCTTGAGGGCAAAGGCATAGTCTTTACCGATGCGCTTTCGGCGATCGACCAGGCCGACATCGTCGTGCTGCTGGTCGATCATCGCCAGTTCAACTTCATCGATCCGGAATCGCTGAAGGGCAAGAAGCTTGTCGATACCAGGGGCCTGTGGACATGGCGCAAGGCGCGCAAGCCGGATGCCCGCATCGAAGGAAAGAAGAACAAGGGCAAGCAACCGGCCCTTTTGACCATGGAGAAGGCGGCATGAGCACTCAGCAAAACCCAGGCTGGTTCAGTCATCCGCTGCTTTCGTCGCGCAAGATCGAGTTCCTCGGTTGTCCGATGCACGGCATCACCATGGAAGAGACACTTGGCCTTGCAGAGGAAGCCATGCGGGAAAAGCGGCCGCTTCATCACGTGGTCGTCAACGTCGCCAAACTCATCACCATGCGCAAGAATGCGGAACTGCACGAGGATGTCGTCGGCGCGGACCTGATCAATGTCGATGGTGTCGGCGTGCTTTGGGGCGCCAGACTCTGCGGTGTGGAGTTGCCGGAACGCGTCGCTGGGGTCGATATCATGCTCAAGCTGTTCGGCCTCTGCGCCAGACGTGGCTATCGGCCGTATCTGCTGGGAGCCGAACAGCCGGTGCTCGATGCCGTGGCCTTGCGCCTTTCGACGGATCACCCAAGGCTCAAGATTGCCGGCATGCGCAACGGCTATTTCAAGCCGGAGGACGAGGAGGGCATTGTCAGGGCGATCAACGATTCAGGGGCTGACTGCCTGCTCGTCGCCATGCCCACACCGCGCAAGGAGCGCTTCCTGAAGAAATATCGTCATGTGCTGAAACCGAGCTTCGTCATGGGGGTCGGTGGCAGCTTCGACGTATATGGCGGCAAGGTTTCCCGGGCACCGAGGCTTGTCCAGGCGCTCGGGTTCGAGTGGCTGTTCCGGGTGATGCAGGAGCCCAAGCGGCTATGGCGCCGTTACTATGAGACGAATACCGCCTATGCTGTGTTGCTCAGCCAGGAGATCCGTCGTCGTCGCATCCACCGTTGACACTTTGATGGGAGAACGGAAGGCTGGCCGATCGCCAGCCTTTCTTGTTTGCGTATTTGCTCGCTGATGTCGAAATCCTGTATGCGGCGGGTAGATCCTAACCGAATTGCTGCAGCCGGCTCCGGACGATACCAAGGCCGTGCCGCGCTTCTTGCGGATAAAACAGGGCGTTCAGTCCAAGAAAACCAATCCCGGCGACGAGCCCGGCCGCGGCCAGGCGGAAGATGACATGCATGTCGCCGAGATAGCCGCTCACAAGCGCTGCTGCGACGCCCACGCTTGCCGAAATCGCAAGGGAAATCGCAAGGGCTCGCCACGGCAGAGGTATTGGCGTCAGGCGTTCGCTGATCAGCATCGAAACCAACAGGTTCACGATGGCGCCACCGGCGAGTGCGAGTGCGGCTCCAACCTCTACCATGCGGGGTATGAGGAGAAAGGATAGGGCGATGGTCGCGGTGGAGCCGGAAAACTTGCTTATGATGAGCAGCCAGGGCCTTTTATGGGCATAGACAACCGCGCCGTAAACGAAATCCGCGAGATTGGTGCAGACCGCACTGCAAGCGATGATCGCGAAGAGCAAATTATAAGGTCCGTCGTAGCTTGCCGGGAGCAACAGTTCTGTCAGATCGTGACCGAGGGCGGCCAGAAGAGCGGCAACCGGCAGGCTGAGCGTGAAGATAAGCGCGAGGAATTGTTTGAGAAGTGCAGCAATCGCGGCAGGTCCCTCTTCGTCAAACCGCGCGACTGCTTCTGGAAAGGCACCCATATTGATGGCATTGGCGATCATGTCGACCGGCTGGCGAGCAAGCGCATAGGCGGCCGCGAAGACAGCCACCGCCGTAGCATCGTGATAGATCTTGAGGAACACCCGCTCGGCGTTTGCAAGCCCGAAGCTGACGAGGGCCATCACGACGATCGGCACCCCGAGCGCGAAGAATTCGCGATGGGTGAAACGTGGGGGGCCGCTGATAACCCGCCGGGATGCGACGATGCCGGCGACGATGCCGGCGATCAGCGTACCGAAGCTGGAAGCGAGCGATATCGAGAGGAAGGAATTGTGTTCCACCAGTATGGTGGCCACGGGGAAGACGAGCTGCAGGAGCGCCCGCAAGAATTCCAGCATCGCATAGGTGGAGTGCCGCTGCTGCATCTGGAGGATAACGAGCGCGTAACGGGCAATCGCGCCGGCAACGAGATAGACGCAGACGGCGATCGAGAAATCCACCCAACGTTCCGGCACAACGAGATTGCTGGCCACGACAGCGATGACAAGGGCGAGAAGCGTCGTGCAGAGCAGGATGTTGCCGGCGCGCGCCAGGCTTCCGCCGGTAACGTCGCCTTTGCCGCCCAGCCTGAGCAGAGAGATGCGAAGCCAGTTCGTCACGGCCACATCGGTCATTTCTCCGACCGTCACCACCAGCGTCAGAAGGCCGTATTCGGTCTTGTCGATGAGCCGCGTGGCGATCACCAGAAACAGGAGGGCGGAGATGCGGGTCAGCAGGATGGCCGGGCCGTAGATGAGTGTGGATTTGAGCAGCAAAGAAGTTTCCTTGAAACGGTTCGGCCAATCCAGGTGACAATGCTGGCGATATGGGTGAAGCGCCGGATGATTTAACGGAATCCTAGTCGCCAAACGTTAACAGTAACGGTGGTTTGGTTTCAGGTCAGTGTAAAGCGAGGAAGACATGCTGCAGCGCAGTCCCGCCGAGCGTATCGTCAACGTCATGGTGGCCACGCCGGCTGGAGGGGCGGGGCAGGGCGGTATCGACAGGATTATGGCTTCCCTGAAGCGCGAGCTTGAGCGATGCGCTCGCAGCGATGTCAAAGTCCGCTTCCTGGCCACCCGGGGAAACGGGCATCTTGCCCGTTCCTTTTTATACCTGTCCGGTTTCTGCTTCAGCATGCTCATCGCCCGCATCCGGAAAGAGGTGGATGTCGTTCATATCAATCTTGCCAGTTACGGCAGTACCTATCGCAAGCTTGTTATTGCGATATGCGCGCGAATGCTAGGCATCCCTTATATTCTTCACCTTCACGGCGCCGAATACATGACGTTTTGGTCGGACGAGGACACATTTCTCAACCGGACAATCCGGTCCATGTTCAAACAGGCGAGCGGGATCATCGTTCTCGGCAAGGCCTGGCGGGAGTTCATTCTTCGGAAGGTGCCGGAAGCGGAGAAACGTCTGGTCATCGTGCCGAATGCCACGGAGGTTCCGCCCTTGCCCCATGAAGGCGGCGGCGACAAGGTTCATATCCTGTTTCTGGGAAGGATCGAGACGAGAAAAGGGGTTCCCGAGCTTTGCGAGGCGCTCGCCTCGCTGGCGGACCTGTCGGGCTGGCGCGCGACCATCGCCGGCGACGGCGAGGTGGCGAAGCTGCGCCTGCGGCTGGCGGAACTTGGCCTTTCCGACCGGGTCGTAGTTCCCGGATGGCAGGGACCGGAGGACGTCGCCCGCCTGCTTTCCAAGGCGGATGTCCTCACCCTCCCGTCCTTTGCCGAAAACCTGCCTATCTCGGTCATCGAAGGGATGGCAGCCGGCCTTGCCGTCGTTGCGACACCGGTCGGCGCGATAGAAGACATCATCAGCGACGGAAAGACCGGTCTCCTTGTGCCGCCCGGTGATGTCGGCGCATTGAAGAAGGCGTTGGAGCGGCTGATCAAGGAGCCGGACCTTCGGGAGCGTCTTGGTGACGGGGCGCGGGCGGCGCATCGGTTACGGCTCGATGTGGCGCCCTATACCGACACTCTGCGCAATATCTGGAAGGCTGCAGCGGGAACAGGCAAAACTCCGGTGGAAGACCGATGAAGCCTTTGGACGTCATGCGCGGCTTTTATGTCCGCAGCCCCCGCTTCGTGCGCGATGCGGTCAGACCTTTGATCTCGCTCGTGCCGACAAGCGTGAAATTCGGCAGGACCTATGCGGATTGGCGGGCTCGCATCGCGAGAGCCGAGGGCGACCCGCACTATGCCGATGAACAGCACCTTGCTTTTCTTCGCGCACTTCTTGCCAAGGCCCATCAGGGCAGCCCGTTTTACCATACTCTCATCGATGACGCTTTCGGCGCCGGTTTCAATCCTGCAGTCCTGATGCCGGAGGATCTGCGCCGCCTGCCGGTGCTGGGCAAGAAGCAATTGCGGGAGGCCGGCGACGCGGCCTTGGCGGTGCCGCGCTGGCAACTGGACAGGACGGAGACCAGCGGGTCCAACGCAGAGCCTCCCTTCAGCTTTTTTCTCGACAAGGATCGAAGCGCGAGGGAAATGGCCTTCGTCTACGATGCCTGGTCCAGGATTGGCTTCAGCGAGCGTGAGGCGCGGATCAGCCTGCGGGGCTTTCATCTGAAAGACGGTAGCGCCGGTCTTTATGACTGGGACCCTGCTTTGCGCGAACTGAAGCTTGCGGTTTTTCCAATGACGGTCGAGGATGTGAAGGCCTATCTCGACGAGATCGACCGGAGAGGGATCCAATTCCTGTACGGCTATCCGTCCGCCATCGAACTTCTATGCCGCCGCATGCGCCAGCTCGGGCGAATTCCAGCTTCCGGGATAAAAGGAATATTACCGATCTCGGAGCCCCTTTACGATCATCAGCGCGCACTGATCCGCAATGTTCTGGGTGACGTGAAATTCGGCGTCTTTTACGGCTTGAGCGAGAAGGTGGCCTTTGCCGTTGAAGTCCAAGGCGAAGACGGCCTTTATGAATTCAATCCGCTCTATGGCGTTGCGGAACTTCTCGACGAGAACGGCAATTCCGTCATCGAGCCGGGCCGGGAGGGACGTATCGTAGGCACCGGTTTCCTCTCGACGGGAATGCCGTTCATCCGCTACGATACGGGAGATTTCGGAAAGCTGGTCGAGCTCCCGACGCCTGAGAATGGCCGGCGGCTTCGTATCCGGGCCCTGGCTCCCCGCCGCAAGCCCGGCTTTCTCATTTCCCTCGATGGGCAGCGGATCGTGACGACCGACCTCACGCCGGAAGATCCGAAACTTTTCAACGGAATCGCTGAGTATCAGTTCTATCAGGATACGCCCGGAAAGGTCGTGATCCGATACATTCTCGACAGAGAGGGTTCGATCGCGGATGTCGAGAGGTTGCGTTCCTATGTTTCGGCAAAGAGCCGGGGATGTCTCGCCTTTGCGCTGGAGGACGTTCCGCAGATCGCCAGCGGTCGGGGCGGCAAACGGGCCTTCATCGACCAGCGGCTCGATGTCACGCGCTATTGAGCCGGCTGTTTCGGCAGCCCGATCGCCTGCAGCAGGTCCGCGTCGGGCACCGCCGGCCCCTGCGGCTCGATGACCGTCATCCCGTCAGGATTGGCATATTCCCAGATGGACCAGGGGAAGCCATGGTCCTCCGCAGTCTCGCGGACTGTCCGCAGATAGTGGAGCCTGTCGGCATCATATGCGCCGGAGCGGCCGTCGGCGGATATACGAATGACCCCGAATTCCCCCATGAAGAGCCTTGTCGGGGAAATGCCGTGTCGTGTCGCCCAATCCACCGCTTCGCCGATACGCGCCTTCAACTTCGCATCGTCCCAGTTCTCCTGAAAATATTCGGCGATACGCCCCTCGACCCTGGCGAGGTTTGCGGTCTGCTCGATCTGGTTCAGACCCGCCGCTTGCATATGGGCCTTCAGCCCCTGAACGACGCTTTCGGGCGAACCGCTTCTCGCGGGCCAGGGAAAGCCGGAGACGAAGCCGCCCGGCCTGTCCGAGCGCTGATGGGTGAAACTGTGCGGCTCGTACATGTGGAAACTGTAGTAGATGTTTTCGTCATCGAAGGTCGGCTCGATGTTGGCAAGCCCGGTAATGCTGCCGCCGCAGGCGCCGGTCGCAACGATCGTAAGCTCGGTGCTGACCGACCGGATGTCCGCCACCGTGTCGGTCATGATCCGTTGCCAGTCGTCTGTGCCGCTTGCGTCGCAAGGATAGTAGGCGGGCTCGTTATAAGGTTCGAAGGCGACCTTGTCGGTGCCGATCGCCATCAGCATGGATGCCACGGATTTCACCATCGTGCGGTAACGGGTAACGCCGTCGCTGTCCGCACCGCCATAGATCATGTCCATTCCGTAGGCGGGCACCTGGCTGACGCCATGCAAATTGAAGACGACCTTGAGGCCGGCGGAAGTCAAGCGCTGGACAGCGCCGGAGAGCAAGTCCAGCGCTTCCTTCCTGCGTGCGCCTTCGCTGGCGGCGAGCGGACCGGGGTCGACGGTCAGGCGGACGAAGTCGAAACCGAGCGAGCGGATACGGGCGAATTCATTGCCTTTCGGCCAATCGCTCATCGGTCGCCCCAGGGACAGCCACTCATCCACGGTGCGGTACGGCGGCCAGCGGTAGGAACCGTCCTTCTCGACTGGCGACCAGTTCAACCATCCGTGCAGGCCGACGCCGCGGCCGAGTGGGAGAGGCTCCGCCTGGGCGGCCGACGCCGTGATCATGATGCCAAGCAATACAACGGTCAGTCTCATCGGATGCGGCCCCTTTGCTTGAAAGGGATGTTAACCCATGCGTGGGAAAAGAGAACCGCGCGGCCCGAAAGCCTGACGGGATGGTAAATGTCGAGGCCGTGCTACGGAGTCCCATGAAGCTCAAATGGTACATCAGTCGGCTGCGCAGCATGGAGCCTGCCGAGATCCTTCATCGGGTTGGTGAGGTTGGACGCAAGGCGGTGTCCCGCCACGTCAAGAACGGATGGCAGCACCACCGGCCGGGCAAGCTCCTGCCGGTGTTTCCGGACCTGAGGGAGCGGCTTGCGGGAGCTTTGCCGGAACAGAGGCAGGCGATCGGGGAGGCTGCGGCGAAGGCCCTTTCCGGCAGTTTTTCCGCCCTTGGAATAGACTGGCCCCAGCGGAATTCGAGTTCGCTCTATCCGGACGATCTCTGGCGTCTCGATCCGGTGACAGGCGGCGCATGGCCCGGCGCCGGCACCTACACCTTCGACATCGACTACCGTCATGGCAACGGCCGGGGGGACATCAAATATGTCTGGGAGATCGGCCGCCTCCAGCAACTGCCGGTGCTCGCAGCTCATGCGGTCCTGAGTGGCGATTTTCGGGCGGTCGCTGCGATCGAAGCTGCGATCGAAAGCTGGCACAGGGCCAATCCTCCTTTTCGCGGCGTCGGATGGGCATCGGGCATCGAGGTTGCGCTGAGGGCGATCAGTTTGGTGATCACGCATGATCTCGTTTGCGAACGGATGAGTGCGGAATGCCGAAATCGCATTGGCGAAATTCTTGCAGCAAGCGCTTACTGGCTGCCCCGCTTTCCTTCGAAGTTTTCCTCCGCCAACAATCATCTCGTCGCGGAACTGGCTGGCGACTATCTGATTGGTCTTTCGCTCGGACGCCCGACGGAGGATGCAAGAGACCGGCTTGTCGCCGAGACCCTTAAACAACTCCTGCCGGACGGCTGCGGGGCGGAGCAAAGTCCGACATATGCGGCTTTTACCGCCGAGTTCATCCTTGTCTGCATGTGGGCGGCGCGACAGCACGGGCAATCGTTCGGCCGGGCTGCGGAAGACAGGCTCTCGGCCTTTGCGGATTTCGTCGAATGGCTGCCGGAACGGGCAGGTTTCGGCGATGACGACGAAGGGCGCGTCGTGACGCTCGGCGAAGAGGCGGATTATGCCTCATCGGTTGCATCTGCCATTCGGGGGTTTCTCAACCAGCCCGGAAGGATTCCGGAAAGCGGCGATTTCCGATCGCTCTTCTTCGACCGGCCGACTGGCGCAATCGCCAGCCACGACGGTTTGCGCGTATTCAGCGACGGCGGAATTTCCGTCTGGCGGGGAGAGGTGGGAGGACGACGCGCGGAACTCACATTCGATCATGGCCCCCTCGGCTATCTTTCCATTGCCGCCCACGGGCATGCCGACGCACTCTCCGTGACGCTCTTCCTCGACGGAGACCCGGTTTTGGTGGACCCCGGTACTTGGCTCTATGGCTCGGGTGGGGTCTGGCGAAATTGGTTCCGGTCGACGCCGGCTCATAACACGCTCAACCTCGCCGCCGAAGACCAGAGCGTGATGTCCGGTGCCTTCAACTGGTCTCATAAGGCTGCGGCCAAATTGATCGAAACCGCTTCCGAGCCGGACTGGTCGGTGATCGCCGAGCATGACGGATATCGGCGACGCTTCGGCGTGACGCACCGTCGCACCGTCCGGCGTTCAGGCGAGGCGATCCTGGTGACCGATTGTCTCATCGGCGGGGCATGTGACGCCGAGATCGTTTTCCAGGTCGCTCCGGATCTGGCCGCGGACGTTTGCGGGACGACAGCAAGCGTGGCGAGGCATGGGCGGAGACTGCTTGCGATCCGGTTTCCGCCGGGCGGGGTCTCGGTTCGAAGCGGCGGCGAAAAGCCGGGGGAGGGCGGCTGGGTCGCGCCGCGCTTCGGCGTGAGGGTCCCTGCGCCGCGCATCACATGGCGCGGCAGGGTTGGCGAGGAAGGCGTCGAGACCCTCCTGGAACCGGCTGGCGGGCTTTCGACGAACCGGTGATCCGATTGCTCCTGTCCGATTTCGGTGCGGTTGATCTTCTTCGGAAGAATTTGATCGAAACGCTTAGGCGAATGGCAATCGTGACGCTCTAAAATGGCTCCAGCAGATACAGGAAATCGGATGCACGACATCGACGCCAAATCGAGCCGGCGCGACGGCCCCATGGCACGTCCGGCCGCCGAACCGATCACCTTCGGCGGAACGATCGGGTTGTTCACGCCGGCGGAAGGCTCGGCAAGATCCCTTGCGGTGCTGTTTGCAAGTCCATGGGGGCTTGAGGAAATGTGCACACGAGGGTTCTGGCGCATCCTTGCCGAGCGGCTTGCGCACGAAGGCATCAGCAGCCTGCGCTTCGACTATCCCGGAACGGGCGATGCGCTCGATGAGGTTGTCTACCGCTCCGGCATCGAAACCTGGGCGAAGACATTTGTTGACGCCGCAAATCTCCTTGGGCAACGGTCGGGTTGCGACCGTGTTGTAATCGTCGCTCAGGGTATCGGGGCAGTGGTCGCCACCCAAGCGGCCGAGCGAATTTCCGGATTGGACGGCATCGCTTTTCTCGCACCGGTCGTTTCGGGTCGCTTCCATGTTCGCGAGCTCTCTGCCTTCTCCCAGATTATCAATGACAAGCTCGGGCTGAAAAAAGAGACGGAGGCCGCAATCGAGATCGCCGGTCTTTCCATGCCGCAGGAGATCGTGGACGATCTGCGAAGCATCGATCTCATGAAGACGGACCAGGCGCTTGCAAGGAATGCGATCGTCTTCTCCCGAAGCGACCGCCCGGCGGACGGCACTTTTGCGGCGCACCTGCGTGAACTTGGCGGAAATGTTCTCGAAGCGCCGTTTGAAGGTTATGAGAAACTCACATCCAATCCGACCGTTGCGGTCGTGCCTGAAACGATCGTCTCGCAACTGGTCTCCTGGGTCGTGGGCTTGGCCCCCGGGGAAAGTGCCGTTCGAGCGCCTTGGGTGTCGGAACATGCGTCCACCCATCACGGGGCCGATTATGCAGAGACTGCGGTGAGGCTCGGCCGTGGCGGAAGGCTGTTCGGCATCATCTGCAAACCCTTGAAACAGGATGCGGAGAAGAAGCCCACGGTGCTGCTCTTGTCGTCGGGCTATGACCGTCTTGCCGGATGGGGGCGCTCGACGGTCGAGGTCGCACGGTCTCTTGCGAGAGACGGCATCAGTTCGCTGCGCTTCGATTGCGCCAATGTGGCCGACAGCCCGCCGGTGGCCGGCCATACGGGCCAGGTTCTCTATGACGATGTCCAGGTGGCGGACGTCTGGGAAGCCATCGACTTTCTCGAAAGCTGCGGCATGGCTCCGGTGGTGACGGCAGGGCGCTGCAGCGGTGCCTATCTCGGATTTCAATCCGCCCTTGGTGATCCACGGATTGTCGGGTTGATTGGCGTCAACCCGGTGGTCTTTCAATGGGAGGAAGGACGATCAGTCGACGAGGCGCTTGAAAACCCGGTGCAGACCCTGGAGCATTATAGGCGACGTCTCTTCGAACGCGGGGCTTTGACGCGCATTTTGAGGGGGGAAGTCAATGTCGTACAGAAGGCGGCTGAAATATTCGGACGGTTGGCGAAACGCGCTGTCCGGCCTGTGGCAAGGGCCGCCGGGGGGGTGTCGGCACGAGAGCGCGCCGTTCTTGCAGGTTTTCATGCGCTTCACGGCCGGAGCGTTCCAGTCTCGCTTCTCTACAGCGCCGGAGACATAGGGCTGGAGGAACTGACGCATTTTTTCGGCAGGGATGCAAAGGGCATGCGTCGTTTCCCGAACGTCACGTTTTCGGTGGTGCAGGAAGCTGACCACAATTTTACGCCAAGGCATGCCCGCGCAGCCTATCTCAACGCCATATGTTCCGTGGTCTCGTCAGCCGCCAAGCACGCTGATCGGCATGATATTCCGCTTTGACGGGCAGAGGACGAACGTCCTTGGAGACGATCACGGCGACCGGCGCGCTCTGCCCTTCATTCAGCAGTGGTGCTGATCCGCATCCGATCAGGGGAGGTCACCCCATCAAACTGAAGCGGCCTGCCCCGCGCAACCGTGCGAGAACACGGTAATACAGGGACACGACAAGAGGGAACGGCTTGCGTATTACCGCGATCTTCTTGACGTAATTGTCTATGCGCCACGTGGCCCAGGTGCCTGCTTTGAAATATGCCAGATCGCCGGTTCGAAGGATGCGCATGGTGCCGTCTTCCGCAGTCACATGGACTTCGCCTTCCAAAATCACCACGATTTCGTCCCAGCCGAAGAACCAGCGGAATTGGCCGGCAGTGCAGTCCCAAACGGCCGTCGTCGCGCATTTGTCGTCTGCCTGGGAATGATTTGCCGCGCGGGCGACGGGATTGCCGGAGATTACCCAAGTCGGCTCGATCGGCCTCGGTTCCATCACCAATCCATGCGGACAGGAAGCCACAAGAGGCTCTTGTTGATGACGCTCCGGCAAATAGGATTTATATCGCACGGCGAAAGTCGCGGCAGCGGCTGCCAAGATCTGCCAACTCATAGGATCCCCCTTCAGCTTTTCACCCCGCATTATATCGCTTGGAGGTAAGCTGCCTGTTACGCAGAAGCTTCAAAGTTTAGCCATCAGGCCGCTTTGGACGACTGCCTTGGCTTCTTTTCGCAATGGATCGAAGTCCCGGAATTCAATGTGGCAGGTTTCAGCTATCCCAATCGTCGAACCGACGATCGACGTACCTCATCCAGTCGCCCAGATTCCCGAAGAGAACCGCAAGATCGTATTTCCATTCAAGCATAAGCAGAGTCCAGCTCATGCCTTCTGAGGCGAAGCCTCGCTGAGCAAGCTGGCTTCGAAGGAAGTCCATCTTTGCGGTGGGCGAAGATAGAATAGAAGAGCTATAGCCAGTCGAGGATTCTACAGGACTCGGTTGCGTTCCATCAGAGAAATTTCCAGTGCCGATCATATCAAATCCTCCATAGGACAGGAAACGACAGCTCATGAACAGGCTAATGTGCCTGCCAGGTTAAAATATGTCGTAAAGCGATATAAGTTCAAGGAAAGGGTGGAGCGAGCCGGCACAATAGCTCGTGATCGCCATGGGAGAGATCAAGACGTGACCGCTCTTCAGGCAGATATGGCGGCTAGGGCCAGGGTCACTTTCACACGGCGATCTGAAGTCCTTTCTTCCCGGAATCCTAACGATCTTTCTGCAGGTCGCTGAGGAGTTCGATGAGACGCGGCGCCATGTCGCGAACCTCGGTCAGATGGATGGCGCTCAGCCGCCTCAACACGTCGTCGGCGCGCTCGGTCAGGAGCAATGTCTGGCGACGCTTGTCGGCCGGATCCGAGCGGCGAGTCACGTAGCCGGCAAGCACCAGCCGGTGGACCAGTTCCGACGTGCTGTGCGGTGCGATCAGCAGCCTTTCCGCCAGCACGCCGATCGTCATCGGCTCTTCCGCGCGATAACCCTTGATCGCCAGCAGCGCCTGGTGCTGCTGGCTCGGAAGCCCCTCCTCCTGCGCCGCCGATGTCGAGAAATCGAGGAACCGCCGCAGCGTGTAACGCAGCTCGGCGAGCGCCTCGTAGCCGCCCTCGGAGAGTGTTTCGCCGGTGAATTTCATGCCCTCGCTCCGTGCCCTGCAGCCGATCCAACGTCCACGCCGACACCAATCAGTCCCACTCGATCAGGCGGTCAAGCGCATCGAGGAACAACGCCCGATTGCCGGGGCCTCCCAGTTTTTCGAGAAGCTTGCGCTCATAGCTTCGCTGCCGCTTTTCTGCTTCGGAAAGCAGGGAGAGCCCGTCGGGCGTCAGATCGATCTTCCTAGCGCGCCGGTCACCTTCCACAGGCGTTCGAAGGACCAGGTGACGGCGTACCAGACGGTTGACGAGGGCGACGAAATTGGCACGTTTCAGTACCAGCAGGTCGGCGAGTTCTGCTTGACCGGCTTCCGGCATGCGTTTCAGCAGCAGCAATAGGGCCAACTCGGCCGGACGCAGTTCAAGATCGTGAAAGTGACGGGAGAACTGCTCGAATGTGGCGAGCTGTGCACGCCTCAGCTTGTAGCCCAGAATGTCATCCAACACTCCAGCCGAAGGCTGCAGCTGTCGGTCGTGGGGCGCTGCATTGTCGTAAGCCTGTTTTTTTACCGCTGACGGGGCCATGTTTTCCTTTCGAAGCACGAAGGCGATTATCCACGGTAAAAGAGAGAAAGACCGGGCATAAGGATAACCACTAATAGCACAATAAGCATGATTGCGATGAACGGCACGACCGCTTTGCACGTCGTGAGGAAACTTTGTTTGAAGACGGTGGAAGCGATGATCACATTGATCGCAACCGGCGGCATCACGTAGCCGATCTGCAGGTTTACGATGATGATGATGGCAAAATGAACCGGATCAAAACCGTAAGCCGCGCCGATTGGGGCAAGAAGCGGTGCCAGGATGATGATTGCCGACCCTTCATCCATCAACGCGCCGGCGATGAGGAGAAGCAGGTTCACCGCAACGAGCATCTGCCATTCGCTCGATAGTTGCGATCGCGCCCATTCGACCAGCGATTGTGGGACGCCTTCGTAATCCAAAATGGTATTGAGGCTGCCCGCAAAGGCGATGATCGGCATCATGGTGCCGAGCAGCTTCACCGTTTCTACGCCGATGGAAAAAATCTCGCCCGCCGAAAGCTCTCGATGGATCAGCGTTTCCACCACCAGGGCATATCCAAGGGAAACGGCTGCCGCTTCGGTGACCGTAAATATTCCGGAATAGATGCCGCCCAGCAAGATCACTGGCATCAGGAGGGCGGAAATGCCGTGCCTGAGCGCGGACAACAGTTCGGAGAATTGAAAGGCCGTGCGAACGGAGTGAAAATTGACAAAAACCGTGTAGATGCACATCAGCAAGGTCATCAGCAGGCCCGGTCCCCAGCCGGCCTTGAAAAGATCCGTGACAGAAACATCCGTCGAAATCCCGTAGAGCACCATAAGGATGCTTGGGGGGATAATGACACCCAAGGTTCCGCCCGAACATAGCACCCCGAGCGCGTAACGAACCGAGTAGCCGTTCTTGACGAGAGCAGGATACATCAAGGCTCCGATCGCCATCATCGTGACGATCCCCGAGCCGGAAATCGCCGAAAACATCGCCATGGCCAATACCGCGGCCATCCCAAGACCACCCGGCAGAGGACCTGTGAGCGCGGTCATGATCCGCACGAGGCGGGCAGCGATCGTCCCTTGCGACATGATCACGCCGGCAAAGATAAACATCGGAATTGACAGCAGAAGTTCACGATCCAGCGTGAACCAGAGATCTTGGATGAGGTATTCCATCGCGCTTGCCGACGCGATGAACACATGAATGACGCCCACCAGCACCGCGAGCGTCAGGATGACGTTCTGGCGCAAGAAGGTCAGGATGAGGAAAATAGGGAATAACAGGAACGCGCTCATGCTGCAGCCTCTGCCTCCTGCGGCTGGAGGGCAGGAAAGAGGGCATAAATTATGTAGCGAACCGCGCCCGAGAGGAACATCCAGACGAGAACCGATTGGATCGGCCATACCAAGATCGCGAGCGAGGGATCCGTCTCGCCGAAATCACGCGTTTGTGCGACATAAAATGCGGCCCAGTAGACGAAGAAAATGCAGATTGCCGCACTGACCACGTTGGCCACGCGGCCCAAGGCCGGCTCCCAGCTTCTGGGCACCAGGGCGTCGAGCGCCGTAACCCGGATGTGGGATCCTGTGGCGATTGCGATCGGAAAACCGATCAAGGCCGCAATGGCGGTGGAATAGACCGCCACACGCAGCGAGCCGAACAGGCCGAACTGGAACAGCTCCCGCGTGAAAATATCGGCGAGCAATGCCGCCGCCGAAAGACATAAGAAAAAGACGGCGATGCCGCACTCGAGCCGAAAAAGAACTTGAAGAAAGCGTTGCGCGGCCCTAGCCCCGCGCTGGGGCGGCACGATTTGCTGCTCTTCAGACATGCTGCTGTCCTTGGCCTACGGTCTTGAACTCCTTCTGGAACCCACGGAGGCGACGAACGGCCCGGCGATACGGGAGGGGCCAGGTGGAGTCCTCGCCAAGCTCTTCCGCGGCCCGATGTGCCCAGTAAGGATCGTCGAGCTGTGCCCTTGCCATCATGATGACGTCCGCGGCGCCTTCGGCAATGATGGCCTCTGCCTGTCGTGCGTCGAAAATGACGCCGATCGCTGCGGTCGGCACATGCGTCTCGGACCGGATGCGGCGTGAAAAGGGCAGGTGATAGCCCGGAAAGACCGATACCTGTTCCTCTGCGACAAGGCCGGCGCTTGAACATTCGATCAGATCCGCGCCGGCGGCATGAAATTTGGAGGCCGCGCCGACCGCGTCGTCAGGCCCAAACCCGCCCGCAACCCAGTCCTCGCAACTGAGCCTGACGGAGAGAGGAAGTTCGTCGGGCCAGGCTGCACGGATAGCCTTCAGGACACGCAGTGGGTAAGCCAGCCGGCGATCCGGATCTCCGCCCCATTCGTCCGTGCGCCGGTTCGTCAGCGGCGAATAGAACGAGTGCATGAGGTATCCATGCGCGAAGTGGAGAGTAAGCAACCTGAAGCCTGCGAGATAAGCCAGGCGCGTGGCTTCTGTGAAAGCCAGTTCAACACAGTCGAGATCAGCGTCAGTCATCTCGTGGGGGCGCTGATAGTCGCCGAACGGAATTGCGCTCGGACCGTAGACGGGCCAAGACGCATCAGGTGGAAGAGCGTCGTTTCCTTCCCATGGCCGATTGCGCGCACTCTTACGGCCGCCGTGAGCCAGCTGGATCGCTGGTACGCTACCCTGCGAAGAGATGAAATCGGTGACCGGACGCAGAGCCTCGGCATGTGCCGGGGACCAGAGGCCGAGACATCCGGGCGTCAGCCGGCCGGCCGGTTCGACTGCGGTCGCCTCCGCGATGACCAGTCCCGTTCCGCCTACCGCGCGGGAGCCGAGATGGACCAGGTGCCAGGGCGAGGCGATCCCGTCGGTTGCCATGTACTGACACATCGGGGACATCGCGATACGATTCGGCAAGGTAACCGACCGCAATGCAAGCGGAGAGAAAAGAGCGCTCATGTGAAGGACCTCGAAACGTAAGAAAGAGGTAGCGCCGTCGGGCGCCACCCGATGCTTCCCGGAATCACCGCTGCGCGGCAAACTCCGTCTTGCCCTTCTTGATGGCCTCGTAGACCGTCTTGACGCGGTCGCTCATGGTGCCGATGAACTTTTCTATGTTGGGGGTTACGAGTGCCGCCCACTTCGCCCGTTGCTCGTCCGTCAGCTTGTAGAGTGTGCCGCCTTTTTCAGTGAACGCCTGAGCTCGCTGGTCCTGATCCGCCAGAAAGCGGTCGGTTGTCGAGAAGGGGGTCGGAGCCGCCTTCCGGATGGCTGCCTGGGTCTCTGCGGGAATCTTGTCCCACACGCGCTTGTTTACGAAATAGAGCCAGGGACTATGAATGTGATCGGTATAGACGAAGTGCTGGGCCACCGCCGCCCCCGGCGTCGTCGAATAGAAGCCGATCGGAAGATCTCCAGCCACGACCAGTCCCTGTTCGAGCGCCGGCCAGACGTCCGAAAGCGGGAGTTGCACGGGGATCGTGCCGATCGACTCCCAGAACATTCGGCCGCTCGCACTCGGAGACACTCTGGTTTTTTGTCCTTTCAGAGCGACGGGGTCGGAGCAGTTCATCTTGCAAAATACACCATTGTACCCTGCCTCCTGAACCGAGAGAAGGACGAGGCCCTTCTCTTCGAACATGGCAGCAAGCGGTTCCATCAAGTGGTGCGAATAGACGAAGTCGCGCTCTTTTCGGGAAATCCAGAGATAGGGGACGTTGAGCACGGCGATGTCGGGCATCGCGGCGGCGAGCGCGAGCGGCGATGTCACGCCGAAATCAAGGCGCCCCCGGAGCACTTGTTGGACCATCTCCTGCTCGTTGCCAACAAACTGGACTTCGATTTTGCCCAGCCCGTGGCTGGCTCCCGCCACGGCATTGGCAAATTCCTGGTCAAACGTTGCGCCCACATCGGGCGTGCGTTTGGCGGAAGCGAGCTTCCAATCCTCCTCGGCCGTTGCCGGGGCAGCCAATACCGAGAAGCCGAGGCCCACGGCCGCGGCCATGCTGTATATGGATTTCACGATGTACTCCTCCCTTGTTTTATTATGTCATTGACATAATCTTTCAGCGTACACCGATTCTGGGTTAACACAATGCTTTGGAGGTTGCAGACGTTGACCGGGTCGCAGCTAGAAGAACGTCCAAGGCAAGGCGGCTTAAGCGCCGCTCGGGAGGAGCCATGTTAAGTTCCAGCATTCCGGAGGTGCAGTACCTTCTCGATCGTCAAGCCATTCTTGATTGCGTCAATCGATACGCCCGAGGAATTGACCGGCATGACGACGACATGATCATCAGCGTTTATCATCCCGATGGAATCGACGAACACGGCGTGTTCGACGGGCACCCCGTGGAGTTTGCGAAATGGGCAAACGAATTCCATTCGGAAAACACATTCTCCCATACGCACAACATCACGACGCACAATTGCGAGATCGACGGCGACACCGCCCATGCTGAGTCCTATTGCCTCTATGCATTGCGGCGGAGGAACAAGAAAACCGTAATTCTGGGTGGCGGCCGTTATATCGATAAGCTGACAAAGGAAAACGGCGAGTGGCGGATCAAGCTACGCAAGCTGTATATCGACTGGCGAGCCGAGGCGGACGCGACCATTTTCGATACGCCCAACGGCTATCCTGAAGGCGCATGGGACCGCAGCGATGTCTCTTATCAGAGGCCTCTTACCCGCCGCAGCCAGGATTGAGGTTCTTCCGGTTGCTCCAAGTGGCGTTGGGCGCCGGGAGGGTTCACCTGCTATTCATGCACGACGAATTTACCCCATCGCTTGAGAATTGGTCACGCTTATATCCGTACTAGCTGGATTTCGGCGAGGCAGCCGGCGGGCGTTAACCGCTTCTCAACCGATGGCTCTGCGGTTCGACGTTGCTGGCTGTATCTGAAGTAGGTTCAATTCAACCAATGATCCCTTCTTATCGACCGGATCGAAACGCCGGAGTTCGACCTGCAGCGATGAGCGCGGAAGGGCCAAACAGCGGACCGACGCTGCTGCCACTGCCTCACGGAAGTCGGTCCGATAGTGAGCGCTCGGGTTTATCGACACGTCGATCTCCCTTCGACAAAGCGAGACAGTTCAAACGTCACAACCATTTGGCACGCTTGAAACCAACGTAGAGCACGGTGCATGACGCAGCGATGATGCCGAGAACCGTGAAATATCCATAGGTCATCTTGAGCTCCGGCATGTTCTCGAAATTCATTCCGTAAATTCCCGCGATCGCGGTCGGGACGGCAAGAATTGCCGCCCATGAGGCGAGTTGGCGGGTGATCGTTCCCTGCCGCTGCTGTTCGAGCAGGTTGCTGGCTTCGAATACGGAGGTAATGACCTCGCGTAGGCCTCCCACCATCTGCTCGACCCGGTGCATGTGCTGCAGGGCATCGCGGAAATAGGGCTTGGCTTCAACGTCGAGGCAGGGGAGGTCGAGATGCACGAGCTTGCCGCAGAGATCGAGCATGGCATCGAGCACGCGTTGGAACAGGATGACCTCGCGCCGCAGCCGGAAAATGCGCTTGATCTGGGCGCGGTCGAGGAAGCTGTCGAGCATTTTCCGCTCCATATCGAGGACGGAATCCTCGATGGTGCGGACGATCGGCAGATAGCCGTCGACGATGAAATCCAGGATGGCGTGAAGGATGTAGTCGGTGCCGTGGCGCAGTGTATGCGGCGAGGTCTCCAGCCGGCCGCGCAGCTCGCCATGGCCGCGATCCGAGCCGTGGCGAACGGTGATGATGTATCGGTCTCCCACGAAGATCGCCGTGCGGCCGTAGGTTATCCGGTCGCCCTCAAGCTTGGCCGTCTGGGCGAGAACGAAGATCTGGTCGTCGTAGGCGCTGAGTTTCGGGGTCTGCAGCGGGTTCAGCGCATCGTTGACGGAAAGTTCGTGCAGGCCGAAGCTTTTCTTGAGGAAGGCAAGCTCGTCCGGCGCCGGCTCATGCAGGCCGATCCAGATGAAATCGGTTTCCCGGGCAGGGATCGCGGCAGCGTGGAAGGGGACTTCCTCTATCCGTCTGCCATCACGGTAGAGATGGGATGCAATGACCGTCATGGCAGCCTCCTGCGCGATGCTGTATGGAACGCCTGCACGCCGTGGATAGCCAACCGCTTTGACACATATGTGAAAGCCGGTCGCAGGGTTCCCTCCGCGAGCGCAAACGCCACCTGCTGCCGCTCCTTCATGCGGTCTTCGTCCTGCGCAGGCGCGTCGCGCACCACTGCCAAGCAGGCGCGACGACATAGCCGACGGCCGGGATGGCCGCAAGTCCGACAAGGATGCCGACGAGACCCGAGCCGGCAGCCTGGACCAGCCAGGAAACCACGGCGCCGACGGCCGGCATCGCATGCGCGGCGCTTTCCCCGGCGTCGTGGAGGAGATGACTGAGCCAGACAAAACCGAAGGTTTCGGCGCCGTGCACGATGATGCCGCCGCCGACCCAGATCATCGCTGCCGTCCCGACCAGACCGAGCACCTTGAGAAGATAGGGCATGCCCTGCACCAGACCGCGCCCGAGCATGCGCAGGAACGCGCCCGCCTGGGAAGGGGAGGAGTGCTGGGCGAGCCAGAGGCCGAAATCGTCCGCCTTCACGATCAAGGCGACGACGCCGTAAACGGCAGCCGTGATCATCGTGCCGACCAGGGCGAGCACGAGCGCCTGCATCGCCAGACCTGCCTCGGACAGGGAGCCGAGGGTGATCGCCATGATCTCGGCCGACAGGATGAAATCGGTCCTGACGGCGCTCGCGACCTTTTCGTCCTCGAAGGTCTTCCGATCGACGCTGGTCGTCTCGAGCGCGGTCTCGTGGGCATGGGCAGCATGCGGCACGACAAGCTCGTAGACCTTCTCGGCGCCTTCATAGCAGAGGTAGAGCCCACCGAGCATGAGCAGCGGTGTCACGGCCTGCGGCAGAAGAAGGCTGAGCACGAGTGCGGCCGGCAGGAGGAACAGAAGCTTGTTCTTGAGGGAACCGACGGCGATCCTCGCGACGATCGGCAGTTCGCGCGCCGACGAAAGGCCGGTTACGTAACGCGGCGTGACGGCTGCGTCGTCGATCACGACGCCGGCGGCCTTGGCGCTGGCTCTGCCCGCTTGGGCGGCCACGTCGTCCAGGGAAGCGGCGGCCGCCTTCGCAAGGGCTGCGATATCATCAAGGAGGGCAATCAGGCCGACGCTCACAAGCAAACCTCTTGTTCAAGGACGATGGACAACGAGGATATCCAATCGGGCGGCAGCCAGGAAGAGGCGCCGCGACGGATGGTTGCGGCGCCTGATGGAGAGGTCGGTCACTCGGCCGGAACCGGGCTCAACCCGCTTTCGTCCATGGGGCGCTCGCGGCTTCCGCTCCGGGCGGCGGCCCGCGCCAGCACGTTCTGCCGGTTGACGGATTTGCGCTCGTCATCGATGCGGCGGATCAGGATTTCCGCACGCTCGATGGAGCCGAGAAGCGCCAGGATCGTGCCGCGTTCGCCGGCGCCGGCATTGGGACCGAGCGACAGGGTCTTCGCGCGCAGTTCTTCCAGTTTCGGATAGCTGACATGGCCCGCGGGCATCTTCGGATCGGCGACGCCGTAATCCGGCATGATCGTACGAAGTGCCGCATCGAGCCTGTCGAGCGCCGTGTTGACGATCGGTTCAGCCTGGCTGCCGAATTTCTCGCGCTTCACGCGGCGGGCGACCTGATGCATCGACTCCGTCAATGCGGCGGTGAAATCGGCTTCCTCGATCAGGCTGGCGATGAGGTCGAGCTGCTCGTAGGGCAGGTCTTCCTTCATCAGGTCGGCCGTGTATCGGCGGATGTCACGGCTGAGAATATCGGTCGCCAGGTAGTGCTCGCCGGGGTCCGAGGGAGCCTTCTTGTCGCCGCGGGCGATGTTGAGGAACACGGCGCCGGCCTGCAGATGGCGCGCCGTTTCCTGCTGGATGGCGGGGACGGCCTTGGCGACGTCATTGGCAAGCTTGCGGTCGAGGAATTTCGGCGTCGAGTAGTCCTCGATGTCCTCCTGGTCGGTGCGGCCGACGCGCGACAGCACGCGCTCGAACACGCCGGTGAAGGGGAAGAGCAGCAGCGTGTTGAAGACGTTGAAGACGGTCGAGTAGAGACCGACGGCGACCGGCACCAGCGGGAAGGTTTCCTTGCCGTCGACGACCACCGGGATGGCGGGGTCGCCGCCGAACCACTGCATCGCCCATTCGAGGATGCCGATGGAGACGAAGAAGAGGGGGACGGTGATGCAGACGCCGATGATGTTGAAGGAGATATGGGCGTAGGCTGCGCGCTTGGCGTTCTTCGAGAGATTGAGCGATGCCATCCAGGAGGTGATGGTCGTGCCGAGGTCGGCGCCGAGCGAGAAGGCGACCGCGGTCGTCCAGTCGAGGATGCCGGCGGCACCCAAGCCCATGACGATGCCGATGGTCGCCGAGGAGGAGTGGATCATCGCGGTGACGCCGGCGGCGATCAGCACGCACTTGATGAGGTTGAAATAGGAATCCGCCTTCAGCGTCTGCAGGAGTTCCATGACTTCAGGCAGGTTGCGCAGGGGGCGCAGACCGCCGGTCATCAGGTTGAGGCCGTAGAAGATCAGCGCGAAGCCCATGCAGGCGAGCGCGATGTTGCGGACCCTTTCGCTTTTCGCGAAGCAATAGATGAGCGCGAAGATGCCGCCGAGGATCAGACCGAGCGGTCCGAGCGGCAGTGCGATCAGGCCGTTGCCCAGCGTCGTGCCGATATTGGCGCCCATGATGACGCTGATGGCGGGGCGCAACCCCACCACGCCGGCATTGACGAGGCCGACGACCATGACGGTCATGGCGGTCGAGGATTGGATGACGCCGGTGATGAAGGTTCCCGCCAGCACGCCCTTGATCGGCGTGCCGGCCGCCTTGGCGAGGAATTCCCGCATGCGGTTAACGGAAAGCGCCTGGATGCCGTTGGCCATGAATTCCAGGCCGAGCATGAAGATGCCCAATCCGCCGATGACCGGCACCAGAATGTCCTTGAAGATATCGATTTCCATGGGAAGACTCGTTTCTATTGGAGCAAATACGGTGGTCCGGGCCTAGTTGCCGACGGGGCCCAGGTTCGCGGTCCAGTACGCTTCGATCTGGCTGGCAAGCGCCGGCGAGACGGGGATGTAGCCGAGAGCACTCGCCTCGTCGCCGCCGCGGCTGAAGGCAAGCCTGAACAGGTCGAGCACGCGGTTGATGCGTTCTTCCCCGCGGTTCTTCGGCACGACGGCATAGGTCACGACCGCCATCGGATAGACTTTTTCGCCGGCAGGATTGGTCGTGTCGGCGGAAAATCCGGTCGCACCGTCCCAGGCGACGGTCTCCAGGCCTGCCTTGAACGTCTCCGGGCTCGGGCGGACGAAGGCTCCGGACTGATTTTGCAGCGCAGCGAAGGGAAGGCCGAGCCGGAGGACCTGGCCGTATTCGAGATAGGCGATGCTGTTCTTCGTCGCCGCCGTCAGGCTCGCCAGGCCGCCGGTGCCTTTTTCACCGCGGCCGAGCGGCCATTTGACGAGCGTGCCGGCGCCGAGCTTGCCGGCCCATTCCGGGCTGACCTTGGAGAGGAAGCTTGTGAAGGTGAACGTCGAGCCGGAACCATCCTCGCGATGCAGCACCTCGATCGCCGCATCGGGAAGCGTAAGATCCGGGTTCAGCGCCTTGATGGTCGGGTCCGACCATCTGGTGACCTTGCCGAGATAGATATCGGCGAGCACCGGCCCGGAAAGACGCAGGGTGCCGGCCCCGACATTGTCGAGATTGGCGACGACCACGATGCCGCCCATGACGATCGGGAACTGCACGAGCCCGCGTTTCTTCAGTTCCTCCGCCGGCAGGGGCGTGTCGGTCGCGGCGAAATCCGTTTCCGGCTGGTTAAGACGCATGACGCCTGCGAGCGAGCCGACCGGCTCGTAATCGACCTGCCAGTCGGGCGAGGTGAAGTCGCCGCCATCCGTGCGCATCGCCTCATAATCACGGGACCAGAGATGGATGATCGGAGCGGCGAAGGTCGAGCCGCCGCCGCGTATCGGCTCGGCATGGGCATTCGCGGCGGAAAACGTGATGGCGCCGAGCATCAGCGCGATCCTGCACCAGGCGCTGCAGGCAGAGGGCCGGAAAATATTCATTATGAATCTCCCCTCGATAATACGCGCGCCGCCAACAGAAGGCCCCGCCGTCCCGGCGGTCTGTTGCAGATTGCCGGGCACCAAGTGCCGGATGATTTAAGGCGTCAAACGTCTACCCCACGTATTGACCGTTTATTTACTAATCCTATTACTTGACGATGAAATGACAGTATTGTTTTTTGCCAAAACAGCCGTCCGGATCACGCGGGAACGTCTGTCATCTCCATGAAATGTCGATGTGCTCCAACCTTGCGAAGAACGCCTGCGCCAAGCGACGATGGAGAACCCGATGAACGACGCGAGCCAGCCGAAAACCCTTGCCAACCGAACCGCCCTCATCACCGGCTCCACGAGCGGGATCGGGCTTGCCATGGCCCGCCGGTTTGCCGCTGCGGGGGCGAACATCGTCATCAACGGTCTCGGCGAGGCCGATGCGATCGAGACGGAACGCGCCGGCATCGAGGCGGAATTCGGCGTGCGCTGCATCTATTCGCCGGCCAACATGCTCTCTGGCGCCGAGATCGGCGACATGGTGAAGCTCGCGCTCGAAAGCTTCGGCGGCTGCGATATCCTCGTCAACAATGCCGGCATCCAGCACGTCTCGCCGATCGAGGAGTTCCCAGACGAGAAATGGCAGGCGATCATCCAGATCAACCTGATCGCCGCCTTCCATTCCATCAAGGCGGCGCTGCCGGCGATGAAGCAGCGCGGCTTCGGCCGCATCATCAACGTCGCCTCCGCCCATGCGCTCGTGGCCTCGCCCTACAAGTCCGCCTATGTGGCCGCCAAGCACGGCATCGCCGGGCTTACCAAGACCGTGGCGCTGGAAGCGGCCACCGACGGCGTCACCGTCAATGCCATCTGCCCGGGCTATGTGTGGACGCCGCTGGTGGAAAAGCAGATCCCCGACACGATGGCGGCGCGCGGCCTTACCAAGGAACAGGTCATCCATGACGTGCTTCTCGAAGCGCAGCCGACGAAGCAGTTCGTAACGGTGGATCACATCGCCGGCCTCGCCTTGTTCCTGGCCAGCGACGAGGCCGCGTCGATGACCGGCGCGATCCTTTCGGTCGATGGCGGCTGGACGGCGCATTGAGCGGCATCCGCAGGATTTCTCATCTCAAGGAACGAGGGATATGAAAGTCACCGACGTCCGCAATGTCTATGCCATGCCGCTGACGAACCCCGCCTATCCGAAGGGGCCCTATCGTTTCGTCGACCGGGAATATGTCATCATCAGCTACCGCACGGATCCCGATGCGCTCAGGGCCGTCGTGCCGGAACCGCTGGAGATCGCCGAGCCCGTCGTCAAGTACGAATTCATCAGGATGCCCGACTCCACCGGCTTCGGCGACTACACGGAATCCGGCCAGGTGATCCCGGTCCGCTTCGAGGGGCAGGAGGGCGTCTATGTGCACGCCATGTATCTCGACGACGACGCCCCGATCGCAGGCGGCCGGGAAATCTGGGGTTTCCCCAAGAAGCTCGCCTATCCCAAGCTCGTGCACGAGGGCGAGGTCATCGTCGGCACGCTGCATTACGGCTCGGTGCTCTGCGCCAGCGCCAGCATGGGCTACAAGCACCGTCCGCTCGATACCGCGGAGATCGCCCATTCGCTTGCCAAGCCGAATTTCCTGATCAAGATCATCCCGCACGTCGATGCGACGCCGCGCATCTGCGAGCTGGTGCGCTATCATCTCGAAGACATCACCGTGAAGGGGGCCTGGACGGGACCGGCCGATCTGCAGCTCTTCCGCCACGTCGTTGCCGACGTCGTCCGCCTGCCGGTCGTGGAGATCGTTTCGGCCGTACATTTCATCGCCGACCTGACCCTGGGCCTCGGCGAGGTCGTGCATGACTACCTGAATGAGCTGAGATAGGGCATTTCCGTCTTTATCAGGACGTGCTCCATCTCTTTGTTTTCATGCAACTCCGGATGCAAAGCGCTACGGGCTCGTGCCGGACTTGCTCTGGGGGACAAAAGCAATGGACGAGGCAATCAAGGGCAGGCCCAAGTTGGATTCCGACATGCCGGGCATCGCGGAACTGGTCGCCGCCTATCAGTCGGTCGGGCTGGTCTTCCAGGGCGGCGGCGCGCTCGGGGCCTATCAGGCCGGCATGTACCAGGCGCTCGACGAGGCGGGTATTGAGGCGAACTGGCTGTCGGGCGTCTCGATCGGCGCGATCAATGCGGCGATTATCGCCGGCAACAGGCGGGGCGACCGGCTGGACCGGCTGCGCAATTTTTGGGAGACCATCTCCAGCCGGAAGATCTGGTCCTATACGCCGGATGGAGATCTGTTCCGCAAGCTGCGCAACCAGACGAGCTCGTGGATGACGATGGCAGCAGGCCTTCCGGGTTTCTTTTCGCCGCACCGGATCAATCCGTGGTTCCAGCTTGCGGGTGCGACCGGCGCGACCAGCTTCTACGACACGTCCGAACTCGAGAACACGCTCAACCGCCTGATCGACTGGAAGGTGCTGAGCGATCGCAGCCACCGCCTCAGCGTCGGGGCGGTGAACGTCCGCACCGGCAACTACCGCTATTTCGATAGCCACTTGGAAGTGCTGGGCTCGCGGCACATCATGGCCTCAGGCGCTCTTCCGCCCGCCTTTCCCGCGATCCTCATCGAAAACGAATATTATTGGGACGGCGGTATCGTCTCCAACACGCCGCTGCAATATCTGCTGGAGCAGGACGACGTGCACGACACGCTGGTGTTCCAGGTCGATCTCTTCAGCGCGCGCGGCATCCTGCCGCGCGACATGGCGGATGTGCTCGCCCGCCACAAGGACATCATGTATTCCAGCCGGACGCGCAATAACACCGATACGTTCCGCCGTATGCACAATATGCGGTTGAGGCTGCACCGGGCGCTAATGCGTGTGCCGCCCGAAAACTTGACGGACGAAGACCGCCAGTTCCTCGCCAAGATGGAGGATGTACCGCAGATCAATATCGTTCATCTCATCTATCAGCAGAAGATCTATGAGAGCGACGCGAAGGACTATGAATTTTCCGGCACGTCGATGCGGGAGCACTGGGACTCTGGCTACCAGGACACGCGCAAGACGCTGAAGCACCGCCAATGGTTTGAGAAGCCGCCGGAATGGATCGGCATGAACGTGCACGACGTGCATCGGGATGACCCAAACTGATCATATATTTTAATCGGCAAGCTCGTGACCTTCCGGCCGTAATATATTTAAAGTAAAATTTTTATGAAATTTATTTGGCTATATCGTTTTATTATAATATTCACGCGCCTGATAACATTTTGTCATCGCGGTTTTACAGTTTTTCGCTTTGATTTAGTGGCCAATTTCCAATCAAAGGAACCGGGAAATGGAATCCGGACGCGAAATTGAAAAGGATTATTCTCTGGCGGAGTTTGTCGCAGAACTTCGCCGGCTGGCCGATACTCTGGAATCGAACGGGCGTTTCACGATCAAGATCGACGAAGAAGAGGTTCTTGTGTCGGAAGAGGCCACCGCTTCGATCGCTTTCGAAATCGAAGAGGGACGTGCGGAACTCGAATTTCAGTTGAGCTGGGAAGCTGACGAGGCGGAAGACGACGCCGAGGGCGTGAGCGAAGACGAAAATGAGGCTGCCGTGTAAGACCGGCTACCTTCGCACCAATGGTCCGATAAACGAAGAGAGCTCCTCCGTGCCGGACGGAGGAGCTTGGATGGGTTGCATCACTTTTTGCATCTGCAGAAACCCCTACTCCCGATCCAAAGCTCTACCGTTCCAGATCGAAAAAATCGCGTGACCAATAACCCAGCTTGGTCAGGCCCAACGCTCATTGTTTCAGCAGGCCGCGCAATATTAGCTCGAGGTGGGTGTTAAGGACGGCGCTTTTGTCCACGACACGCCGATCACCGAGAGAAAGGACGATGTCACCGTCGTTGATCTGCGCGGTTGTGTCCGAGGCCGTTGGGCCGATGAACTGCATCCGAAGGAGGCGGCTTCCACTGATCTCGCCGCGGTTACCGCGATATTCGCGCCGAGCACGCTGGCTTCCGGCTAATTGACAGGTTTGCGGATCATTCGTCGCCCGGTACACCATAGGAAGGAGCGGCCAGCGGATTGAGTGCTCGCATAACATAATCCGCCGCTTGCGGTTTGTAGACCTTCCATGCTTTCGCAACTGCGGCGATGGGGCAGCCCTCGTCCAGCCAGTCGATCCGCAGTTCGGCAAAAGGCCAGGATTCCTTGTCCACGATCAGCAGGCCTGCCGAATGAACTGGGCCGGCCTCGCCACCCGCATCGACTGCCGCCTTGAGCGCCGCGATCAGTTTGTCCCCCAGAGAACCTGACGTTGCCTCGAACGTTTCGACCATCGCTCGCGGCACTCCTTCATTTGCCAGCAGATTGCCGGCGGCAACACATTGGCGGCCGGTCGCCTCGGTCCAGTTTCCAAGCGCCTTGGGACCGGAATGAATGGCTGTTTCGCCTTGGGCATTTACCGCCAGCAACTGGCGATAATCCGGAAAGTCGTCGCTCTGACGCGCGGCCGAGACGGCGTCGGCCGCGCTTGCGCCGTTTGCAAGCTCCTCCAGCATTTTCGGGCCAAGCGCCGGATTGGTGACGTTCTGGGTGGCAACCGCGCCGATGCCGGCTCGCGCCCAGGCGCAGCGGGCGGCGACCGCGGGAGACGAAGACGAAATCGCCACACCGAGCTGGCCGGTCTGCTCGCAGCGAGCGACGATGGAGAAGGTCATGGGAACTCCTGTGTCAGGACGGCGGGGATATGATTATGTGTCTTCGTCGGCCGACGAAGGCCGGTTGACAGCTGTTTGAAAATCTCAGTCCGGAATGACGGCCGTCGCGTCGATTTCCACGAGCCATTCCGGCCGCGCCAGCGCCACAACGACGAGGCCGGTGCAGACGGGGTGCACGCCCTTGATGTACTCACCCATCGTTCGGTAGACAGTCTCGCGATGGCGAACGTCGGTCAGATAGACGACCAGCTTGGTGATATGCTCCATCTGACCGCCGGCTTCTTGCACCAGCTGGCGGATGTTCTGCATCACCTTATGGGTCTGTTCCACCGGATCATGGCTGTCGATGTTCTTGGCGGTATCGAGATCCTGCGGGCATTGGCCGCGCAGAAAGATCATCGTGCCGCGCGCAACAACGGCCTGGCAGAGGTCGTTGTCGAGGTTCTGTTCCGGATAGGTTTCTTTGGTGTTGAACTTGCGAATGCGCGTATGGGCCATTCTCTTCTCCATCGGATTGTTCATGCAGGCTGCCGGCGGTCTCTGCCGGTTGATCGGGGTTGCGGCGCGTAGGCGAGGTAATTGTCCTGGATGAGGATGTGGTCGGCCACATGTTTTGCATCGTGCCAAACGCCCCAGATGAAGCTGGAGCCGCGGCCGGACAGCCATGGAAGACCAAGGAAATAGATACCTTTTTCAGACGAGACGCCCCGCCGGTGCTGTGGGCGGCCGGCATCGTCGAAGGCATTCACCTTCAGCCAGCCATAGTCTGAAACAAAGCCCGTGGCCCAGATGATGGTGGTCACGCCGGCTTCTTGCAGGTTCAGTTCGCGCAGCGGGTTGGTGACGCAGTCGACCTGCGGCCCAAGCGTGCGCGCATCCGGCTCCAACGGCAGGTCGAGACCGTTGCGGAGAACGAAGGCATCCGCCTCGTCGAGCAGCGACAGATAGCTCTGATCGCCGCGATCGAGATTGTGGACGAGATCGTCCGCGAAGGAAAGCGATCCGTCCCGATATGCGCCGGTCATGCCGGCAAGCACCATACCTTGCGCCGCCAGACGTCGGAAATCGATGGTCTTGCCGCCGTGTGCGCCACTGACGGCAATGGTGACGTGCTCCGAACCGGGAGCCTGCGCCTGCGCATCCCATTTGCCGAGAACGCCCAGCCACCAGACGAAATCGCGGCCGCGATAGGCGCGGGGAGGGCGATCATGGGGGCCGACGGACAGATAGACCTTGCGGCCAGACAGCATCAGCTCTTCGGCGATCTGCACGCCGGACGAACCGGCCCCGACGACCAGGACGGCGCCATCGGCAAGCTGCGAGGGATTGCGGTAATCGCTCGAATGCATCTGCGTGACGCGAGCATCTGCAGGTACGATCGGCGGGATGGACGGCTTCTGGAACGGACCGGTGGCGGCAATGACATTGAGGGCTTCCATCACGCCATCTGAGGTTTCGACACCAAAGCCGGGGCGGTTCTCAAGTCGTTCGACCTTGGTGACATCGACGCCGCAGCGGATCGGCGCCTTGTGCATGTCGGCATAGGCTTCGAAATAATCGGCGACGCCATCCTTGGGCACGAACGCATCCGGATGGCCGGGAAAGGCCAAGCCGGGAAATCGGTCGTGCCATGCAGGGCCGTTGGCAACCAGCGAATCCCAGCGCATGGAACGCCAGCGCTCGGCAATGCGACCGCGCTCGAGCACGATGTGATCAACGCCGTTTCGGCTCAGGTGTTCGCTCATGGCCACGCCTGCCTGGCCGGCTCCGACCACCAGCGTATGGAACTTCTCGACTGACATGCAACTGCCCTTTTCTGTTTCGCCGCGACCCGTCGATCGGCGTCAGCTGTCGTTCCGCTCTAACGAACGCTTGCCATTCGGAAAATTATGATTTGCTGCAGCACTGGTTAGGATTGCCGAAAGCAGGGCAGGGGGACTTTCGGTCTGACCACGTTGGTGAGGGAACATTTACATTGTGGCAAACCGCAAATATTAGGCTGCCGTCTGGCGCCTTCGCATCGGCAGGGGCGTATCCTCCGCCTCCAGACGTGACACTTGGCATCAGGGCTTCACATGCGTTTCACACTGCGTCAGCTGGAATATTTCATCGCCACGGCAGAGGCTGGTTCGATTACACTCGCTTCGGAGCGTATTCGCGTTTCTCAACCCTCCATTTCCACGGCCATTTCGCAGCTGGAAATCGAACTCAACACCCAGCTTTTCCTTCGTCGCCATGCGCAGGGCCTGTCATTGACACCGGCCGGTCAAAAACTGCTGCTGCAAGCGAAAGCAGTGATCGAACAGGTTCAAAATCTCTACACGGCGGCGTCCGAAGCGACGGACCAGATCCGCGGGACCTTATCGCTCGGCTGCCTGCTCACCTTCGCGCCGATGTTGCTGCCGGAAGTGAGCCAGAGTTTCAAGGCAGCCTATCCCGGTGTCACCGTCCGGCCCACCGTCGCGGACCATCGCACGCTCCTGACGCGGCTGGAGCGTGCCGAGCTGGATATAGCGCTCTCCTACGATCTGCTGGTTCCGGAAGGTTTCGAGTTTACGCCGCTTGCGGAACTTCCGCCCTACGTTCAGGTCGCCGAAACCGATCCGCTGGCGGAGCGTCCGGCGATCTCGCTGGCCGAACTGGAACAGCACGAGTTCATCCTGCTCGATCTGCCCCTGTCGCGCGATTATTTTCTCGGGCTGTTCGCGGCTGCCGGTGCCGTGCCGAACATCGTCGCGCAGATCCAGCACCAGGAAGTCATTCGCACGATGGTCGCCAGCCGCTATGGGTATACGCTCGCCAATGTCCGGCCCAAAAACAAGGCGGCACTGGATGGCCGGCGGCTCGTCAGCCTGCGCCTGTCCGGTGAGCACAAGCCGATGCGTATCGGACTGATCCGGGTCGGGCAACAGGTTTCAACACGCATGGTGCGAACCTTCGAAGAGCATTGCAGCAATCTCATTTCCGACAATTACGTGCCGGGCATGGAGGCGCCGATCCTCAACCTGCGTCGGACACGCCAAGGCTAGGCTCGTTTTTTTCAAAGCATCAGTTCCGAATATCCTATTTTTCTTTTTGATCGGCGGCTGCCAGTGTGCGCGCCAAACGCCGCCTGATCAGTGCGGTGAGTGCCGCATCACGGAGTCCAGAATGCAAGAGAAGAGCCAGTCCGCAGACCAGACAATCGTGTCGATTGTCGAGGCGATGACCGATCAGGAAAAGGTTGATCTGCTTTCCGGTTTCGGAATGTGGAAAACTGCGGCGGTTCCCGCCTATGGCATCAAGCCCATCGTCATGACCGATGGCACCTATGGTGTGCGTTATTCGATCCCGCAAATCGACAGCGACGAGCGTGGCGGCATGGATCTCGATGCTTTCCTGGCCGTCGTCAACCAGCGCTCCAGCGATGTCGCCATCGCGTGGGGCGAAATGAAGCCCGCAACGTGCTTCCCCAACGGTTCGGCTATGGGCAATAGTTGGGACGAAGGCTTGATGCAGCGGCTGGGCGTGCTGCTCGGCCAGGAATGCCGCGCCATGGGTGTGCATCTGCTGCTGGGCCCCGGCATTAATCTGCGCCGCACCCCGCTGGCCGGTCGCGCCTACGAATATTATTCGGAAGATCCACTGGTCACCGGCAAACTGTCGGCGGCTGTGATCGAAGGCATCCAGTCCCAGGGTGTTGGCACCTCGCTCAAGCATTTCGCGTGCAACAATTCCGAGGTCGAGCGCACCACGATGGACAGCGTTGTCGAAGAACGCGCGCTTCGGGAAATCTATCTGAAGGGGTTCGAGATTGCCATCAAGCAGTCCAAGCCCTGGACCATCATGTCTTCCTATAATCGCCTGAACGGTGTGCAGGCCTCACAGGATCCTTGGCTTCTCAACGAGGTTCTGCGCAACGACTGGGGATTTGATGGCGTCGTCGTCTCCGACTGGCACGGCATCAAGGATCGTCCGGCCTCGCTGATGGCTGGCGGCGATCTCGACATGCCGGAAAGCCCGCGCCGCAAGGCAGATCTTCTTGCCGCACTCGACAGCGGTGTTGTTCCGACCGATGTGGTCAACCTGTCCTGCCGGCGCATGCTGAAGATGATCAAGCGCTGCAATGAAGGCGCAAGCCAGCCGGTGCCGGCTTATACCGCCGAGGAACACCATGCGGAAGCCCGTGCGATGGCGGCTGCTTCCATGGTTCTCGTACGCAATGAAGGCCTGCTGCCAATCCGGCCGGACATGAGGAACATTTTAATCGTTGGCCGCGATGCAGATACACCTGTCATTCAGGGTTCCGGCTGCGCCACCACGATCCCCACCATGGTCGACCAGCCGCTGGAGCAGCTGGAGCAGGCGCTTGGAGCAGGTCATGCTCTGACGTTCCGCGAGGAAGCCGATGCCGGAACGTTGGCACTTGCCGCTAAGGCGAATCTGGTTCTCGTCTACACCTCGACCGAAGGCGCCTATGATGGTGAGGGGTCAGACCGCACGACGCTGGCGCTTGGCCCCGGTCAGGATGCCATGATCGCGGCACTTGCCGCCGTGTCGGACAAGGTTGCCGTGGTGATTGCCTGCCCGGATGCGGTGGAAATGCCGTGGATCGACGACGTCAAGGCCGTGCTCGTGACTTTCTATTCTGGTCAAGCCATGGGTGGCGCGGTTGCCGACGTCTTGACCGGCAAGGTCAATCCGTCCGGCAAACTGTCCGTCACCTTCCCGAAGCGTCTGGCCGACGTCCCCAGCTTCCTGCATTACCCGGGCGAAAACGGCCGGCACATTTACGGCGAAGGCATTCATGTCGGCTACCGCGCCTACGATCTGCGTGAAATCGAACCGCTCTTCCCCTTCGGTCATGGCCTGAGCTACACCACCTTTGCCTATTCCGACCTGAGCCTCTCGTCTCCCCAGATCGGGCTGAAGGACGAAATCACCGTTGCCTTCACCGTGACCAATACGGGCGATCGTGCCGGTGCGGAAGTCGCGCAGCTTTATCTCCAGGCACCCGGCAAGCGGCTGAAGCGTTCGCCACAGGAACTCAAGGGTTTTGCCAAGCCGGCGCTGGCGCCCGGCGAAAGCAGGCGGGTCCAAATCACCCTCAAGGGTTCGGATTTGGCGATCTGGGATCCGGTGCTCGGGCGCTGGGTGCTGGAAGGTGTGGAGGCGCGCCTGGTTGTCGGCGCTTCCTCGCGTGATCCCAAGCTCTCTTGTGAGCTGACGATCAAACCCTCGGTCCTGCCGCTCCGCCGCATCGCCTATGACACCCAGCCGGCCTATGTTCTGCCAAATGCCATCGCCTGCGAGCATATCTGCGCCTACCTGGTGACCCGCTGCAGTATTTCGAAAGAGGATGCGATGCGCATGCTCAACCATTGCGCAAATTCCTTTTTCGGCATTTTCACCTCGCTGGAACGCCGTCTTCGTGTGTCCATTCCGGAAGCCGAAGTTGCCGGTCTCGTCGCCGAGATCAACGCGGCGATGGAAGAGGCGGAGGCGAAACTGTGACCTTGACGCAGGATTGGCTTGAGCGTCTCGTCGCTCATCCCACCGTCAGTTCGGATACCAACCTGCCGCTGATCGGGGAGATCGAGACGGCGCTGGCAAATGCCGGCGCTGTCTGCGAGCGTTTCTACGATGCGACCGAGCGAAAGGCGGCGCTTCTTGCGCGCCTGGGACCGGACGCGCCGGGAGGGCTGATGCTCTCCGGTCACGTCGATGTCGTTCCGGTCGCCGGGCAGGACTGGACGGTGCCGCCGTTCAGCCTGACCCGCAAGAACGGCAAGCTTTACGGACGCGGTACCACCGACATGAAGGGGTTTGTCGCCTCGGCCCTAGCGCTGGTGGAGGCGATTGACGTCGAAAGCCTTGCGGCACCATTGTGGCTTGCCATTTCCTATGACGAGGAGATCGGCTGCGTCGGCGTTAGGCAGATGCTCGAGGAGATCGCGGCAAGAGACATCCTGCCGGACCTGATCATCGTCGGCGAGCCGACATCGATGCAGCTTGGTCTCGGCCACAAGGGCAAGATAGCTTTCCATGTGAAGGCGACCGGCGTACCTCGTCACTCCGCCGAAGCGCCGCTCGCCCTCAATGCGCTGCATATCGCCACCGATTTCATAACCGGACTGCGCAAATTGCAGGCGGAGATCGAGGCGCGCGGTTCGCGCGAGGCGGGTTATTCGGTGCCCTATGCAACGGTGCATGTCGGCAAATTGATGGGCGGAACGGCGGTCAATCTGGTGCCTGACCATGCCGAACTGCTGATGGAATGCCGGATGATGGCTGCCGATGATCCGCTTGCCCTCGCCGAGCAGGTCCGCAAGGCTTGTGCAACTGCCGTTGCCCTGCACAAGGAACGCTTCAAGGAAGCGTCCATCGATATCGAGATTACCGGCAATTATCCGGGCCATTCGATTGATGGCGATCATCCGGTCGTGCAGGCCTTTGCCGCTTGTCTGCCAAAGGCCGCCAAGGAATGCCGCCTCAGTTTTGGCACGGAGGCCGGACTGTTCGCGCAGGCGCTGGAGGTGCCGGTGGTGATCTGTGGACCTGGCAGCATGGAGCAAGGGCATTGCCCGGACGAGTTCATCGAGGAAACCCAGCTTGCCATCTGCGATACAATGCTTGCTGCAGCTGTTATTCGCTTTTGCACAAGCCGTGGCCCGCTTGGTTCGCATGTCCCGAAGCAGATGTACGGAAAAATGTAATTTACCGAAGCCGCGGCGACGGGAAGAGTAGAGTTGACGAAGGTCAATACAAAAACGCCGGAGGGCTACAATGAACAATAACGTATCACGCCGTAGTTTCATGAAGACGACCACCGGCCTTGCCGCCGTGGCGCTTGCCGCTCCGGCAGTGCTCAAGGGCAACCGCGCATTTGCCGGTGAGACGCTGGTCGTGCGCGACATGGGCGGCGCTTTCTATGAAGGCTTCAAGGTGGCGTTCTACGACACCTTTGCCGCCGAGACGGGCGTCACGATCCAGACCAACACCAACGAGCCGGATCCGATCCCGCAATACAAGATGGCGATCGATACCGACACCAAGCTGTTCGACGTCGCGCTGATGACGCCGGAGCACGTGCTGCGCATCCGCAAACTCGGCGACCAATACATGCTGCCGCTCAACATCGAAGTTCCCAACAAGGACGACTTCACTCCGCATACCTTCGAAAAGGACTTTATCGGCGTCGCCATCTTCGCGCTGGCCATGGGCTACCGTAAGGACACGATGAAGACGGTCCCGGCCAGCTGGGCCGATTTCTGGAACACAGAAGTCTTCAAGGGTCGCCGTGGCCTGTGGCGCAGCCCGGTCACGACGCTCGAAACGGCGCTGCTTGCGGATGGCGTGCCGCTCGACAAACTCTATCCGCTCGATGTCGACCGCGCCTTCAAGAGCCTCGACAAGATCAGGTCCAACATCGACATCTGGTGGACCTCGGGCGCTCATGCCACGCAGCTTCTCCAGAACGGAGAACTGGACATGATGTCGACCTGGTCGACCCGTGCCCAGGCAGCGATCAATGCCGGTGCGCCGGCAGGCATCGTCTGGAACGGCGGCCTGTTCAACATCGACGGCTGGACGATTGCCGGCAACACGGAAAAGGCCGACCTTTCCCGCAAGTTCATCGAATGGTGCCTGGATCCCAGGCGTCAGGCAGCCTATACGGACGTTCTGGCCTGCGGTCCGACCAACATGAAGGCCTACGAGCACCTGAGCGCCGAAAAGGCCGAGCTCCTGCCGACCGCTCCGGCCAATATCAAGGGGCTGACGGTCCTCAATGCCGAATACTGGGCCGAAAACCAGGACGCGCTGACTGAGCGCTTCGAGCAGTGGATCCTCGGCTGATCCTAATCCACCTGAGTTTCAGGTCCCGTCTTTCGGCGGGGCTTCTTATCTGACATGGGTGGCCCGGCTCCGCGCTCTGCGGGACGGGCCATTTCAACGAACAGGACCCCCAATGGCTGAACTTTCTGCCACAGACACGATCTCATGGAAGCGCCTGCGGCTCGACAGCCTGTGGCTCTCCATGCCGGGGCTCGTCTATATGGCCCTGTTGCTGATCCTTCCGGCCGGCGCGCTGATCTGGCAATCCTTCATCGATCCCAAATCCGGCGCGTTCGACTTGAGCGTCTATCAGCAGATGTTTTCCGCCGGCGTCTATGTGAGGGTTCTGGCCAACACGTTTGCCATCGCCGCGCAGGTCACCTTTGTCACGCTTCTGGTGGGCTATGCGATTGCCGTGTGGCTGACCGGCATGTCAGAGCGTCGCCGGCGCATGGCCATGTGGCTGGTGCTGCTGCCTTTCTGGGTCAGCCCGCTTCTCAAGAATTTCGCCTGGATCGTCCTGCTCGCCCGCAAGGGCATCGTCGCGCAGATGCTGACAGGAATGGGCTTTGATACGCAGCTCGATCTGCTTTACGGGCGTGGCGCCGTGATTTTCGGCATGGCGCATGCCATGCTGCCGGTTGCGATCCTGACCATGCTGCCGACGATGCTGTCCATCGATGGTCGCTTGATCTCCGCCGCCATGACCATGGGCGCAAGCCGCAGCCAGTCCTTCTGGCGCATCTTCGTGCCGCTCTCCATGCCGGGCGTTGCCGCAGCCGGCCTGCTCATCTTCGTCATGGGCCTTGGTTTCTTCATCACACCAGCTCTCCTTGGCTCGCCCCGGGAAACCGTCATCGGCCAGATGATGATCACGCAGGTGCAGCAGCTCTTCAACTTGCGCCTCGCCGGGGCTCTCGCCGCCCTTCTCCTTGCCGTGACGCTGATCACCATCGCCATCTATGATCGCTTCTTTGGCATGTCGGCCGTCTCCGGCAACGGCGCGTCGACAAAACGCGGCGGCGTCATTGGCGCGATCGGCAAAGCAATCATTGAATTCGGCGCGGCCGTCAGCGACTTCATTGCCGGAATGTTTCCCGCCCATCTCAGCCGCAGCGTCTTTACCGTATTCGTCTGGATCGTCATCGCTGTCCTGATCATACCGGTTCTGGCGTTCCCACCCATGGCCTTCTCCGGCTCGAGCTTCCTCGAATTCCCGCCGAGAAGTTTTTCGCCGCGCTGGTTCCAGACCTATCTGAGTTCCGATCAGTGGATGGGCGCGACCACGCGTTCGGCCGTCGTGGCGATTGCGACCGGCGTCATCGCCACCATCATCTCTGGCATGGCGGCCTATGGGTTGGCGCGCACGCAGCGCAAGATGGGCGGATTGATCTTCCTGTCCTTCATGCTGCCGATGATCGTGCCCAATATCGTCATCGGTGTGTCGCTGTTCTACGTGCTGGCCAAGGTAGGCTTGATCGCTACCAACACCGGTATCATCCTCGGTCACACGCTGTCGGCCATGCCGATCGTCTTCGTCATTCTGCTGACCACCTTCCGAGGCTTCGACTGGCGTCTCCTTCAGGCCGCCGCAACACTCGGCGCAAACCGCTACCAGCAGATCCGTCTTGTCCTTATGCCGCTGGTCAAGGGCGGCGCCATCGCGGCATTCCTGTTCGGCCTCTTGCATTCCTTCGAAGAGCTCACCATTGCGCTGTTCGTCGGTGCGGGTGTCAAGCAGACGCTGCCAAAGCAGATGTGGGACGATATCATTCTCACCATTTCTCCGACCCTGGCTGCGGCCTCGGTCTTCATCGTGGCGGTGGTGACAGTCCTCTTCGTCATCGCCGAAAAGGCAAGGCCGCGGTGACCTGCGCGTTCTTGCCGATCCCATCACGACCAAAGGAACCCGTTTCGACATGTCAGCCGTTTCTGCCAGCACGCCGGAAATCAAGCTTCAGGTCCAGGGGCTTGCTAAGCTCTACGGCCAGACCACCGCACTCGATCACGTCGATCTCGAAGTGCGCAAGGGTGAACTTCTCACGCTTCTCGGCCCGTCCGGCTCGGGAAAGACGACGCTTCTGCAGCTCATCTGCGGCCTACAGGAGCCGACATCCGGCACTGTCATCATCGACGGCAAGGATCAGACCCATGCGCCGGTCAACAAGCGCGATATCGGCGTTGTCTTCCAGAATTATGCGCTCTTTCCGCATATGACGGTGGCCGAAAATGTCGGCTTCGCCTTGAGGATGCGCAGCCAGCCGAAGGCCGAAATCGATGCCAAGGTCGCCAAGGCACTGGAAGCCGTCGGTCTCGCGCATGCGGCGCAGCGCTCCCCTTCGCAGCTTTCCGGTGGCCAGCAGCAGCGCGTCGCGCTTGCCCGCTGCCTTGTCTATGATCCGGCCATCATCCTGATGGACGAGCCGCTTGGCGCGCTTGACGCCAAGCTGCGCGAAGTCATGCAGATCGAGATCAAGCGTATTCACCGCGAAACCGGCGCAACGATCATCTTCGTCACCCACGACCAGCAGGAAGCGCTGGCACTGTCCGATCGCATCTGCCTGATGAACGATGGCAAGATTGCCCAGCTCGGCACCCCGCGTCAGATGTATGATGAACCGCATAATCTCTTTGTTGCGGATTTCATCGGCGTGTCGTCGATCATCCGCGGCACGGTCAAGGCAGGTTCTCTCGAAACGGCGATCGGGGCTTTGCCGATCGCAGCCGAAGCGCCGGCCGACGGCACCAAGGGCGCAATCGTCGTTCGCCCGGAAGTCATTACGCTCGGTGAAGGTGCTTGCGAGGGACGTGTACGCGAAACCGTCTATGGCGGTTCGGAACTGCGCGTCATCATCGATGCTGGTGAACAGGAAATCATCGCTCGCGCGCCCGCAACCGCGGGTGATGTGGAGATTGATGCAATGGTACGCTTTGGCTGGGCACCCGAAGCTGCCCGCTTCCTCGTCGACCAGGGTTGAACAAAGGAACGGCGTCATGACTAGCCTGCGTTTCCTCTACGACTGCGATCCCGGCGCCGATGATGCGCTGGCCATGCTTCTGGCGCTTGGCCGGCGCGACGCGCTGGACATGATTGCGGTGACCTGCGTCGCCGGCAATGTCGGCCTGCAGCCGGTCCTCGACAATGCAAGGCGCATTCTCGAACTGTGCGGGCGGCAGGATATTCCGGTTTATTCGGGTGCGGCACGGCCGATCATGGCTTCGGGGGGCGTGTCTCGATCATGCATGGTTCGGACGGCCTTGCCGGCAGCACGCTGCCTGCCCCGACCATGCCACTTGCGCCCGGTCATGCGGCAAACGAAATCTCACGCATCGCCCGCCAAGAAGGCAAGCTGCATATCTGCGCTACGGGCCCGCTCACCAATCTGGCATTGGCCCTGCTGCTTGATCCCGACCTTCCTGATTTCATCGGCGCCATCACCATCATGGGCGGTGCGGCCTTCTGCCCAGGTAACACGACGCCACTTGCGGAATTCAACTTTGCCGTCGATCCGCATGCGGCTGCGATCGTTTTTGACAGCGGTATGCCGATCACCATGCTCGGTCTTGACATAACGCGTCGGGCCACAGTTACGGATGATATGATCCGTGAGGTGCAAGCGGTCGATGCGGCAGTCGCGGCAGAGGCGGCATACCTGCTGATCAATTATGGCTCGAGGGATCCCTGCTTGCATGATCCGGCGGCGATCGCCTGGATGCTGGAGCCTGGAATTTTTGAAACGGTGCAGGCGCACATTTCCATTTGCACCGATAGCGGACCTGCAGCCGGGCAGGTGGTCGCGGCGGTCAGCGAGCGGCATCTCGCAGGACGGGCGGCGAATTGCACGGTCGTCACCGAAGTTGATGTGCAGGAGTTCAGAAAGCTGTTTGTCGACGCACTTCGGGGCGCGCTCGCGTAGATCATCGGCCTTGCCGGCGAAGGTCAGGCTTTGATCCAGTTGAGGCAGCCGGCGGGGATGATCGAATTGCTGACCAACAACGCCCCATGACCATAGAGATCGCTCCCCCGGCCGCCGCTCGAGAGATCGATCGCCCATAGCTGCCCGGATCGGTCGACCCAAATTACTCGCCCGTCCACGGCTTGAACCGCCGCAAAGGCATCGGCGGGTGTTTTACCCGACCGGAACAGCACCATAACCGTCGTCTCTTTCGGGGCAGTCAGTGCGGCGAGCGGCCCCGCCACCATCACCGCTAGCACAAGACCAAGAGGAGAACGGGCCGTCCGTCTCCCCGGCGCTGAGCCGCCTCGGCGCATGATCCAGCCGATCCCTACCGGTGCCAGGCCGAAAACGGCCAACCAGAGCAAGTCCCAGAACAGCGGGTTGTTAACGTCCATGCGGATGCGGTGAATGCCGAGGACCCAGTGTGACAGAACGGCGTCAAGGATGTGCCAGATGCCGAATCCGATAATCGCACTGGCAAGCAGCCGGCGGTCGGCGTCCGTGTCGGAGAACTCTCGCCGCGTGCGGGTCAACAGCCAGAGACCGACGCCGGTGATGACATACATCAGGACGTGGAAGAGACCGTCTGCCAGGATGAGAACACGGATATCGTGGCGCGCTTCCTCAATCCCGCTCAGCAGATGGTGCCACTGCAATATCTGATGCAGCAGAATGCCGTCGAAGAAGCCGCCCAAACCAAAGCCGAGCGCTAATCCCGCCAGCTCAAAGCGCCTGGAGAATGCCCGGCCTGGATTTGCGATTGCGTCAGCCAAAATCCTTCTCCCGCAACACTTGGCGAGTGTGTCGCTTCCCCGAACTGAGGTCAACGATGAGGGAACCTGCTACCTTTAAATGCCCGCCGTCGCTGCGGCGAGCATCACTTCGTCATCTCGGTCAGCCTTGCTACTTGTTGAGATCCTCGGCCATCTGGAGATGATGCTCCAGCGCCGGGCGGGTCGTGGCCGCCCACGCCTTCAGTTCCGCATTCTCGCCCTCGTCGCCAAAGCGCTTGAAGAGATCGACCGCATCTTCGTGGACGTCTTCCTGGTCTGAATGGTATTGCTTGGTGAAGTCGTCGCCCTGCAATTTCTTCAGATCGTCCAGCATGCTCTGATGCGCGGAGGACATCGCCGTCGGAATGGTCGCCTGAACCTTGCCGCTGGAAACAAGCCCCTTCAGCTCGTCCGAGGTCTTTTGATGATCCGTCAGCATCTGCTGCGCGAAGGCCTTCGTTTTGTCGTCCGAACGCTCGAGCGCGAGCTTGCTGGACTCGATCTCGAACATGTCGCTGCTCGCCGCTTCGGTGACGAAATCCTGGGTCTTGGGGGCGACGCCCATGACCGAATTGACGCCGGACTTTTCCGCGGCGGATTGCGCGAATGCAGTGGAACCTGCAGCCGCAAGGATGATGGATGCGTAGATAAGCGCCTTCATGACGACCTCCTGTTGAACAAGGCGCAAACCTCCTGCGCGGCTTATGGTTCCCGGCCAGGCGGAACTTCGAGCCGGCACCAGGATTTATGGCTTTGGCAGCCCCGGAGGTGTTCATGAAAAATTTCATCAAAGAGCCCGTCGCAGATCTTGTCGCCCGACTTGAGCCGATGACACAGGACGAAGTTTTCGCCATGAGCGATCTGGAGGCTATGAGCGAAGGTGCTGAAGGCACGGAACGCGAGGAAGCCCTGTCGCAGATCGCATTGATCGAGGAAGAGATCGAAAAGCGTTTCCCTGGTCAGCTGCTGGCGCCATATCGCGAGTGGAAGAGATCGGAAGCGCTGCCATGACGACGGAGCGGAGCAACACCCCCTGCAGCGACGCCCTTCACGCAGGTCGTTTAATTGGCCCTGGGAATAACATCACAAGCCTATGATATACTTCATCAGCGACACCCATTTTGCCGATCCGCGCGTCCTGCGGATAGACCGCCGGCCGTTTCCCGACATGTCAGAGCACGACGTTGCGTTGATCCGGAACTGGAATGCGGCCGTCGGCGAGGAGGACGAGGTCTGGCATCTGGGGGACTTCATGTCTGCCCTAGGAGGCGATTGCGACCAACTGTTGTCGAGACTAAATGGGCTCAAGCATCTGATCATCGGCAACAACGACCCCGTGACGACAACGACCGCGGAAGGCTGGGCAAGCGTGCAGCACTACGCCGAGATCCTGCTCGACGGCCATTTGCTTGTCCTTTGCCATTACCCATTCCGGACCTGGAACATGATGGGCAAGAAGTCGATCAACCTGCACGGCCATTCTCACGGCAGGCTGAAATCCATGCCCCGGCAGTTCGACGTCGGCGTCGACGCACGCGGCCTGAGGCCCGTCTCTCTCCAGACGTTGCTTGCCTCATCGAGGCAGAGCCGAACGGACTATGACGGCGATTCAGCCCCAAACGACCGATGATGCCTTACATGGGACCGGCGAGGGCACTTCCAGCCCGCTCGGTCTTTCGCTGCAATAGGACGTTGTTCATCCAGTCACGGCCGAACCGGTTTACCTTCGCAGCCAGTGAGGTCGGGAACCTGTTGAAGCTATGCGACGCTTCCGGGACGATGAGACACTGCGCATTGTCATTGCCATTCCGCGTATATCTCGATGCTGTCGTCCAAGATCGGATACAGGCTATCAGGCGCTCGTGACCCTGTGGTGCCACTCAATATCTGATGGAGCACGATTCCGTCGAAGAACCCTCCAGGGGCCCAAGCCGAAGAGTATGCCGGCGGAAATGGGAAAGCTCCGGATGGAAAACGCCGACGGGTTCATTCATGGTGCGGCCCACGGAGGATCTGGCCTCAACCTGTGTAGCTTCCGGTGTCGAAGGACGAGGCCATGGATGGGCGGTGCAGGGTCGTGGAGCCGCTTTGAGTTGGACCTGCATCACATGCGCAGCAACGGCTGTGTATTGGATTCACTTTCGTCAAGTTCTGACGGGTTCGAGCTGACGGAAGCGGCTACCGTGAAAAATCAGGGGGGCGACTGCAGGCTCGCTTCGCAGGGTTTCGATGGCGAGAAGCACCAGCACGTGGTCCCCGGCATCGATTTCTCTCTCGATGGAGCACTCGATGTGGAGCGACGCATCGGTAATAAGCACTGCGCCCGTCTCCGACGCCTGCCACGACACCGACCCGAAGCGGTCCGCGTCCCTCGAGGCAAGCGCGCGGCAGACCTGATCGTGGTCTTCCGCAAGCACACTCAGGCCGATGCGCGGCAGGTGACGCAGCACCTGCCAGGTCGATGACTGCCGCGCAATGCAGACCGAGACGAGGGGCGGGTCCAGCGAAACCGAGGTGAAGGAGCTGACGGACATCCCAACCGGGGCGCCGTCACGCAAGCCGCAGAGCGCCACCACCCCGCTCGGAAAGCAGGCAAAAGCCTTGCGGAGATCTTCGGCGGCGAAGCGGGGAGACTGGGCGCGCCAGCCAACGGTCGTCAGGCCGCAGATCTCATCACCGGTTGCCGCCCTTCTACCCATGGGTATCGAGCTCCTTCAGCAGTCCCGTGACGATCGCCCAGCTATCGGTGCCGGCCGGCAGGCCGTGGTAGAGTGTGGCGTGTAGCAGGATCTCGCGCAGTTCTTCGCGCGTGACGCCGTTGGCGATCGCGCCCTTCACATGATTGCGGAGCTGGTTGGGTCGGCTCTGGCCGACCAGGATGGCCACGGTCAGCATGCTGCGGATCTTGAGCGGCAGGCCTTCGCGGCTCCAGACTTCACCGAAGCAGATGCGCGTAACCAGATCCTGCAACGGTTCCTGGAAGGAATCGGCCTGTTCGAAGCTCTTCATCCCTTCAGGACCAAAGATTGCGGCTCGCAGCGCCCGTCCGCGTTCAAACGCATCATCCCTCATGCAGTTCGCTCCCAAACGGCTTCATTCGCGGCGCAATCCGCAAGCGTGAGAGTTTCCAGCCTGGGCAGAACCTCGCGTGCAAACAGCGTGAGGCTGTCGGTGGTTTCGGCATGGTCGAGGGTTCCGGCCTGTCCCATCATGAGGAGGTTCCCGAAGCCGCCGACTTCACCATAGAACTGCTTGAGCTGCTCATAGACATCGTCGGGCGTGCCGACGAACATCAACCCTGCGCTCATATATCGTTCCACGGTCGCATCGGCGGGGAGGGGCTGGCCGTTGCGCATCGTTTGCCGATTGGCATTGGGACCGGCCTTGATCATCCGGATGGTTTCGTCGACCGACAGGAAGCCGGGCGTATTCCTGAACTGCGGATCGAGCCGCATCGCGGTGTCGAAATAGCCCTTCATCTTTTCGGCGCGCCGGAAGGCTTCCTCGCGGGTAGACGCGGTTGCTACGACGCAGAGATAGCCGAGTTTATTCTCGTGTGGTTGCCGCCCATGCGCTTCCTGATAGCTTTCCCGGTAACCCTGGAAGACCGAGCGGGCGACGGCCCCCGAGAGGAAGGTGGCGCAGGTGTAGTCATATTTGGCGTGGAGCGCGGCGCTCCCAGCGCTCGATGCCGTCATCCAAATCGGTGGGTTAGGCGCCTGGATCGGTCGCGGCCAGAGGCTCACAGTCCGATAATGGAAGTGCTCGCCTTCCCAGGAGAAGGGCTCGTCCGTGTTCCGGATCGCCGCAAGGATCAGGTCATGCGCTTCCCAGAAGCGCTCCATGAAGCGCGTCGGATGACGGTTCGACATGAACACCTCGTAAGAAGCGCCCTTGACCAGGCCGACCTCCAGCCGTCCGCCGGAAATGGCGTCGACCATCGCGATCTCCTCGGCGACGCGCATGGGATCGGTCCGGTTGGCAAGCGGAATGCCGAGCGCGAGCAATCGCGCGCGTTTGGTTTGCCGCGCCAGGATCGCAAGCGTGGTCATGCACGAGACCGACATGCAGGACGCGGTGGAATGGTGCTCGTTGACCATGATGTTGAGGCCGAGCTCGTCGGCTAGCATGTATTCGTCAAGATAGCGATTGAGCAATGCGCCCGCCTGCTCCGGTTCGCAGTGCTTCGAGGCGAGATTGATTCCCATCGACCCGGGAAGCGGCCAGGCCGGTGTGTAAGCCTGTTCACTGAATTGCCAGACCCGCATGATCGCGCTCCTTTCTGATGGTGGGAATGCCCGCAAAGCGGAAGATCTGTTCCGCAAGTTCTTCGGGCCGGTCTGAATACAGCCTGTGCCCGGCATTCTCGACAAGTTCGAGTTCGGCATTCGGAATCAGATTGGCGAAAGCACTTCCGCTTGCGGCCGGGATAAGCGCATCCTGCATGCCCCATAGCACCAGTGTCGGCAGCCTGAGCCGATGGAGTCGATGGCGCAATTTGGGGTTGTTCAGATAAGGCGACCAGCCGAACAGGCTGACCGCTTCACGATTGCGCAGGACCCGGCGCAATTCGGCTTCGTTCAGCGCCGCCAGGTCCGGAGCCTTCTTGCCGGACCTCTGCTGGCGACGCTCCGCATCCGCAGTGGTCAGCATGAAGATGTCCGTCATATTCGGCTTGTCGCGATCTGCGACTTTCAATCCGAGCGGGGCGGCCAGGATGAGTTGCGATACCCGCGCATCGTTCTTGATCAGCGCTTCGGCTGCGAACCAGCCGCCAAGCGATAGCCCGACGACGACCGCGTCCTCGACGCCCAATTTCTCGATGAGGTCGAGGAGAATGTAGGAGCCATCGTCTACGCTCGATACGTGCTTGGGCAGATCTGAAGCGCCGAAGCCAGGCGGTGACACCGCAATCACCTCGAAACGGGAGGACAGGCGTCGGATTAGCTCCAATGCGCCCTCAATCCCGTCCATCCCGGGCAATAAGAGGAGTGGCCGACCGGATCCGGTCCGGAAAATTTCAAGGGTGACGTTACCGGCGGACACGAATTCGCCGCCATCGATCGGTACTGCTGGAACAGGCTTCATACAAGCGCCTCCATGATTGTGAGGAAGCGTGATCCTCCGAAGCCTTTCAGTCCAATTCTTTATCAGCAGTAGTTTGATGCCTGGGGAGCATCAATCAGGCGAGTACCTGCTCGGGCGCGGCATTGTTGAAGACGTCGATGAGGTTAGCGAGCGCGGGAGACGCATTGTCCTTTCGCCAGACCAGAGCGAGTTGGAAGTCCACCACGAGCCCCTCGACGTCACGCAGAACGAGATTGCGCGGAAGGCGCGATGAGACTTCCGAGCCCACCAGACCGAGCCCCATCCCCGCCGAGATGAGGCTCAGCTGGATCGAGATCGTAGAGACTTCCTGGATGATCAATGGCGAAAAACCGCTCTGTACGCAGGCTGCCAGCAGCCGGTTGTTATAGCGCTGGAGATTGTCCCGGCTGAGCCATACGAGCGGCTCTGGCTCCAGATCTACGACCTCGATGCGTCTTGCCGATGCCAGCCTGTGGCCTTCAGGAACGGCCAGGCGGATCATGCTGCGGCAAATCGGCTTCCAGTCCAGTACCTCAGTATCATCGGCAGCGAGGTTCACGTCGTAGACAATGCCTGCATCCAGTTCGCTTTCGTGCAGGGCGCGGATTTGATGCGCCGACCGCAACGGCAAAAGCTCCACCGCCACATTCGGATGGTTCATGCGAAAGCGGTGGATCCGCTGCGGAATCTCGTCGTGCCAGGATGCGATATCGTTGAAGCCGAGCGAAATCCTTCCGGTGCTTCCGGTTGCGAAATCGCGCGCGCGTCGGCTTGCCACCGTCACCTGGGTCAGGATCGCATTCACATCCTGGGCGAAAGCCCGGCCGGCCGCTGTCAGCCGCACGCCGCGCGGAAGGCGCTCCAGAAGATCGACGCCGATCTCTTCTTCCAGTTGCCGGATCTGACGCGACAGCGCCGGCTGCGCAATGCCCAGGATTTGTGAGGCACGTCCGAAGTGCTCCAGTCGGGCGACGGCGGAGAAATAGCGGAGATGGCGCAGTTCCATGCAGGTTCGATATCACCAGGGTATCAGAACGGCAACAAAAAAGACTTGGACGGTAAGGCTCTGCTGGGCAACACTGCTCCCTGCAGGAATGAGGAACCTGCATCGGGAGGAACGAGATGCAGCCTTTGCAAGGCAAGGTCGCGATCGTCACAGGCGCTGCCGGAGGTCAGGGACAGGCCGAGGTGAGCGCCTTTGCCACCGCCGGCGCCTTCGTGCTCGCCACCGACATTCGGGACGAAGCGCCCGTTGCATTCGCAGAGTTCGGCGATAAGGTCGTCTATCGTCGCCACGATGTTTCCAGCGAAGAGGTCTGGCGAAGTGTCGTTGAGGACTGCCTCGATCGCTGGGGCCGCGTCGATATCCTGATCAACAATGCCGGCATTTACCGCCCCGCCTCGATGATGGAAACGAGCCAGGCGCTGCTCGACCAGCACTTCGCCGTCAACGTGCGCGGCGTCATGCTCGGCATGCAGGCTGTGGCAATGCCCATGATGAAGGCCCATAGGGGCTCGATCATCAACATCGCGTCGGGTGCAGGATCCAAGGGCACGAGCGGCATCTTCGCTTACTCCACGTCCAAATGGGCGGTGCGCGGAATGACGCGTTCGGCGGCCCGCGAACTCGCGGCCTTTAATATCCGGGTGAACGCCATCCTTCCTGGCCTGATCGACACCGCAATGATCAGCGGGCGGGTGAGCAAGGAAGATATGATCGAGCGCGTTCCGCTGGCACGGGTCGGCACGCCGGAGGAGGTGGCGCGCATGGCCCTGTTTCTGGCGGTCGAAGCGCAATCCTACATCACCGGAAGCGAGTTCACGATCGACGGAGGATACAACGCCTGAGACCTGAAGCTTCGCTTCGCCGCGCAGTCAGGTCGAATGATTGGCAACGCGTTTTCGCTGACGGCACAAGGGAGGAAACTGTCATGCTGAAATCGATCATTGCTGCTGTTCTCATGGGTGGTCTGGCGGTTAGCGCAGCCGCCGCGCAAGATTCTTATCCGTCCAAGGACGTCCGCTTCATCTGCGGGTTTCCCGCCGGCAGCGGCGCAGACATCATGGTGCGCTTCTTTGCCGAGCGGATCGGGAAACATATCGGTCATACCATCATCGTCGAGAACAAGCCCGGCGCCGGCGGCATGCTGGCACTGACGGAGACGGCACGTGCTGCACCCGACGGCCACACGATCCTGCTTGCCGGGGGCAACGCCGTCGCCATCAACGCAAACCTCCTTCTCAAGCCGCCGGTGGATGCCGGCAAGGAGCTGACGGTGGCGGCAACCATCAACAAGATGCCGTTCGTGCTCGCCGTTTCTGGAAAGTCACCTTACCAAAGCCTTCCGGATCTCACCGCGGCGATGCGCAAGCAGGGGACCCAGGCAAGCTACGCCTATTCCTCACCCTTCTCGAAGGTCATCGCGGAATCCTACAAGACCTCGTCGGGTCTCCAGACCGTTCAGGTCGCCTATCAGAGCATTACCGATTCCCTGAACGACCTGGCGAGCGGGTCTATCAACTTCGCGATTTTCGATCCCGTTCAGGGTCTTGCCCGCCAGAATGATGGCACCCTTCGCATCCTTGCCATCTCGACCGGAGAGCGGACAACCGCTACCGGCAACCTGCCGACCTTCCGCGAGCAGGGCGTTGACATCGATCTTCCCGGCTGGTGGGGCGCCCTGGTGCCGGCCGCAACGCCGGATGACATGGTGCAAGCCATCAATGAATGGTTCAAGGCCGTGCTGAATGAGCCGGAAGTCCGGACCTTTCTGAAAAGGAGCGGGGCGGACCCGCTCAGCCTCTCACCCAAGGAAGCGAACGCCTTCTTTCGGAAGGAGATCGAGACTTGGGGCAGGCTGGTCGACATGGTGAACATCGAAAAGCAGTGAAACGACCCCGCCGGGAGCGGAAGTTAGCCAAGAAGAACGATTGGGAGGAGGAGATGATGTTAAAAAGCCTGGTGGCGGCAAGCCTGTCGCTTTTTCTGGCCGTCGGCCTAATCGGGTCCGCCGCGGCCGAGGAGAACTACCCGTCGCGCGACGTGTATTTCCTTTGTCCGTTTCCTGCCGGAAGCGGCGCCGATGTTCTTGTCCGCTTCTTCGCCAACAAGATCAGCCAGGAGATCGGCCAGACCGTCGTCGTCGAGAACAAGCCTGGGGCCGGCGGCATGCTCTCGCTGACCTATCTCGCGCAGGCCAAGCCCGATGGATACACGATCCTACTCGATGGCGGAAACGCGGTCGCGATCAACGCAAATCTTCTGAAGGCCCCACCGATAGACGCAGGGCGCGACATCCGGGTGGCCGCGACTCTGAACAGGATGCCTTTTCTCCTCGCCGTCAGCGGAACCTCTCCCTACAACAACCTGACCGAACTGACCGAAGCGATGAAGAAGGCAGGTTCCGAGGCGACCTATGCCTATTCCTCGCCCTTCGCGAAGGTGATCGGCGAATCCTACAAGGTGGCCGGAGATCTCCAGACGGTGGACGTCGCCTATAAGAGCATCGTCGATTCCCTCAACGACATCGCGAGCGGCTCGATCGACTTTGCGATCTTCGATCCGGTGCAGGGGCTGGCGCGGCAGAAGGACGGTAAGCTCAAGATCTTGGCGATCTCGACCGCCAGTCGGACGCATGCGACAGGCGATCTGCCGACCTTCCGCGAGCAGGGCCTGGATGTGGATTTGTCGGGCTGGTGGGCCGCCCTGGTTCCCGCCGGAACGCCCGAACCGATCGTGGAAAAGATCAACACTTGGTTCAAGAACATTTCCGATGACGAAGACGTTCGGACCTTCCTTGCCAATGCGGGGGCAGATCCCTTCTATCTTTCGGCATCGGAAGCGAATGCCTTCTATCTTAAGGAGATCGTCTCGTGGGGGCGGCTCGTAGAGATGGCGAAGATCGAGAAGAAATAGGGTCTGCGATAAAGCAGCGGGGCTACGGCCGGTTCAATCCGGTCATGGGCTTGTTTTGGGAGGCCAGGGGTGGACGTCAAGGGTGACGGGGCGATCGTCAGCAGGGTCGAGGCGGTTGTTGGCGATGCGATCGACAAGCGCGCCCTCGTCGGGACCGTGATTCTCGTGAAGCAGGACGGCCGCCCGGTTTGCCGGATCGCCGCAGGGTGGACGGACCGCGAGGCCGCCACGCCGATGCAGGTCCATTCCGTATTCCGGCTGGCTTCCTTGACAAAGCCGCTGGTGGCTGCGGCAGCTATCCGGCTCGTCGAGCGGGAACGGCTGGATCTCGATACTCCCGTCACGGCCTTTCTACCCCTGTTCACGCCTCGTCTTGCCGATGGATCTGCGGCCACGATCCGGGTCCGGCATCTTCTCACTCACACGGCCGGCCTGAGCTACCGCTTTCTCCAGCCCGCAGGCTCGCCTTATCATGCCTTTGACGTGTCGGACGGATTGGATCTGCCTGGGCTTTCCGGAGAGGAGAACCTGCGGCGGCTCGCACAGGTGCCGCTTCTTTATGAGCCCGGCCAGGGTTGGGGTTATTCGCTGGGATACGATGTGCTCGGCATATTGCTGGAGAGACTTTGCGACACCAGCCTGGACGAGATCGTCCGTCGCTTTGTGACGCGGCCGCTCGGCATGGAACTGACCAATTTCTCGGTGGCCGACGGAACGGAACTGGTAGTGCCTTATGTCGATGGCAATCCGGAGCCGGTTCGCATGGAGGGCGAGACAATCAAGCCGCTGCTGCACAGCGCGGTCCGTTTTCACCCGGGCCGGATTCGCGACCCGTCATCCTACCAGTCCGGCGGCGCGGGAATGGCCGGAACGGCAGGGGAGTTCATGAGCTTCCTCGAGGCTATTCGATTGGATGGCGGTCCGATTCTTCGTCGAAGCTCCGTCGCGATGATGATGGACGACCATGTCGGTGCCCATGCCGCGACCCAGGGCCCAGGATGGGGCTTCGGGTTGGGTTGGGCCGTGCTGAGGGACTCAAGCCTTGCCATGACACGGCAATCAGAGGGCACGATTGAGTGGGGCGGCGCCTATGGGCACTCCTGGTTCATCGATCCGGTTCAACGCTTGTCGGTGGTGGCCCTCACCAACACCACCTTCGAAGGCCTGTCCGGCAGGTTTCGCACCGATCTCCGAAATGCCATCTATGATGATGTCATCCCTCGCTCGTCCTTCTAAAGGCGTTTCAACTGGTTGACGAAAGGTCTCGCCAATCGCCCCACCTTTCCGCAAGCACTGGGAGCTTGGACAGGCTTGCTGCGCCGGGCTCGCTTGCACCTCCGACGAGAGCTGCGAGGATTCTTGCCGCCATCTCGAAGAAGGCCTCCATGCAATGTGGGATTTGTCGTTGTCCGGTTCGGCTGGTGCGGGTTCTAGGCTTATGCGTTACGCGATCGGCGGATCAGGTCGGATGCTTTCTCGGCGATCATGATTGTCGGAATATTGGTGTTGCCCCCCGGCTCTTCCGGCATGACGGAAGCATCAATCACCCGCAGCCCATCAATGCCATGGACCCGCAACTCGCAATCCACCACGCTGCCCGGCGTGACACCCATCGTGCAGGTGCCGAGCGCATGTTGGCGCACAAGCACGGTGGCACGTATAACCGCCTCGAGTTCGGTATCGCTCTTCACCTCCTTGCCGGGAAATAGTTCATCCTCGATCAATTCTCTCTGTCGGCCTGAATTGTAGATTTCGCGGGTCAGCCGCATGGCCTTGACCATATCGTCCATATCCGCGCGTTCGGTGAAGAGGTTGAACTGGATGCGGGGAGCAGCATCCGGATCGGCCGAGCCGAGTTTCACCCAACCGCGGGAGCGGGGATAGAGCGTGCCGACGCGGGCGGTGAAGGAATGGACCGCCGGGGCAGTGAGGCCCGGGAACCGGAGCTTGGCGTCGTTCGCGACCGAGGAGCAGACGAGCTGCACATCCGGCCGATCCAGATGCGGCTCCGTCTTGGCGAAGATCACCGCCGCGGCCCCGTTACTGGTAAACGGGCCCTTCCGGAATAAGTGCCAGCGGGCGCCGGAGACGACGGCCCGATCGAGGCGCAACTGTTCGAGGAAGGTTCCCTTGTTCCTCGCTTTGAAGATTGCCAGCATGTTCGGATGTTCGGAGAGGTTCTGCCCAACACCCGGCAGATCATGCAGAACGCCTATTCCGAACTCCCGCAGATGGTCCGCCGGCCCGATACCCGAAAGCATCAGCATCTGCGGCGATTTGTATGGGCCTGCCGATAGAATGACTTCCCGATCCACATAGACCTTTCGAAGCTTGCCGTCCCGCCTGTATTCGACGCCGATCGCCCGGCCCTTCTCGATAAGAACCCGTCGCAGGATGGCGCCGGTTTTCACAGTGAGGTTCGGCCTGGCCAGAGCAGGGCGAAGATAGGTTCGCGCCGTGCTCTGGCGGATGCCGTCGCCGACAGCCAGTTCGATCCTGCTGACGCCCTCGGTGTCGGCGCCATTGTAATCGTCCCGGTTCGGCAGGCCATAGGTGAGGGCGGCGTCCTGCAACGCGTCATAGAGCATCTGCGGATGGCGGGTCTGCGAAACCTTTATGGGGCCTTCGCCGCTGTGATATTCGCCGTCGCCGCGCCAGCTGTTTTCCAGCCGCTTGAAATAGGGCAGCACGTCCTGATAGCTCCAGCCGTCCAGGCCGCGCTGGCGCCAGGTGTCGTAGTCGCGCGGATTGCCGCGTGCGAAGATCATTCCATTGATCGAGGACGTGCCACCGAGCGTGCGGCCGCGGCGCAGAAAAATGCGCCGGCCGTTGAGGCCCGGCTCGGGCTCGGTGCAGAACTGCCACGTGTAATGCTTGTTGAAGGACATCATGTAGAACGCAATCGGCAGGGCAAGCCACGGATGCCTGTCCGGCCGGCCGGCCTCGAGCAGCAGCACGCGCATGTTTTGGTCTTCTGTCAGCCGGTTGGCGAGGACACAGCCTGCCGAGCCCGCACCGACGATGATGTAATCATACGTGGAGGTCATGTCCTTACTCGGAAAAGAACGGCTCCCATGCTCGGGCGGAAGCTCGGGGATGATCAGCCGGCCGGCGGGATATTGGCGATCCGGATGAATTCACGCCAATCGTCGATCGCCTTGATCAGCATCTGCTGGGTCGCTTCAGGGGTACTGGACCATGGATCGCCACCGGAATTGTTGAGAAACTTCACGGTGTCCTCCTGTTTCAACGCGGCGTTGAACCAGCCGTTGATTTTGTCGACGATGGGCTTGGGCGTGCCTGCCGGAACGGCTGCGGAGAACCAGGTGGTCACGTCGATCGGAAGGCCGTTTTCCTTCAGGGTCGGGATGTCCGGGATCGAAGCAAGCCGCTCGGCGCTGGCGACAGCGAGGACTCTCAGCCGGCCCTCGCGTTGCTGTGCCAGCGAGAAGACCGGATCGAGAGTGGCGAAGAGAAGCCGGCCCGACAGAAGGTCATTCAGCGACGCCGCCGAGGTTTCATACTTTACCTGCACCGTATCGAGCTTGGCTGCCTGCTTGTAGAGTTCGCCGAGCACCATGCCGGAATTGGCAGCCGCCGCATAGGAGGCATTGCTGCCTTCCGTCTTCAGCTTCTCGGTGAGCTGATCGAGCGTCTTGATGTCGCTCTTGGCGTCTACCACGATCATGAAGGCTTGGCGGTTGATGCTCGCCACCATCTGCAGATCCTTGGCGACGTCGATCGGCGGTTGCTTGAAGCGCGACATGATCGAAGCGATCGTGGTGCCGGCATCCATCAGGATCGTATGGCCATCTGCCGGGGAGCGGGCGACGAACTGGGTGCCTATGCTTCCGGCCGCACCCGGCTTGTTCTCGACAATGACGGTCGCGCCGCCCGCCTGCGCCTTGATCTTCTCGGCCATGAAGCGGACGAGAATATCCGCGCCGCTTCCCGCCGGGAAGGTGCAGATGATATGGATGTCCTTGCTGGGATAGTCCTGGGCCTGGGCGCCGAGCGGTAATGCCGCGGCAAGCCCCAGCGCCATGAAAGTTCTGCGAAACATTCTGTCCTCTCCTCCCTTGTTTGCCGGTCGAGTGAAGCCGGCATGACACCCGATTGCAGTTGCCAGCACGACCTCCTCCGTCGCGCCGATCCTTATGAGAGTGGAGCGTCCAGGCCGTCAGAGCGCCATCGCCACGGACTTCAGCTCCGTATAAGCCTCAACGCCCTCGCGCCCGAGCTCGCGGCCCCAGCCCGATTGCTTGAAACCGCCGAACGGCAGGGCAGGATCCAGCCCTCCCCCGTTGACCCTCACGGTACCTGCTTTGAGCTTTTTGGCCATCTTGTGAGCAGTCGCCAGGTCCTTCGTCCATAAGACGGCGCCGAGGCCGTAGCTCGTGGCATTCGCTTCGCGGGCGATGCGGTCGAGATCGGCTTCCTCGTAGGACATGGCGCAGAGCACCGGCCCGAAAATCTCCTGCCGGACGACATCCATGTCGGGCCGTGTCCCCGTGAGCACGGTCGGCTGGACGAAAAAGCCTTCGCTGCCGATCCTGCCGCCTCCTGCGCGGACTTGGGCGCCCTGGCTCCTGCCGGAGGCGATGAAGCCGGAAATCCGGTCGAGCTGTTCCTGCGAAACGACAGGTCCCATCTGGGTGGAAGCCTCCAGACCGTTGCCGACGCGGAACTCGCCCGCCCGCCGTGCGACGCCTTCGATCAGCTGGTCGAATACATCGCGATGGGCATAGAGACGCGAGCCGGCGTTGCAGATCTGTCCGGCATTGGAGAAGATCGACCGGGCGGCGCCTTCGATCGCCCGGTCGATATCCGCATCGGGGAAGACGATGACCGGTGTCTTGCCGCCAAGTTCCAGCGTGACGCGCTTGAAGTCGCCGGCGGCCGCCTTGACGATGATGCGGCCGACTTCCGTCGAACCGGTGAAGGTGATCTTGTCCACACCGGGATGCGCCGTGATCGCGGCGCCCGCGGTCTCGCCGAATCCCGTCAGGATATTGACGACGCCGTCAGGGAAGCCAATGTCGAGAATGAGCTGGCCGAGTCTCAACGCCGTCAGCGGCGTCTGTTCCGCGGGTTTGAGCACCACCGTGCAACCGGCCGCCAGCGCCGGTGCCAGTTTCGAGACCGCCATCATCAGCGGAGCGTTCCATGGCGTTATCGATCCGACGACGCCGACAGGCTCCCGCATCGTGTAGGCGTGCCATGTGCCAGGGTTGGAAAGCGAAACGGACTCGCCGTTGAGCTTGGTGCACCAGCCTGCGTAGTAGCGAAGCACCTCGATCGAATGGGGCAGGTCAATGATCCTCGCGTCGTTGAGCGGCTTGCCATTGTCGAGTGTCTCGATGAAAGCGAATTCCTCTGCCTTCGCCTCCAATGCGTCGGCAAGCCGCCAGATGAGCTTGGCCCGTGCTGCCGGTGTCATGCGCGACCAGGGCCCGTCCTCGAAGGCGCGCCGTGCCGCCGCTACGGCAAGATCGACATCCGCGGCTTCAGCCGAGGCGATCTGCGCAAGGATGCTGCCATTTGCCGGATTGCGCGTAGAAAAGGTTTTTTCCGAAGATGCCGCGATCCATCTGCCGTCGATCAGCAATTGGTGGGAGCCATGAATGAAATCGGTCACGGCGGCAGGGATAGCCGCCATCGAGACATTGACGCTCATAGTTTTCTCCTCCTCGCCACTTCGTAAAGTGCTCCTCTGCGAGTATCAGGCCACCTTAGTATTCGTGATAGACAAACGCAATCCATCATCGTAAAAATTCCGCAGTTGGGGATCATCGTGACGGGAGGAAGACGTGAGGGATCGGATCATCGGATTCATCGGGCTCGGCAATATGGGCTCCCACATGGCGGCGCATCTGGTGAAGGCCGGATATGAGGTGCTGGCCTACGACATTGATACCGACAAGCGGGCCGCCTTCGCTCGGGAGCACGGAACGGCACTGCCTGATGCGCCGGCCGATCTGGCCCGAGCCTCGGTGATCATGACCATGGTGCCGACTGGTGCCGTGGTACGCGCCGTCCTCGACGAGGGCGGAGAGAAGGGCCTGCTCGCCAATCTGAAGCCCGGCAGCCTCGTCATTGACACAACGTCTTCGCCGCCTGAAAGCACACGTGAACTCGGTGCCCATCTTACGCGATATGGCGTTTCGCTGATCGACGCCCCTGTCTCCGGCGGCTGGATGGGCGCGCGCACTGCCAACCTCGTCTTCATGATGGGCGGCGACAGCGAAGAGGCAGTCGACCGTGCCGCTGCCGTGCTGTCCCATCTCGGCAAGAAGATCTTCCGGCTCGGGAAGCTTGGTTCCGGCCACGTGATGAAATCGATGAACAACTACGTTTCGGCGGCCGCCTATGTCGGTGCCTGCGAGGCACTGATCATCGGTCGGCAATATGGCCTCGATCCGGCGATGATGGTGGAGGTGTTCAATGTTTCGACGGCGCGCAGTTTCGCCACCGAAACCTCGATCAAGCGCATCATCGCAAGGAATGAAACCCGCAATTTCGCTCTCGACCTCTTCACCAAGGATATCAAGATCGCCGCTGACCTTGCCGATGCGAAGGCGGTTAAGGCAACCGTCACGCATGCCGTCCATGACCGCATGGCCGAGGCGCGTGACGCGATCGGCGGCTACGGCGATCACACCAGGGCCTACGCATTCTGGGCGACCGAGGTGGGAGAGGGCGATGGCCGATGAGGCCCACGAGATCGACATCGTCGTCGTAGGCGCCGGCAGCGCCGGTTGCGTGGTCGCCGGTCGACTGAGCGAGAATTCCAGCCTGAAGGTCGCGCTGGTCGACGCAGGAAAGACCGATCGTCTGCGCCTGACGAAAATACCGGCGGCCGTGCTGACAACGCTCGGTCATCCGCGCTACGACTACCGCTTCAGGACGGAGCCCGATCCTACCCGGAACGGCCGGGTCGACCAGATCGCCAGGGGCAGGGTGCTGGGCGGTTCGTCTGCGATCAACGGCCTGATCTTCGCGCGTGGCGCGCCGGTGGATTTCGACCGCTGGTCCGGCATGGGCAATCGCGGATGGGACTGGCTGAGCGTATTGCCGCTCTTCCGCCGGCTTGAGAACTCCGATTTGGCCGACAACGGCCTGCGCGGCGGACTGGGACCCCAGGACGTCGCCCTGCCGACCTATCGCCCCCGCTGACCAATCCCTTCATCGCAGCTGCTGGCTGGCAGGGATTTCCCTTCAATCCCGACTATAATGGCGCATCTCAGGAGGGAATTGGCTACGTCCAGGGCATGGTTCGCCGCGGCGTCCGCGTCTCGCCCTACGACGGGTATATTGCGCCTCATCTCAAGCGGTCCAATCTTCAAGTCCTGCCCGGCTGCCGAGCCGAAAGGCTGATGTTCGAGGGGCGCGTGCCACCGGTCTGGTGGCCAGGCGAGGCGACAGTCTCGTGACATTCAAGGCGCGACGTGGGGTCGTGATATCGCTCGGCACGTTCAATAGCCCGCAATTCCTGATGCTCTCCGGTGTCGGCCCATCGGACGTGCTGAAGCGGCACGGCATCGCGATTCGGCGGGACCTTCCCCGCCTGGGCCGGGACATGCGCGATCACGCGGGCTTTCGGATGGTCATGGAGGTGGATACCCCCACCGCCAACAATCAGTCGCGGGGATTGCGTGCACTCTATCATATGGCGCACTGGCTGATCGCCGGCCAAGGCCCGGTGGGAGCGGCTTCGGCGGAGGCCATTGGCTTTGTTCGTTCCAGGCCCGATCTCGAAAGCCCCGATCTACAGGTGACGTTCTTCCCTTATGCCAGCGAATTCAATACGGCGGGCAGGGTGGTGCTGAAGCCGAGATCACTGATCTCGGTTGGCGTCAACCTGAACTATCCGGGAAGCCGCAGCCATGTAACCCTCCGCTCCCGCGATCCCGCCGATCCGGTCGAAATCCACTATCGATTGTTCGAGGATGAGGCCGACCTCGAAACGCTTGCCCGCGGGCTCGGTATCGTGCGCCAGGTAATCGAGGAAGAACCTTTCGGACGGCATGTCGTGGATCGTTCATCCTATCCGCCGGCCGGAGCCGGACCGGAATCGGACCGCAACTTCGTGCGCCTCAACTCCCGCAGCTTCATGCATCCGATCGGCACCTGCCGCATGGGCAGCGATCCTGAGGCGGTGGTTACGCCCGATCTGAAAGTGCGCGGAACGGTGGGATTGTGGGTCGCTGATGCGTCGGTGTTTCCCGATCATATCAGCGGCAACATAAACGCCACCACGATGATGATCGGCGAGAAGGCGGCCGACATGATCAAGGCCGAATTCCACGCGGCTCTCTGAGATGCCGAAGGGGCCGGAGATACACCGGCCCGTCGCATGAAGACTATTGCGGCTCGATGTTGCCGACTTTGACGTAGCGGGCCCAATCGTTGATCTCGCGCTCGACCATCTTGTAGGTCGTGGCGGAGGAATCGGCCGTCAGCGGTTCCCCGCCGTTCTTGCCGACGAATTCGCGGGTCGCGTCGGACCGGACGATCTTGCTCAGCAGGCCGTTCAGCTTATCGACCACCGGCTGCGGTGTGCCGGCGGGGGCGGCAACCAGCCACCAGATGTTCAGGTCAACATCGACCCCCTGGTCCTTGAAGGGCTGCACATCCGACATGCTGGAAATGCGTTTCGCCGTGCTGATCGCCAATAGACGACCGCTGCCGTCCCGTGCGCGAGCGAGGCCGAAGACGGGATCGGCGACAATGAAGTCGATCGAACCGCTATCGAGGTCGTTGGCCACGTCGGCGGTCGCCTTATAGCGCACCTGCACCGTTTCCAGTCCGGCACTTTGCTTGTAGACCTCTGCGAGGATCGTCGAGACGTTGTTGGACGTGGCGTAGGACCCCTTCGAGCCCTTCTGCTTCATTGCGGCGGTCAGATCAGCAAGCGTCTTGTAGGGCGATTTCGAGCTGACCAGGAGCGTGAAGCCCTGACCGAAGATCGGCGCCACATAGACGAAGTCCTTGCGAGGATCGAACGGCGCCTGCTTGAAAACATAAGGTGTGGCGCTGAACGTATCGGCGCCGCCGATGAACAGGGTATAGCCGTCGGGCGTGGCCCGGGCCGCCGCGACGGCCGCGATGCTGCCAAAGCCGCCCGGCTTGTTTTCGACGACAAACGTGTGCTTCGTCGCTTCTTCCAGCTGCTTGGCAAAATAGCGGGAGTAGATGTCGGCGCCGCTGCCGGCGGCGAAGCCGGTGATGATCGTCACCTGCCGGCTGGGATAATTGCCATCGGCGGCGCGGGCGGCGCCGACCGCCAGGCAAACGGAAACACCCAGCGCAAAGGCGCCGGATATAAAGCTTTTCATTGCTTTCTCCTCCAAAAACGGTTCCGCTCTTCGAGCAAACCGGACGATCCTGACGCGAAACGTCTCCTCCCCTTCGCGTCAAATATAAGGTAACCATATGTTGAATCTCCGTCAAACAGCATTTTATAATGATCAACGGAGGATGCTTCCGCTTGGGGTCTCGTGACCCGGGCGAAGCCAAAGCAACCGATCCTGGGAGGAACCATGCAGATCAAAGCCGCCGTTGTCGGCAAGGACAACACCATCACCATCCGCCCATTGGAACTCAAGGGGCCGCAGCCGCACGAAGTGCTGGTCAGGATCGTTGCAGCCGGCGTCTGCCATACGGATCTGAAATGCGCGGGCTCGAACCTGCTCGTGAAGGCCCGGCCCGTGGTGCTCGGTCACGAGGGTGCCGGCATCGTGGAAGCGGTCGGAACGGCGGTTACGGAGCTGAAGGCGGGCGACCACGTGGTCATGACCTTTGCCTATTGCGGGACCTGCCGGAGCTGCCGGGAGGCGGAGCCCGCCTATTGCTACCAGCAGTATCCGCTGAACTTCGGTTGCGCGCGGCCGGACGGCGGCAGCGCCTATCTCTGCGACGAAGGCGGCGCGGCCGTGCATGGCGATTTCTTCGGGCAATCGTCTTTCGCCACCTATGCGATCGGCACGGAACGCAACGTCATCAAGGTGCCGGACGACGTGCCGCTGGAAATCCTCGGCCCGCTCGGCTGCGGCATTCAGACCGGAGCGGGCGCCGCTCTCAACGACCTCAAGGTCTGTCCCGGCGACCGGTTCGCAGTCTTCGGCGCCGGCAGCCTGGGCTTGAGTGCCGTTATGGCAGCACGCCATGCCGGCGCGAAGACGATCATCGCCGTCGACCGGGTGCAGACCCGCCTCGACATGGCGCTGGAGCTCGGCGCCGATCACGCGATCATGGCGACGGGCCCGGATGTGGTGGCGGAGATCCTGCGGATCACCGGCGACGGCGTCGACCAGGCGCTCGATACGACCGCGGTTGCCTCCGTCATGCGGCAGGCGATCGACGTCCTCGCACCACGCGGCATCTGCGGCTTCGTGACGGCGCCGAGCGACGGGTCTGAACTGTATCTGCCGGTACGCAGCATGCTGCTCGGCAAGAAGGTGCGCGGGATCGTGGAAGGCAACAGCAATCCGAAGCTCTTCATCCCCTTCCTGATCGATCTCTACAGGCAGGGGCGCTTCCCGTTCGACCGACTGATCCGCTTCTACGATTTCGACGAGATCAACGAGGCCTTTCACGCCCAGCACAGCGGCGAGGCGATCAAGCCCGTGCTGCGGATGGGCTAGCGCCGACCGCAACGGCCGCTCCGTCACCAACAGGATAACGGTTGGCGACGAATTCGAAGGCGGTCCCGGCGAGCTCGTGTTCGACCGGTTCGCGGCCTATGGCGGCACCCGGTATCGGGCCGGCGACCCCTATGCCGGCGAGCTGGTGGCGATGGTTGCCGAGACCGTCGCCAATTCCACGAGCACGGGCGGAAAGCTCGAGGAGTTCCGTTCTCAGCTTTCCGATATCGAGTCGGCGCATTGGGATCTCTATTGGCGGCTGTTCTGTGCCTGGGAAAACGTACTGCCGGAGCATGAAATCCGTGAGCGCCTGGCGCGCGTGAGGGCGGCCTCACATGTCAAGGCGGATCTCAATGATCGGCCCTGGATACTGACGGAAGAAGCGGTCGATGTCTCGGCCGTGCCGCACGCGACGATCTTTCCCGGTCCGGCGACGAAGACGGTCGAATATCATGAATCGTCGGGACGGGCGATGGTCTGGTGGACCTCGGCCGCGTCTGGCGCCTTCCAGATCGTACAGCGCCGTCAATCCGGGTGGGTCAACTGGGGAACCAATGGCGAGAACGAATGCCCAGAACTTCCGCTCGGATGCGATATCAAGACAGCCTATGGTCGGTTTGCCGATCGTTGGGCGGTGATCGCGGATCAACTTGAGACACCACCGATCATAGCGGTGTCGGGGATATCGTGAATTTCTCCGATGCGGGAACACGTCGAGGAACGTCTGACCGTCGGCAGCTATTTCACACCGCATATTGTCCGTCAGCTTTGAATAGCCGGGTGGTTCTAGTCTGTTCAGCTACAAAATGTGAGTTCGCCGATGTACACGCCGGCGCGATCTCCAAGTGACCGTCATCTTTTGGTTGCGCGTCACGCGCAGCTACAGCTATCCAGCACGGAGATCATTGGTGGTGGATGGCGGCGCGGGTCACGCTGACAATGCGAGGCCGCTAAGTCCCTTGGAGGAGGTTCACCCATTCGTCGCTCGTGGGCCAGCGGCCAGTCGCAAGCTTGAAATCGAGCATCCAAAGACGATCACAGCCCCACAAGGCCTCGCCATCGACAAAGAAAAAAGGCACTCCAAATACACCGCGGGCGATTGCCTTGTCCACAGCCTGCATGAGCCTTTCCTTGAGTTCCGGGGCGGCAAGAGCTTGCTCCAAACCTTGTACGTCCGCGCCGAAGGCAGCAGCCTCACTCAGAACGAACTCTGGTCGGGTGATATCCTCGCCGTCGACCCATAATCGTGCCGAGATACGCTTGACCAACTCCCGCGCCAGCGCAGGATCGTTGTCGCCAAGCCAAAGATAAGCACGGCACGCGGCGAGCGAGTTGATATTCTTGAGACCATGCCGACGCAACGGCACTCCAAGCATCGCGGCCTGCCGTTCGGCATCCATCCACGAATATGTGGACTTGAGGGGAGTGTCAGGGATCGGCTTGAGGCCCATCACTTTGGTCATCGTGATGCCGACGAGCAAAGGGTGCCATTCCACCGTTCTGCCATGCCTGCCGGCAAGCCGGTCGATCTGGGTCGTCGCGAGGTAGGAGAACGGAGATATCGGGTCGAAGTAGAAATCGATTGGAGAGCCTATCATCGGGCGGCGCTCTCCGAAGCCTCTGCCGCGAGCGTTCTCAACTTGACCTTCGAAACTTTTCCGAAGCCAACCTTTGGCAGCTCGTCCAGGAAGTGTATCTCGTGCGGAACCTTGAACTTGGCGAGGTAATGCTGGCATCGCTGCAAGATCACATTCGTAATCTCCTTTCCATAGCCGGCTTGCAGGACGACGAAAGCAACCGGAACCTCGCTGCGAAGTGGATCGGGTCTGGCCACGACCGCGACTTCCGCCACGCCATCTATCTGCTGGATCACAGCCTCGACCTCGCTTGCCGAAACACCTTCACCCCCCACCTTGATGACGTCCTTGATGCGATCGACGAACATGATGCTGCCATCCTCAAGCAGGCGCACCCGGTCTCCCGTCTTGAAAAAGCCCCTGTCGTCAAACGCGTCGCGGGTTGCCTGAGGGTTGCCGAAATATTCCCGAAATAGAGTGCGTCCGCGCTCGCCCCCAACCAGCAACTCACCCTCACCGCCAGGATCGACCTGTTCACCACGACGATCCTCAATTCTGATCCGGTAACCCATGGACGGCCGCCCGATTGAGTTTGCGGCGAGTGGACCATGATCGGTGCCACCAATGATCGGCTGGGCGATCATTTCTGTCATTCCCCAGGCCGATGAGAATTTCTGGATGCCGTAGGTGCGCTGCAGTTCAGGCATCTGGCGATTGGTGATCCACATCTGGAAAAAGTGGTGGTCCGGTTTTTCCTGCTGCTGCAAGGCGGCAAGTGTGAACGGAACATGTGCCGAGATCGTCGCGCGGTGCTTCAGGGCGAGGGGCCAGAACCGGCTCGCCGAGAAACGGGATTGAAGCAGCACGGTGCCTCCCGTCCAGAGGATTGGCAGGAAGGTCCAGGAAAAGCCAACGACATGGAAAAGGGGCAGGAAGAGTTGCACGACATCGTCTGACCGGAAACCCTGTTGTAGAGCGCCCAGGCAGGACGCCCAAAGAGAATTCTCGTGTGTCCACAAGACGGCCTTCGCGCGAGCCGTCGTGCCGGTTGTGAACAAGATAAGCGCTGGTGCATGCGGATCTGGTGGTGCCTGGAGCGCAAGCGGCGCGACCAGGAGGCGTTCAAACCGGAGAGCCCGTTCCGGAACGTCTGCAGCGCGTGGCTGAACGCCGGCGTCTGTCCCGGTGACGGCGATCCAGTCAAGATGAGGAACATGGGATGCTATGAGATCCGCGAATTTAGGCTGTGTAATTGCAGCGCGTGGTCCTGTCGTCTCTGCCAGATTTGCCAATTCAGGCCCGGCAGCCATGGCATTGGACGCAACGCAGACTGCGCCGAGCCAGGCACAGGCAAAACGGGCAAGGAGCGCTTCGGGGCAGTTTTCCAGATGAACCAGAACGCGATCGCCCTTGCGGATGCCGCGGCTGGCCAAGCCGCCTGCAATACAGGCGATCTGGTGCGCGAACGAGGCGTAGGTCCAGGTTGCCTCGGCTCCTTCCGCCGGTGCCCAGATGAGCAATGGATGATCCGGGCGTCTTATAGCCCGGTCATGGATCAGCGAACTCACATCCAGCTGACCGAATGGAGAAAGATTGTATTCCGTGCTCACGTCGGAACTGCTCCAGCTTGGATCGACCGGGTTTTCCTCATTGCGGCTCTATACCCGCCATCTTCACATATCGAGCCCAATCATCGATCTGCTGAACCAGCAGTTTCTGTCCATCCTCCGGGCTGCTGATGAAGGGATCTCCGCCATTTTGCGTCAGAAACGTCGCGGTCGCGGGTCGTGACAAGATCTCCCCGAAATATTCATTGATCTTGTCAACGACGGGTTTTGGAGTGGCAGCCGGGACCATCGCGGCAAACCAGCTCAGCATGACGAGATCGGGAATACCGGCCTCCGCGAATGTCGGATATTCGGGAGCAGCCTTGATCCGTTCCGGCGTGCTGACCGCAAGCACCCGCGCGCGGCCTTCCCGAACCTGGGCGAGGGCGAAGACGGGATTCATCATCGCAAAATCGATGACGCCACTTTGCAGATCGTTCAAGATGTCGATATCGGTTTTATACGCGATTGCCACCGTCTTGAGCTTAGTGGCGTCGGTGAACATACGGCCCATCACACGGCCGGTCGTGTTCGATTGGGCGTAGCTGCCCTTGTCGCCCTTATCGTCCATCCCCTCCACGAGCTCCGCCACAGTCTTGTAAGGGCTAGCCACAGGAACGATCAGCATGAAAGCCTGCTGATTGATGGTCGCCGCGATCTGCAGCTCTTTTGCGACATCAATTGGCGGCTTCTTGAACAGATGCATGTTCGCAGCCACTGAGCTCGCGGCATGCACGTAGATGTTATAGCCGTCCGGTTTGGAGCGGGCGACGTATTCCGCGGCGATATTTCCCGCGGCGCCCGCCTTGTTCTCGACGATGACGGTCTGCTTGGTTAGTGCCTGCAGTTCCTTGCCGAAATATCGCACGAGAATGTCCGAGCCGGACCCAGCCGGAAAACCGGTGACAAGGGTTATCTGCCCATTTGGATAGGGAGCGGCCTGCTGTGCGAAACTGCTTGTTGATGCCAAACCTGCGACTGACAGCGCCAGGAAAGTGCGACGAAGAAGCATGCTGTTCCTCCCAGATGCTTGTTTGAACGACGAACCGCTAATGGACAGCGCTCCTCATGCGCTTGCGACGTTCTCCGTTTTGCTGTTTGACGGCCGATCGCTTCCCGCTCGGATTTGCTGTCATGGGAAAATGTTTAGCACCATGGCTTGGCACCGGTAGGTGGTCCGACTTGGATTGGGGGTTCCAAAAATGGAACGGACTGCATTGCTGATCAACCGGCAGACGGACTTTCAACGAGTTCCTGTAGGCGTGCGGCCAGGAAATCGAGGAAGGTCCTGATTTTTCTGGGGGCATATTCTCTGGCAATGTAGGTGGCCGATGTCATCAAAGGCGGACTTTGCCAATCCAGTTCTATCTTAACGAGAGACCCGGCGTTAACGGCGTCCCGGCACATGACGTCAGGCATCAAACCAATTCCGAGGCCGCGAAGGACAAAGTCCCGGATCATGATCGCGTTGTTCGCCAAAGCTCGCGGAACGATGGGCGTTGCGCCTTCACCTTGCTGTGTTAGCCAGGGGAATATTCGGTCACGCATCTGAAACTGGTGGACGATCAGGTGATGGGAAGACAGGTCAATGTAACCTGAAGGGAGGCCATGCCGTGTCACATAGTCGGGCGTGGCATAGAAGCTGCGGGGGAGCTCGATTAGTCGACGTGTCGGGTGGAATGTCTCGGCCGGTTTTCCAAAGTGAATTGCAACATCGAATGGTTCATCCGCAACGTTGACCTGGCGGTTATGGGCTTCGATCTCCAGACAAAGCATGGGATGAAGCTGCGCGAAACCGGCGATGGCCTCCGAAACCCACTCCACAAAAAACGATGGCATGCTCACGCGCAGTACGCCCGTTAACTCGTCCTGTATCTGCGAGGTCTGCAGGTTGACTTTTTCCAATTCGTCGGCGATCAGCTCGCACCTCCGATAAAGGGCCTGCCCGCTCTCGGTCAAACCGAGCGAGTGAGAGCCCCGCTTCAGAAGGGTGGAGTTGAATTGCGCCTCGAGGAGGCGCAGACGCCTGCTGATGGTCGATTTGGGGATATCGAGAAGTTGAGAGGCCTTGTTGATGCTGCGCGCGTTGACGGTCTCGTAGAACAACATCAGCCCGTTGAGATCGATGCGGCCGGATTTTCTCAAAGATCCGTCTCCTCCGTTCAAACCGAACCGCTAGCAACTTGTCTGCTGCAAAGTCGGTCTCCACCTTTATCACGAATGAAACTCAAAACAGGAGACTAATGTTTTGGGGTTTTCACCGTAGCGATGATAGATAATGCTACGCATCGACTCTCTCCTAATTTAAGAGCAACAGGTCTGCTGCTAATCGCAAGTCACTGACTCCATTCAAACCGCGCCTGATCTGAACCCTTCAAACTGGACCGTTTTTGGGTAGGGTTTTCCGGTGATTTTTCCTGGCTGGGAAAGGAACGGAAGACGATGAAGGCATCGCAGTTTTCGGACGCGCAGAAGGCGTTCATTCTGAAGCAGGATGATGAAGGTGTGCCTGTGGCGGAGATCTGCCGCAAGGCGGGAATTAGCCA
>NZ_JBLFFK010000015.1:0-166588 GCF_051400715.1 Neorhizobium descurainiae
CCGTCAAACCCAGCCTTCGAAATCGCCTCCAGCTTCTCGGGAAGGTCCCCGCTGATCGATACCGTCGCTATCGACGTTTTCATCGCTGGTCTCCTCTGAAATCCGGTTCAAGCGGTCATCGTTTCAAAGTGACGTGTCATGCGTGCGATATCCGGCTCCCGGCCGGTGAAAAGGCGAAAGGCGCCGACCGCCTGGAAGACGGCCATGCCGCCGCCGTTCAGGACCCGGCAGCCTCGCCTCGCGGCCTCCTTCAGCAGTTCGGTCTCCAGCGGGAAATAGACGATCTCCGCCACCCAGAGATCCGGACGCAGCAATTCGGACGGCAGGGGAACGCCGGGATACTTCGCCATGCCCATCGGCGTCGCATGGATGAGGCCGGTCGCCGCCGCCATCGCCGCGTCGAGGTTCGTGCCCGCTAAAACCCGGCTCTGCGGAAAGTGTCGCTGCATGCTCGCCGCCAGCGTTTCGGCCCGGTTCTGCTCCTGATCAAAGATCGTCAGGCTTTTTGCACCGAGCGTCAGGATCGCAAAGGCGGTTGCCGCGCCCGCGCCGCCCGCGCCGAGCTGCACGACATCGTTCAGTTCGGCGTCCGGCAGGCCGCGCCGGAAGCTTTCGGCAAAACCCCACCAGTCGGTATTGTGGCCGAAGCGCCTGCCGTCCTTCAGCACCACCGTGTTGACGGCGCCAAGCGCACGCGCTTCGTCGGAAAGCTCATGGAGAAAGGGTATGATCACCTGCTTGCAGGGATGGGTGATATTGAGCCCGCAGAACCCCCTTGCCTCGGCATCATCGAGGAGGGCCGGCAGATTGGAAGGCGTCAGGTGGAGCTGGTTGAGATCGATCAGCTCGTAGTCATAACGCAAGCCCTGCGCCGCCCCCTCCTGGATGTGCATGGCCGGTGTCAGCGAGGCCTGGATGCCCGCCCCGATCAGCCCCGCCTTCAAAGCCTGTGAAATATTGTCCATCTGGCCGGCGAACGCGATCGGACAACGCCGCCGTGGCGCTTTTGCCGAAGGCCCCGCTTCTCCTCCTAGCTTCCGCACTGACCCATGGAGCATGGTTAATGTACGAACTAGTTCGTGTCAACTTCAGTCTTTAATCCGATTGAAACAGGGATGCGATCTGAATTATGAACGAGCGACAGCCCTAAGTGGCCCCATCGGTTCGTCCATCAGAGTTACGTCGAGAATGCCGAGACCCAGGCAAGCACCCCGGAAGAACGATCCAGACAAAACGAAGGAGGATATCCTTGCGGTTGCCACCGAGGAATTCGCGGCGTTAGGGCTCGCCGGGGGGCGGGTCGACGCCATTGCCGAGCGAACCAAGACCTCGAAGCGGATGATCTATTACTACTTCGGCGGCAAGGAAGGCCTCTATCTGGCGGTGCTCGAAAAAGCCTACCGGAAGATTCGCTCGCTGGAGGCGGACCTGGAACTGTCGGACATGGCTCCGGACGAGGCATTGCGCACGCTCATAGCCAGCACCTTCGACCACGACGAAGCGAACCCTGAATTCGTGCGGCTTGTCAGCATCGAAAACATCCATCAGGCAGCGCACATGCAACGGTCCACCGAGATACGCGATCTCAATATTTCGATCATCAAAACGCTCGCCGACGTTCTCGAGCGCGGCAGGCAAACGGGCGTCTTCAAGCGGGATGTCGATGCGATCGACCTGCATATGCTGATCAGCGCCTTCTGCTTCTTCCGGGTCTCGAACCGCTATACGTTCGGCACGATTTTCCGGCGGGATCTTTCCGAGCCCGAGTTCTACGCCCGGCACAAGCAGATGATTTCTGATGCTGTCCTGGACTACTTGACGGCCGATTCAAAACCCCGATCCTGATCGCCACGTTCGTCTTCAGGAGGCGGCATTCGTGGCTGGTTCCTGCTCTCGAGGTGCCGGAGCCGGCGTCAATCCTGCTTTGACGAGCCCCTCCCGCAGCGCGGTTGCAACGGACGGATCGATCCTCCTGGCGGTTATCATCCGGTCGAAGATCATGCCGATTGTCTTGTCTTCTGCCGCAAGAGACTGAGTTGCGGAGTTGGATGGGTTGAGCTGCCCCAGACAAGCGATGCGAAGAGCCTCGGCCAGATCATCCTCGGGAGGAACCTGTTCCGCCAGGAGCGCTGCATCCGAATATTCGCCGCGGCGGTATGCGTCGAGCGCAAGCACGAGCTTGGCTTCGCGAGGGGCAGCGGAATTGTAGTGGTCAAGAGCGTAGCGGGCAAGGCCCACGCCCGCATCCCAATAGCCAACGGAGAAGAGAATAAGGCTCAATTTTGCCGAGACATCCGGATTGGCGGCATTCAGCGACATGGCTCGATTTCCTGCCGATATCGCAGCCTCAATGTTCCCGCTCAAGAACTCCGCGTTCATGAGGGAAATGTGGGCTCTGTCCGAAAATGGCGTGGTCGCCACGGCAAGACGCGCGAGTTGGCGTGCCCGCTTCAGCTTCGCTTCGGTCGGCATCCCGAGCTCCCAGGAGAGCATGATCAGCGACAGCGCGGCAGCCGCATCGGAGTCATCCGGGCGCTGCGCGAGGGTGCGGGACAAGCAGTCACGGGCTGAAGCCAATTCCTCGACGTTGCTGTCGCCAAGCCCCTTTTCCGCCTCGAGGACACAGGCGTTGCCCAGCATCCCCCGATGCTGTTTCCTCTCATACTCGTTAATCACGCCCCTTGCGGCGGCAAACCGCGACGAAAGCCTTGCGACAAGCTGGCGCTCGACCGAAGCGACGCCCCATCCGTCCAACGGCATCGTTTCCACGCCGGTTCCGATCGGATCCTCCACGCCGGGCGCGAGAACGTTCCATAAAATGCTGCGGCTCGCGTCATCGCCGAAGTATTTGAGTTCGACCGCGTAGGTGCGCGGTTTCTCCTTCGAACCTTCACCGATGGAACCCGTGCTGCCATCCGCTTCTGCGGCCACGCGCATTGTCTGAAAACTGGACGTGGCCTTCATGAGAGAAGCAAGGGTGGAATCCGCCTCGTCCGATAACCGTACGTCTGCAGAGGTCATGGAGAAGATCACCGAGGGCCGCTCCGTCAAAGCTCCTTCCCGCCATTGCTCGCCCAGAACCGTGTATCCAAACGACGTGCCGAACAGGATAAGGACCACCGCTGAGGTCGCCGCGCTCCGGGACCAGTTCCTGCGCGACCGGGACGAACACGTATCCCCTTCGGCCTCGACCTCCTCTATCGTCGTCGTTACCTCGTCGAGATATGTCTGCAGCTGTTCGGGCAGCCGGGTGAAAACCGGGCTATAGCGGCCCTTCGGAAGATGGATTGCCACAGTTCCCGGTGCACCGAAGGCCTCGTAATAGTGCTGCAGCTTCCCTCTGAGGCGAGTCGCTTCAACACGCACGATCGGATCGACGCCCGGATCGAAGTCTTTGTGGCGGCCGAGCACGTCGAGTGCGATCGAATAGGCCTTGACCACCCGGTCGCCTTCGAAATACCGGTCGATCAGATACTTCAGGAACGTCCGGCTGCGTTCCGATGCATGGAATCGCGGATCGGCAAACAACCGGTCCATGGCAAGCCTGACTTCGTTCTCACCGATGGATTCGTCGTTGGATTGGTGATGCTCACCGTGCATGACGCTCCTCCGTAACCGGTTACGCGATCCGTCCAGCATAACGGACCAAATCCGTCGGCATCGGCATGCCACATCCCTTGAAGCAAGGACGACAACCTTCCCGCGCCCGCTCAATCCAGGCGTGAGGTTGCCTATTAAACCTCCAGCGAATGCGCGAAGCTATGCAATTTGTGCCAATGCTTGTGTTCGCCCCGAGTTCTCAGAAGTTGCGGGCGCCAAAACGCCTCGCTTGCTGGATGCATCGATTTTGTCGCATATTTGCAGTAGAATCGGGAAGCCGCCAACCGCTTTTACGCGTGCTTTGGGGGTAAAATCAGCGCGGCCGTGCCGTGCTGGCGTTCAGCGAGGCCTGACATGAAATTCAGGACGATTCTACCGCTCATCGCGGCGATCGGCAGCCCGGATGTCGCAAAAGCGGCCGAAGCCGCAGCAGGACGATACATTCCGGGAGCGTATGCGACGCCCGGAGCCGGCATTGTCCCGCCAGTTCCCGGCCTGTACTGGGGCTGGTCCAACGCCTACTACCATGGCGACGCGAGCGGGGCGGTTCCCTATGGTGACGGAACGGTCGCCGTCGGTCTCGAAGCCGACACGGTGGCGTCGATCCTCGCCGGAATCTATGTCCCGAACTGGGACCTTCCCGGAAATTGGACCTATGCATTTCAGGCCGCACTGCCGTTCGGTTACACCTATGCCAAGGCAACCGTCGGTCTTGCGGATGTCGTCGACGAAACGGCGGGTCTGGGCGATATCGCGATCACGCCGCTCCTTTTCGGCTGGCATAACGACGCGAAGGATCTATGGATTTCGACCGGCCTGACGATCACGGCGCCGACGGGAAGGTGGCAGGAAGGCCAACTCGCGTTTGTGGGTCTGAATTACTGGACGTTCACTCCGACGATCGGCATCACGCGGCTGATCCCCGAACACGGCCTTGACCTATCGGCGAAGCTCGGCGTGGATATCAACACGCGCAATCCCGATACCGATAACTATAGCGGGGCAACCGCGCATCTTGACCTCGCCATGACCAAGAGCGTGACGGAGAATTGGCAGGTCGGTGCGATCGCCGGGTTTCTCTATCAGTTCGAGGATGACGACAGTGCGTTCGCGAACGCGCGCGACGACGGGTTCAAGGGACGCTCCGTCGCTATTGGCCCGCTGGTCAAATACAAGGCGAAGGTCGGAACCACCGAGATCGATCTCAGCCTGAGCTGGGCTCACGAACTGGCCGTCGAAAACCGGATGAAGGGCGACGCGTTCTTCTTCACTGTGAGCGGAAAGTTCTGAGCGGATCGAACTGGTATCCGCGGGAAGGATAGCGCACCGGTTCAGGTGCGCTATCCCGAGTTGATCAGTCGGGCCGCTGCACACCAACATAGTAATCGCCGCTGTCGAAGGCGGGATCGGAACGGTACCGTCCGATGCTTCCGGTCCTGGTGGGATCGGTCATGCCGTACCGGCTTTCATGATAGCGGCGCGCCGCCGCGGTTTCAGCGGGTGTCTCGTCCCTGTTTACCCCTTGATAATAGCTCCCTCGCCCGGAACTTTGCGCATAGGCGCTGGAGGAAGCCAAGGCCGCCGCCAGCACAAGAAAAATGACTTTTCTCATTGGTTTCTCCTTATGTGCGATCTCGGTACTCGTTACCGCAGTGCAGGGGCACCCCGAATGACCCGGACAATCCTGTAGGCAGAAGCACGACAACCGAGGCAGCACTCGTCCGGAACCTCCACAAGTCTACGCCATCAGGAAAACTCGACAAGTACGTTACGGTTACAGATCGTGAATCCGGCGGTATCGCCGTTGGAACAGGGACGACGGACCCTCTGGGGCAGAGTGCCCTCGCGAACCTCTGAGCTCGACTTCGGAATCGGCTGGATCGATCGGATTGCGGCAACTCACGACAGCCGCTTCAAGCGCGTCTGCGAGGGTGTTTCTCCGAAAAGCTGGCGATAGTAGCCCGCGAAGCGCCCGAGATCGGCAAAGCCGTATTCAAGCGCTACCTGCGTGATGCCGCCAGGCCCGAGTTCTTGCGAGACCAGGATGCGATGAACGGCGGCAAGCCGCCTCTTCTGCAAATATGCGATCGGCCCCATGCCGAGCGCTTCGTAAAAGGCCCGGTGCAGTGTTCGTCGGGATACCTGGAAGACGAAGCAGAGTTCCGAAACGTGCACCGATCGATCCGCTCCGAGCGCGTCCACATAATCCTCGACATTCCGGACCAGCTTCGCGTTGCGGTGACAGCGCTCGTCATAGCGTTGATAGACCTCCTCGATCGCCCCTTTCAGAAACGACTCGATGAGGACGCGCCGGAGAAAATCGATGCCGCCCGCAGTCCGCGGGAGCCTGCCGGAACGCAATTCTTCGATTTTGGAGCAAAGAGCCTGGCAAGTTCTCATCCGCAGGTTCCGCGCGCGGCGGAACCTGTTGATGACTGTCCAGAAATCGGGATCCTGAAGAGAAGCTTCGCCGGCGGCATGCAAGGCAAGCTCCTCGGCGGCGAGCGTGATTGTCGCATAGCGCGACCGGCCGGTGAAGCGGCCTTCCTGTTCGACCGCTTTCGGGAATACCACGACCTCGCCCGGAGCAATATTATAGTCCCACTGCAGAACTTCTCCGCCGCTTTCGACCATGGTTCCTACAGTCACCAGGTGCGGATTCATGACACCCCTTGCGCGGATGTCGGGATGGAAATCACCGGCGCTGAAAGACACGCCCCCGAGGGCGGCATGCGTGAGTTGACCGGTGAATGCACCCGGCGCGAGCTGAACGATCTTGAGATCGGCTCCGCGAACGGCCTCTCGCAGATCCTCCGAACTCCGAAGCCGAAATGTGTAAACGGAAAAAGGCTCGACGTCATCGGCGCGGCAAGCTCCTACAAGAGCTCCGCTGTCGGCACCCTCGCCATAACGCGCTGCGACTGCTCCTCGGTTCAGATCCTCCACCACAGAACGATCTCCACCGCTTTTCCTCTTCTTACCATCACTGGCACAAGCTGGATAGCATTGGCAGCATGTACGGTTAAATCCTTGTTGTAGGAAAAGGCACATCCGGAGCAAACGCCTGCGTTCTCGTGCTGCTGATCGATCCGGAGCGGGAACCCGCAACGGACGTGTCGACCTTGCAGCGGCTTTACAGGCTGACGAAGGCGGAAGCGGCGGTGGCCGTTCGGATCACGCGGGGCGACGGCCTGCAATCCGTCGCGGACGCGCTGTCGCTATCCTTGTCCACCGTGCGCACTCACCAGCAGCGGGTTTTCGAAAAGACAGGCACCCATCGGCAGGCGGAGCTCGTCCGTCTCCTCCTGGGTGTACAGGGCGGTCTCGGCTGATACACCGAGATCTTGGCGAACATGAATGGTCGGGAGGTCCCCTGATCTGGCCGCGCCCTATGCGGCCTGCGTGGCAAGCTTCTCAGGGTGCGACGGGCCGAACCGATAAGGTCCGAGTCTGAAGATGATAAAACTTGCGGCCGACAGCGCAAGGCTCAACCCGGCCAGTGCGGTTCCATAGGAGTGCGTCATGTCGAAGCTCACGCCCATGAGATAGGAACCGATCCCGGTCCCTATGCTGAAGATGGCGAAGATATAGCCGTAAATCTCTCCGTAGCGGCGAAGGCCGAAATAACGTCCCACCAGGTAACCGACGACGTCGACTTCGGCGCCGAGGCCGAAGCCGAAGCAGGCGGCAGCGATAAGCCCCGTTGCGGAGGACGCGCTGCCGAACCAGAGGACCCCCATGCCGGCCAGCGGGACCAGGAATATGGCTGCCGCAAAATACGGCGCGAAGATTTTATCGAGAAGATAGCCGGAGATAAGGCGGCCAAGGATCGTCGACAAACCGACGACGACGAGCATCGATGTCGCAATCTCGACCGGCAATCCCCGATCGGTCATCAAAGCGACCAGATGAGCTATCACTCCGCTCACGGCGGTATTGACGAGCAGGATCGATATGGCGATTGCCCAAAAGGTTCGGCTTCTCAGCACGGTTCCGAGATCGTCGCCCGCCATCGCGGGCGAAGCGGGACTGTCCGTTGTGGCGGGCGCTTCGGTCACGAAAAGAAAGACGGCCGGAAAAGCGACAAGCCAGGTCAACGCGCCCAGTGCGACATAGGCCTCCCGCCATCCGAAGCTGTCGACGACATAGGCCGCAAACAGCGGGACGAGCGCAGCTCCGATGCCGACGCCTGTCATGATAATCCCCAGTGCCAACCCTCTGTGAGCATCGAAGCAGGACGAGATCGCCTTCGCATAAGGCAAAGCCGACTGCCCGCTGCTGACCAGGCCGGAAATCGTATAAAGTGCCACGAACGCAACAACGCTGGCGGACGAGAGCGAGACCGCGGCGACGCTTGCCGCGAATAGCGTGACGGCAAGGAGCAGGACCCGCCGCACGCCCCATCGGTCGGTCAGCCGGCCCACGACCGGCGTTATCAATCCCGAACCGATGGCAAAAAGCGTGATGCTTAGGGACATCGTTCCCCGCGACCAGCCCATCTCTTCAGTAATCGGCTTTAGAAAGACACCGAACGTGAACACCATGATCGGCGCATTGCTGACCATTAAGCCGACCGTCGATCCAAGAACGACCAGCCAGGGCCCGGACCTTACGCTGTAGATCGGGTTCATCTGCGAAATCCTCAGGATGGGTGGAATCATGACTGCAACAAATGTTGTCCGGCTCAGTCCTCTTCGACGAATATCTCCTCCCGCTTCTGGCGGACGTTGGGAAGAAGGGTGACGACCAGGACCACGATTGCGATCGCCAGAAGCGTGGCGCTGATAGGCCTCGTTAGAAACACCGTCGCATCCCCGCGATACAGGGTCATCGTTCGGCGCAGGTTCTCCTCCAGCATGGGTCCGAGCACAAAACCGAGCATCAGCGGCGCCGGTTCGCATCTGAGTTTGCCCAGGAGGTAGCCGACGAGGCCGAACAGCGATACGACCAGCAGGTCATAGGGATTGGATTGGACGCTGAAGACTCCGATCGAGCAGAAGACCATGATCGCCGGAAAGAGTACGTAGTAGGGAATGGCGAGCAGCCTCACCCAAACGCCGATCAGCGGCAGGTTGAGCACCACCAGCATGAGATTGCCGATCCACATCGAGGCGATGATCCCCCAGAACAATCTCGGCTGTTCGACGACCACGTTGGGACCCGGCACGATGCCTTGGATGAACATGGCGCCTATCAGCATGGCGAGCACGGGATTGGCGGGAATTCCGAGCGTCAGCAGCGGGATGAACGAGGTCTGCGCGCCGGCATTGTTGGCCGATTCCGGACCGGCCACGCCGGCGATCGCTCCCCTACCGAAATCCTGAGGACGGTCTGAAACGCGCTTCTCGATCGTGTAGGAAGCGAAAGCTGCCAGGATCGGTCCGCCGCCTGGAAGTATGCCGAGCGCGGACCCGATGCCGGTACCGCGAAGGATCGGGCCGAACATGGCGCGGAAATCTTCGCGGGTCGGCATCAGGCTGGAGAGCTTGCGCGTCAGCACCTCGCGGGTTGTCGGATTTTCGAGGTTGCGCAGGATTTCCGCGATGCCGAAGACGCCAACCGCGACGGCTACGACGTCCAGGCCGTCGGCAAATCCCTCGATGCCCAATGTGAACCGGTACTCTCCGGTATAGAGGTCGGTGCCGACCAGACTGAGCAGGAGCCCGAGCAGCAACATACCGAGCGCCTTGACGATGGAGCCATGCGCCAATGCGGTCGAGAAGACGAGACCGAGGACCATGAGCGAGAAATATTCCGCCGGTCCGAATTGCAGCGCGACAGCCGTCAACGGCTGCGCAAAAATCGCGACGAGCAGGGTCGCAATCGTGCCCGCGACGAAGGAGCCGATTGCGGCGACGGCGAGGGCGACGCCGGCCCGGCCGTTGCGAGCCATCTGGTAGCCGTCGATTGCCGTAACGGCTGCCGAGGACTCTCCCGGCATGTTGATAAGGATGGCGGTCGTCGATCCTCCGTACTGGGCGCCGTAATAGATGCCGGCTAGCATGATGAGCGACGATATCGGCTCCAGTTGATAGGTGAGCGGCAGGAGCATGGCGATGGTCGCGGTTGCTCCGATGCCCGGGAGCACGCCGATCAGGGTGCCGATCAGTACGCCGGCCAGGCAGAAGAGAAGATTGGAGAAGGTCGTTGCGGCCGCAAAGCCGATCGTCAGGTTGCTGAAGAGTTCCACGGATCAAAACCTCGACAACCAGGGACCGAAAAGCGCGTAGGGCAAGCCTAGGGCATAGCTGAAGACCAGCGTCGAAAAGGCGGTCAATGCCGTGGAGAGGAGCAGCGCGGTCGAAACGCGCATCGTGCCGGATGCGAACGTGGCAAGGAAGGCGGTCAGGAAAAGCGAGGGTATGAAACCGAGCCCCCTCACGGTCATCCCGAAAACCAGTGGAGCCGGCAGGATAAACAGCAAGCCACGCCACGTCATCGCCGAGAACCGCTCGCCGGCGGAGCCGAGTGCACTTCCCGCGACAACGATCCCGATCAGAATGAGGGCGCTTGAAAGCAGCAGCGGGAAATAGCCCGGCCCCATGCCGAGGGAGGTTCCGACGCCAAGTCGCGTGGAACTCACCGCGAAGAACAGTCCGACGACGACGAAAAAGCCGCCACACACAAGGTTCGAAAGATCATGGCTTCGTGTCTTCACACGCGGTCTCCATATTGGCATTTGAGGGAGTTGCGGCTGGCCGTTCCACTGGACGCCAGCCCCGGCGGCAAGCCATGGACATGGTCCTCTATTCCAGAGAAATGCCCATTTCCTCGATGACGCTTTTCCAGACCGGACCTTCCGAACGGACTATCTCGGCCATCTGGCTGGATCCGATGAACTCCGGTTCCAGCTTCGTGGCGACCAGCTTCTGCTTTTCGTCCTCGGTCATTGCGTCCAGCGCGAGCCAGCGGTTCAGGCGATCAATGACGTCTTTCGGTGTTCCGCGCGGCGCGACCAGGCCCCACCAGGGGCTCCGCAGCTTGAAGTTGGCAAAGCCGGCTTCGGCCACCGTCGGCACATCGGGCAATGTCGGGATGCGCTGAGGCCCTGCGACGGCGATCGGCCGCAGCGGGCCGTCCGGCCCGATGGAGCCGGCCACCAGCGGCGCTCCCGCCGCGAGAAGGTCCAGCCGGCCGGCGATCAGATCCGTCACGCTTCCAGACCCGCTTCTGTAGGGGACGTGGACGAGCGAAATTCCGGCTGCTTTGGCGAACTGGTGGGAGACCAGATGCGGCATCGTTCCCGCTCCGGACGAACCGTAGCTCATGGCGCCCGGCTTTTCCTTGGCCATGGAGACGAACTCGGCCAAGGTCTTTGCCGGATGATCCCTTTGGACGAGAAGCAGGAGCGGAAGCTCCGCCAGAATGCCGACGGGTTCGAAATCGTCTGCGGTGTAGCGCACATTCTTGTAGAGATGCGGGTTCACAAGCAGGAGCGCCTCGGTTGTCAGCCCCAGGGTGTAGCCGTCGGGCGCCGCGTTGGCGACATCCTGGTTTCCCTTCGAGCCTCCGACGCCCACCACGTAATCAACGATGAAACTTTGCCCGGAACGCGCGGAAAGACGCTCCGCGGCGGCGCGGGTGATGATGTCTGCCAGCCCGCCCGGCGCCACGGGGACGATAATCGTCACGGCGCGCGAAGGATAGATCTCGTTTGCGAACGCAATCTTCGGAGCGACAGCGCTCGCGACTGCGGAAATCAGCATTTGCCTACGGGAAATCACCACATCTCCTCCCTGATTGTTGTGTCCTCACGGCGTCGACCTTCATCCGGTCCCCTGGCATGCCGGCAAAACCGTCACCCCAGCCGCAATTTCTACTCCCCTTGGGCCAAACATTATCAAAAAAAATTCATTTAGCAATAAAAAATGTAGATTTTTAAGAAAGCCTGAGTCATATCGATCCAAATCAACATTTTATACATTTTTTATAACATAAAACATTTTATTGTTGACATCGCGGTCCGACGTTTGGGAACATGAGGCATGGCGCATCTGGCGCGGACAAGCGGTAGGAGCCGTCGATGGAAATGAAGGGGGCACAGCACATCGGCGCTGCGCAACACATCGTATGGGCGGCACTGCTCGACCCGGCAGTCCTCAAGAGCTGCGTGCCGGGGTGCCAGGAGATGGCGGGAACCCCGGCCACGGGCTTCGAGGCGACCGTCGTCCAGCGGGTGGGCCCGGTGAAGGCGACCTTCAAGGGCGTCGTGACGCTGGAAGAGATGAATGAGCCTGGGAGCCTTGTGCTTCGAGGCGAAGGCAAAGGCGGCGCGGCCGGCTTCGCGAAAGGCGGCGCCCATGTAAGGCTGACGCCGTCCGACGACGGCACGACATTGGACTATCATGCCGAAGCGCAGATCGGCGGCAAACTGGCGCAGCTCGGGAGCCGGCTGATCGACGGGTTCGCGAAGAAGATGGCCGACGAATTCTTTCTGCGGTTCAAAACCGTCGTGGAAAACCGGACCGTCGGGGTCTGACCGCTGGGAGGTGGTGCAATGCACGAAATCAGCTTGACGGTAAACGGCCGATGCGTGTCCGGCTACGTGGAAGGCCGGACGCTGCTCGTCCACTTTCTCAGGGACACCCTCGGCCTCACAGGAACGCATGTGGGCTGCGACACCAGCCAGTGCGGCTGCTGCGTGGTCCACGTCGACGGAAAGGCGGTCAAGAGCTGCACCATGCTGGCGCAGGAGACTGAAGGCGCGCAGATCGTGACCATCGAAGGCGCGGCCCTGCCGGATGGAACGCTGTCGCCGGTCCAGCAGGCGTTCGTCGATCACCATGCATTGCAATGCGGCTTCTGCACGCCGGGGATGGTGATGAGCGCAACGGCGCTTCTCCAGGAAAACCCGAAACCCGGGGTCGAGGAAATCCGAATTTATCTGGAAGGCAATCTGTGTCGGTGCACGGGCTACCGCAATATCATCAAGGCCATCCTCGCGGCTTCCGGGCAACCCTTCGGCGAGCTCGCATCCGAGCACGCCCAGACAACCGACGAGAGCCCCCGTGCAGGATTTTGATTTCATCCAGGCACGGACCATAGCGGAAGCGATTTCTCTCGCGGCCGGGGACGAGGACGCCAAGTTTCTCGGCGGCGGGCAGACCTTTCTGCCGGCACTGAAACAACGCCTCGCGTCGCCGTCGAAGCTGATAAGCCTCCGCACCATCGAAAGCATGAAAGGCTTGACGTCGGAAGGCGGCGAGTTGGTCGTCGGAGGCGGCATGCCTCATGCAGCCGTCGCAAGCAGCGCAAGGACGCTCTTTCCGGCGCTGGCGAGCCTGGCGGGCAGGATCGGCGATCCGGCTGTCCGCAACAGGGGAACCATTGGCGGCTCGCTCGCCAACAACGATCCCGCCGCATGCTATCCGGCCGCGGTTCTCGCCTGCGGCGCGACGATCGTAACCGACCGGCGGGAGATCGCCGCCATGGACTATTTCCAGGGCATCTTCACGACGGCGCTGGAACATGACGAGATCATAACGGCGGTGCGCTTCCCCGTACCCGGCGAGGCGAACTATCAGAAGTTCACCCAGCCCGCCTCCCGCTTCGCGCTCGCCGGCGTCTTCGTCGCACGGTTCCCCGATCGGGTCGGCGTGGCGGTGACCGGCGCGTCGGGAGACGGGGTGTTCCGTTGGCGCGAGGCGGAGGCCCGATTGACGGAGGAATTCGAGCCGTCGGCGGTCGAGGAACTGATTGTATCGCCGGATTCGATGATCGCGGACATCTTCGGTTCCAAGGACTATCGCGCTCACCTTGTCCCGGTACTGACCGCACGCGCCGTCCGGGCGATCCTATCGCGCTGAGCAATCGTGGTTACCGTGCCCGCATGCGGTCCGCAATCCGCAGGACCATAGGGGCCGAACGTGGGAAGAAACGCATGGCTGGCAAATCCGGGACGGCACAGGCTCCGCTCGATCTCGAGGGCAAGGCTCTCGTGACCGGCCGGGGGCAATATACGGACGACATGGCCCAGCGCGATGCGCTGGTCGGCGTATTCGTCCGGTCGTCCATCGCCCATGGCATCATTCGCGGCATAGACACCGAAGCGGCCAGGGCCGCGCCTGGCGTGGTCGGGGTCCTTACCGGCGAGGACTTAGCCGCCGCCGGCTGCAACCCCATCACCTTCATGGTGCCCCTGTTCGAAGTGGACGGCAGGACGGAGGTTCCCTATGTCCGCACGCCGCGTCCACCCCTCGCGCGCGACAGGATCCGTCACATCGGCGAAGCCTTGGCGCTGGTCGTGGCGGAAACACCAGGCGCTGCGCAGGACGCCGCCGACCTCGTCGATGCCGACATCGAGGAGCTGCCGCCGTTCATGGCGGCCGAAGTGGCCGGCGAACCGCCGGATACGCCGATCTGGGAAGCGACGCCGACCAACCGGAGCTACACATGGCTGGCCGGCGACCACGCGGGCGTAAAATCCGCCCTGTCGCGGGCGGCGCACACGGTCTCCGTCAGCCTGCGCAACCAGCGGGTGGCGGGAAGTCCGCTTGAGCCGCGCGCGGCCATAGCCAGCTACGACGCGGCGAGCGGGCGCTACACACTGCATGCCGGCAGCCAGGGAACGACGTTCCTGCGCAAGGGGCTTGCCGACGCGCTCGGCGTGCCGCCGGAAAGCGTCCGCGTCGTGAGCAAGGATGTCGGGGGCGGCTTCGGCCTGAAGGTTTACGCCTACCCGGAATATGTCGCGGTGGCCGTGGCGAGCCGGCTTCTGGGCCGCACCGTGCGCTGGACCTCGACGCGATCGGAAGCCCTGATGGCCGATCAGGCCGGCCGCGACAGCACGCTGGAGATTACCGGCGCCTTCGATGATCACGGCCATGTCACGGCAATCTCCTGCGACATCGTCTCCAATATCGGCGCCTACGCCATCGGAATCGGACCCCGCCTCCAGTCGTCCGTGATCTCGGAGAACATCGCCGGCCCCTATCTGACGCCCGAGATCGCGATCCGGAGCATCGGCGTCCATACCAACTCCATCCCGACATCGCCCTATCGCGGCGCGGGCCGTCCCGAGACGACCTATATGCTGGAACGCCTCATGGACAGGGCGGCGCGGCAGATCGGGATCGATCCCATCGAACTGCGCCGCCGCAACCTGATCCCACGCGACCGTATCCCCTATACGGGGCCGATGAACCAGGTGTACGACAGCGGCGACTTCGCGGCGGTCCTTGAAGAAGCCGTCCAGCGCGCCGATTGGAAGGGCTTCGAGCACCGTCGCGAGGAGGCGCGGAAGAACGGCTTCGTTCGCGGAATCGGCTGCTCGCTGTTCACCGAGACCGCAGGCGCCAACTTCATGGAACCGCTCGACTTCCGCGTGACCGAGGAGGGGATCGTGGAGCTGCGGGTGACGGGCGTCTCGACCGGGCAGCGGCACGCCTCGACCATAACGCACATCGTCGGCGAGCGCCTGGGCATCGGCCACGAGCGCATCCGCTTCATCGCCGGCGATTCCGACGAGGTCCCCGCCGGTTCGCCGGCAGTCGGCTCGCGCGTTGGTCAGATGACCGGCTCGGCCGCCTTGCAGGCGGCGGAAAACGCCATTGCCCGCGGCCGCATGATCGTCGGCGCGATCGGCGAAGGCCGCTACAACGACATCAGCTATTCGGACGGCTGCTACACTATCGCTGGGACCGGCGAGCGTATCGCGTTTCTCGATATTCCCGAACGGGTCGCGGCGCTGAAGGCTGAAGGCAAACAGATCGACGCAACGCTGGACGCCGTTGAAGTCTTCAAGTCGCCGGGCTTCTCGTTTCCCAACGGTTGCCATGTCTGCGAGGTCGAGATCGATCCCCAGACAGGCCGGCTCGAAATCGTCCGTTACACGGCGGTCGACGACTGCGGCACCGTCATCAACCACCCGGTCGTCGAGGGCCAGCTCATCGGCGGCATCGCGCAGGGTCTTGGACAGGCGTTGATGGAGGAAGTGGTTTACGACGAGGCCGGCCAGCTCCTGACCGGATCGTTCATGGACTATGCCATGCCTCGCGCCGAGGACATGCCGCGATCCATGACCATCGTTGACCTGCCGGATCCGACACCATCCAATCCGCTGGGAGCAAAAGGCGTCGGCGAATCCGGCACGACCGGCTCGGTGGCGGCCATCGTCAGCGCCGTGGAGGATGCCCTGCGGCCGCTCGGCGTGACCGAGGTGCAAATGCCCCTGACGCCGGGCCGCATCTGGGAGGCGATCCGGGCGGCGAAATCCTAGCTCACGGACCTTTTCGCCGGCAGCGCGCGGGCTTGCCGAAAAGCACGCGCGCGATGGTTCAATGAATGACGGAGCCGCCGTCGACCGCCAGGGTCTGGCCGCTGATGAAGTCGCTCTCAGCGGAGAGGAGAAAGACGACCGCGCCGTTGAGGTCCTCGGGCTGCTGATCGCGCGCGATGCAGCGCGAGGCAATCGAGGGCGCGCTGTGGGCGGCGACCTCCTCGCCCCATTCGAGCACGCCTTCACTCAGCGTGAAACCGGGAGCCACGCAGTTCACCCGCACGCCGTCGCGGCCTGTCTCGCGTGCGATGACTCGCGTCAGCGCGATGACGGCGCCCTTCGACGCGACGTAATGCGCCTTGCCCGGCGTGCCCTTGAAGAAGGTGCCGGAGGATATGTTGACGATCTTGCCGTAGCTCTGCTCGCGCATGGTCGGCATCACCGCCTTGCAGCATTCGAAAACCCCGCGCACGTTGATCTGCATGACGCGGTCGAATTCCTCGGAATCGATCTGGTCGAAGGGTTTGTTCTTCCCAAGCGACGCAAACAGCGCGGCGTTGTTGACCAAACCGTCGATCCGGCCGAAGCGGTCGAGCACGCCCGTCACGAATGCCCGCACCGACGCGGCATCGGCGACATCGCAAACGCCGCCCCAGGCATGCGCGCCAATCTCCGAAACGATTTCGCCAGGATCGAGAATGTCGCACACCGCCACATTCGCTCCCTCGGCGGCCACCGCCTTTGCATATGACGCCCCTATGCCCCGTGCCCCGCCGGTCACGATGACCGTTCTGCCGCTCAGCCTGCCCATGAGTGATCGTCCTCCATCCTTGGTGCTTTCAGGTTGCTTGAGTGTATTCACGTGGACGAAAGCTTCAGCAGCCTCTTGGCGTTGCCTTCGAGGATCTTCTGCCTGTCGTTCGCCGTGAGATCGAGTTCGTTCAACGCCTCGAAGGTCTCCCGAACCGGCGCGAAAGGAGCATCTGTTGCGAAGACGACGTGATCGGCCCCGAAGAATTTCAGGCCTGTCGGCAGACCGGCCGTCCCGCCAAACATCGCCGTGTCGGCGTAGAACATGCGGAAGTAGTCCATGTGCGGCTTTCGCAGGGAAGTCAGGACGTTGCTGTAGTTCTCGTCGGGCGTCCTGCTGCCCAGAAATCTCATGCCGGGACCCAGGCGGCCGTCGTAGAAGGGAACCATTCCGCCGAGATGGTGGGTGATGATCTTGAGGTCGGGATGCCGGTCGAAGATGCCGGAAAACACCAGCCGCGCCATGGCCACCGAGGTCTCGTATGGCCAACCGAAGCACCACCACATCTCGTAACGGGACTTTGCTTCCGACGGATAGTCCGTCATGGCGGCTGTGCGTGTCGGATGCAGCCAGATCGGCAGGTCGTAGTCGGCCATCAATCCGAAGACCGGTGCGAATTCCGGAAGGTCCAGCGGCTTGCCGGCGATATTGGTGTAGACTTGGATGCCTTTCGCGCCGAGTTGCTCCACGGCACGTCGCGTTTCCGACAGAGCGGCGTCCACGTCGAGCAAGGATACCGAGGCGATGAACGCTGGGAACCGGTCGCGGTGGCGCTCGACCAGGAGAGCCAAATCGTCATTGCCGATCCGGGCGAGATCCGCCGCAACTTCTGGGGAGGCGACGTCCTCCACCGCCGGATTCGGCAAGGCGACGACCTGCCTGTAACCGTCCAGCACGTCCATGGCCCGGAAGCGGGCATCGAGATCAAGGATGGCGGGCAGGCCCTTCATGCGCCCGGCGATCGCGCCGAGACCCGTCCCGCGGGCGCTGAGCTCTTGAAGATACCTTTCGGGAAAGAAATGCGTAAAAATATCGATCGTCATCGGATACCCTTTCCGGACGCGCTCCGCAGACGCACCATGATCTGGTGCTTTCGTGGACGACGGGGTAGCACCGGCGGAGCCCGCAGCTCGCCGCGTTGAATATGCTGCAGCAAAGTTAGATCCTCCTTGATCGCACCTCACTGTCGAGGTGCCCATGTCCTTCTCCTTCAACCATCTTAGAGTCCCCTCTTCCGCACATCAACAGAAAAAACATTTTTTATTGAAATGAAGATTTTTCTGTTGTAGGTAGCAAACAGGTCTCAGAGGAGGAGCGGATGACCAGAACGTTCGACCCGCGGGTGTTTCAGCTCGGCTATGTCGCTCTCGGCGTGGGCGACCTGCCGCGATCGCAGACGCATTATTGCGAGGTGATCGGTTTGGCCGAGGCTGCCCGCGACAGCTCGACCGTCTATTTGTCCGTCGGCGCGGAGCACCACAATCTCGTCCTCCGAAACGCCGACGACAAGGCGCTTCTACATCTCGGCTATCAACTGAAACCGGAGACGGAAATCGGTGATTTCATTCGCGACGTGGAGGCCTTCGGCCTTTCCGCGGAAAGGAAGACCGACAGCCAGCCGGGCATTGCGGATCTCGTCGAAGTCGTCGCTCCGGGCGGAAATGTCTTCCAGTTCTATGCGGATGCCTCGATCGGCCCCGGCTTTCGCCGCACCGGCGTCGCGCCGATGCGCCTCGGTCACGTTGCCGTCATTACGCCGGAAGCCGGAAAGCTGCGTGCGTTCTACGAGGACTTCCTGGGCTTCCACTACACGGACGACATAGGTGGCATCGCCACCTTCATGACATGCAACCGGGACCATCACGTCGTCAATCTGGTGGGATTGCCCCAATCTCGCGTCCATCACATCGCCTTCGAGCTTTCCGACAATGCCGATCATTCCAAGGCGTGCGACACGCTGGCCGCAGCCGGCCTCCCGACGCTTTGGGGACCTGCCCGGCACTGTGCCGGCCACAACCTTGCCGGCTACCATTACGATCCGGACCGGGTGATGGTCGAGCTCTACACCCAGATGGACGTCTACGTTCCGGCCACGGGCATCTACGAGCCGCGCCCCTGGCATCGCCAGAATCCATTGCGACCGCAGAGCTGGCGGCCCGAGCAGATGACCAACTGGGAAACCAGCTTCGGCTTCGATCTGGTCACGGCATGAAAGACCGTTCCGCCCGGATACCTTCGGAAGCCGAGCATCGGCTCTGAACCGCTATCGACCGGATATCCGCACCGCGATTCATCAAAAGGGTGCCCATATGGCTGCACGACAGAAGAAGACGATCATCACTTGCGCCATCACCGGCGCGATCCATACGCCGACCATGTCGGACGCGCTGCCCTACACGGCTGACGACATCGCGACGCAGGCGATAGAAGCGGCGGAGGCAGGTGCTGCGGTACTGCATCTCCATGCCCGCCGGCCCGATGACGGCGGCGTCTCGATCGACACGGACCACTTCTCGGCCTTCCTGCCGCGCATCAAGCAGGCGACCGGCGCCGTCGTGAACATTTCTACCGGCGGCAGCCTGACGCATACGGTTGCCGAGCGGATCCGGCCGGCTCTCGCGTTCTCCCCCGAGATGTGCTCTCTCAACATGGGGTCGATCAATTTTTCTTTCCATCCGCTGGCGGATCGCTATGAGAGCTGGAAGTTCGGCTGGGAGAAGGATTACGTCGCCGGATCTGAAGGCAACATCTTCCGAAACACCTTCAAGGATATCCGCGAGGCGGCGAATGCGTTGCGGCCGCATGCCGTCAAGTTCGAGCACGAGTGCTACGATGTCGGGCATCTCTATAACCTGAAATTCGGGCTCGACCAGGGCTGGTTCCAGGCGCCAGTCTTCGTGCAGTTCGTGCTCGGAATTCTCGGCGGGATAGGGGCGGAGATCGACAACCTCGTCTTCATGAAGCGGACCGCAGACCGGTTGTTCGGCGAGAACTATCGCTGGTCCGTGCTGGGCGCGGGCGGCGCCCAGATGCCGATGGCCGCCGCCGCGGCGCAGCTCGGCGGCAATGTGCGTGTGGGGCTGGAGGATTCACTCCATATCGGACGCGGCAGGCTGGCGGCGTCCAATGCGGAGCAGGTCCGGAAGGTGCGGCGAATCCTGGAGGAGCTCGGACACGAGATCGCAACGCCGGACGAAGTGCGCGAAATCCTCGCCCTCAAGGGCGGGGATCGTGTCGCATTCTAGGTCGCGACGGCGAGCGGATTCCTTCCCGGCAGCGGCATGCCGCATGTGCGGCGGACGGCGCAGGCACTATCGTTTCCGCGCCGGAACGTCCGTGAAGGGTATGCGGGAATTCAGAAGAATGTCGGTCGTCCGCCGCAGGTGCTCGGCCATGAGGCGGGTTGCAGTCTCGGTATCCCGCCCGATCGCGGCTTTCGCGATGGCGTCATGCTCGGCCGAGACGTTGCGCCGCGTTCCCTCATAGGGCCCGGAAAGACGCCGATACCGCTCGGACTGCAGATAGAGCTGCTGGCGCAGCCGCTGCCACCACGTGTTCGTGCAGGCCGCCGTCAGCTCTTGGTGAAACGCCTCGTGCAGCTGATGCCAGAGCCGCGCCTCCGGGGAGCCGGGGGAATAGGGGCCGTGCTCCAGCGAACGAAGTTGATGCTGAAGCGAAAGCACCCTTCCTTCCCAGCCGATATCTCCCTTGGCGATGGATTCGGCCAGGCAGCGAGATTCGATCTCGACCCGGACCTCGGTCAGGTCCTCGAGGTCTCGTCGGGAGATCGGCGCGACGGCGAAGCCGCGCTGGGGTTCGGCCAGCACGAGTCCTTCCGCGGTCAGCCGCGAAAGCGCCTCCCGCACCGCTCCTGAACTGGCGTTCAGCACCTTGCAGAGCTGCTCGATGCGGAGCTTTTCCCCGGGCGGATACTCCGCATCTATGATGGCGTCCCGCAGGACCTCGTAGGTCCGCGCCGTCTGACTTTTGTGATTCGCAATAGCTTCCATGATGCATGCTATGCCAGAAAACCAGAAAATACGCAAATATATATATTTTTTGTTGCAATATGAAGTTTTTTCCGAAATGTTCGAGATATGCGGAACAACGTATCAGGAGGCATGGATGCGCTTCGTTGGCTATTTGGCGGGCGGGCTGGAGGGATTGGCGGTCAAGACCGCCGCTGGCTGGCATGGTTTGACCGTGGATGCACCCCGTTGGCCGGGCGATCTCGACGCGATTGTACGAACCGGCCGGTTCGAGGCCGCTGCCGAGATATTGGCCGGCGGCGAGCCGGTGGACATGTCGGCGGTGACCTATCTGCTTCCGTTCCGCCGCTCGGGCAAGGTACTATGCGTCGGGCTGAACTATGCGGACCATGCTTCCGAGAGCAAGATGGAAGTGCCGAGCTTCCCCACCGTGTTCGTGCGCTTCAACCGCAATCTGGTGCCGCATGGTGCCGATCTGATCCGCCCGAAAGTGTCGGAAATGTTCGACTACGAAGGCGAGCTGGTCGCCGTGATCGGCAAGGCCGGGAGAGCAATTCCGATCGAACGCGCCCTTGATCATGTCGCGGGCTATACGATCTTCAACGACGGCTCTATCCGTGACTACCAGCTGCGGACCAATCAATGGACGATCGGCAAGAATTTCGACAACACGGGCGCGATGGGACCCGAATTCGTCACAGCGGACGAACTGCCCGCCGGCGCCGCCGGCCTGCGGCTGCAAACCAGATTGAACGGCGAGATTCTCCAGGACGCCAATACCGACCAGCTGATCTTTTCCATCGCCGATCTGGTCTCCAAGCTGAGTATCGGCATGACCCTCGAACCCGGAGACCTCATCGTCAGCGGCACGCCGTCCGGCGTTGGCTTCGCACGCGATCCCAAGATCCTCATGAAGCCCGGCGACATTTGCGAAGTCGAGATCGAAAAGGTCGGCCTGCTTCGAAACGCCGTCTCGGCCGAAGCCTGAACCTCGGGGTTTTCGATGGAGGATAGCCAAACCGAAGTCCTGATAATCGGCGCCGGACCTTCGGGACTGGCTCTGGCGACCGAGCTGACCATGCGCGGGCGCCGGGTACATGTCGTCGAAAAGAACGATCGGACCGGCATCCAGCCCCGGGCCAAGACGACGAATGTCCGGACGATGACCCATATGCGCCGATGGGGATTGGCGGGCGAAGTTCGCAAACGTTCGCCTCTCTCCGCCGGCTTTCCGCGGCGCACCGTGTTCCAGACGTCGCTTTTTTCAGGCCCGATCTTCAGTTTTGAGGACGCTTTCTGCGCGAGCCCGCGGCGGCGAGACGAGTTTCCCGAACATGCGGAATTCATTCCCCAGTATGTCATCGAAGGCATTCTCGCCGAGCATGTGGCCAGGCACCCGCTCGCCACGCTTCGGTTCGGAAGCGAACTGATCGGTTTCGAGCAGGACGATAACGGGGTGACTGCAATGGTCAGGGACGCCGGCCGCCTCCGGCAGATCAGAGCGGGTTACATCGTCGGCGCCGACGGAGCCCGCAGTTCGGTGCGCCGCCTGCTGGGCATCCGGATGCAGGGCCAGCGGGATCTGGTGACATTCGCCACTTTGATCCTCCGCCTGCCCGGGCTGATCGATGATCCGGCACTCCCCAAGGCTCTCTTCCACTGGATCGTCGATCCCGCCGCCACCTGCGTCATCGGCCCGATGGATCACGGCGACCTGTGGTACTGCGCTCGCGTCGCGGGTCGGGATACCCCAACCGACGAATTGCTTGCGGTGGTCGGGCGCGCCATCGGTCGCGAGGTTCCGCTCGAGGTCGCCATGCGCGACGATTGGGTCGTTCACAGCCTGATCGCGGAACGGTATCGGCAGGGACGTGCCTTCCTTGCCGGCGATTCCTGCCACCTTCATTCGCCCTTCGGTGGGCACGGGATGAACCTCGGCATCGGCGACGCCGTCGATCTCGGCTGGAAGCTCGCCGCGGCTTTGGAAGGCTGGGGCAGCGAAGGACTGCTCGAAAGCTATGAAACCGAGAGGCGCCAGATGCATCTCCAGGTGATCGACAGCGCGACAAAAAACGTGTCCCACCTGTCCGAACGGTTTGCAGACCCGATCCTTGGCGGGACAGGCGTGGAAGCGGATTCGGCGCGGGCCCGTGCTGCGGAAGAGATCGAACGTCTGAAAGCGCCCGAGTTCCGCTCGCTCGGTCTCGTGCTCGGCAACCGTTACGGCCATTCGCCGGCGTTGGCGCCGGCGGAAGCCGCGGAACCGCCACTCGACATCACACGCTACACGCCGATGGCGGCCCCGGGACATTTGGCCCCGCACGCCTGGCTCGACGCCGAGACGTCGCTCTACGACCTCTTTGGCAAGGGGTTCACGCTTCTCGTTCTGGTAGGCGACGGCGCGCGCGTGAGAGAGCTTCTGGCCGATGCGGAGGCAGTCCGCCTGCCGCTGGACGTCCTCGAACTCAGGCAGCCCGGGCTTCGCGATCTCTACGGGGCGGACCTCGTCCTCGTGCGGCCGGACCAGCACGTTGCATGGCGCGGCGACAGCATTCCGCCGGACGGTCTTCTGATCGGGATCATGCGCGGGGACGCAGGCGATCCGAAGCCCCTGCAGCGCAGCGCCTGAAGCCACGCGCCTTTCTTCGAAAGCTCGATAATCTACCGGCGCAAACCGCGCCGCTGCAAAGGGAGGATGATATGGCCAAGAAATACCCCCTCGTGATCGACATGCATTCCCATATCCGCGTGCCGGAGGTGGTAGAATTCATGAAGAAGTACCCCATCACTGCGACCGGACCGGGAACCGACGACTGGTATGTGGAGAACTCGCGCAGCAACGCCAGCGCGAACATGATCCAGCTGGAGGAGAAACGCAAAGTCGTGTCGACGGAGCCGGAGGTGCGGATCCGCCAGATGGACGAGCGTGGCGTGGATATCCAGATCATCAGCGTCAATTTCCCGAACACCTGCCTCTGGATGGAGCCCGAAAACGGCCTGACCGCCGCAAGGCTGGCCAACGAAGGCATCGCGGAATTCTGCGCCTACAGGCCGGACCGCCTCTTCGGCATGGCGGCCGTGCCGCTCCAGAACCCCGAGCTGGCGGCTGCGGAGCTCGAACGCTGCGTCAAGGAGCTGGGCTTCCGCGGCGCCTGGATCAATTCGCATGTTCGTGCCCGGGACATCGGCGAAGCTCAGTTCCGGCCGTTCTGGAAGAAGGTCGAGGAACTCGACGTCGCTGTCTTCGTGCATCCGCTGAACGCCGTCGATTTCGACCGCATGAAGAAATACTTCCTGTTCAACGCCATCGGCAACACGCACGAGGAAACGCTGGCCATGGCGTCGTTGATCTACGAGGGGGTCATGGACGAATTTCCGAACCTCAAGGTCGGCATCTGCCATGGCGGCGGCTATCTTCCCTACTATCCCGGCCGGGTCGACTACTGCTGGGAAACAAACCGCGGCGGCGCGCGCGATGCGGCGAAGCAGAAGCCAAGCAGCTATTTCAAGCGCTTCTATTACGACAGCAACACGTTCGACAGGGATGCTCTAGGCGTTCTGATCAAGAATGCCGGCGCCTCGCAGGTCATGTTCGGATCGGACTGGCCGGCGATCCCGGAGAACTATTTCGACCACATCGACACGATGCCGGGCCTATCGGATGAGGACAGGCAGCGTATCGTCTGGAAAAACGCGGCGGAGCTTTTCAAGCTTCCGGTCTGAACCGGCGCTAAAGGCGCGGCTCCCTTGAGGAGACCGCGCCCTGGCATTCCGGCAGGCCTCGATATGCGCGGCTCGCGCGAGTGGCAGTTTTAATGCCGGCTGCCGTCCAGTCCGTGGAAGCCGACGACCGTATCGCGCATGACCATCTGGATGTAGCTTTCGGCCTCCTTCGCGGTGATGACGCGATCGGCAAGCATGCCGCTCAGCGCAAGGCCCAGCGCCTGGCGACCGGTGCGGTCGATGATCCAGGCCTTTTCCTCCCAGCCGTGCAGCGGATTCGCCTTGGGAGGTGTGCCGGACAACATGCCGAATACGCGATCCGAGTAGGCGTCGGTACCGTACATCAGCTTTTCCGGAAACCACTCCAGCGCCTGGCGGATCTGTTGCGCCAGCGAACGCGGATACTGGTAGATGTCGGCGCAGGAGAAGTCGTTGTAGACATTCGTGAAGCCCATCAGTGCGACCGTTTCCTTCACGAACGGCCAGCCGCCGTGAAGCATCATGAAGCGGGTTCCCTCGGCTTCGCGGAAGACCGGCTCCATCAGCAGCGGGTTGCTCCCGGAAATGCCGAACTGCCGGCGGACGCCGTAACCTGTATGCATCTGCACGCCGAGATCCAGCCTGCCGGCTTCCACTACCAGCGCCCGGAAAACATAGTCCTGGACCACCTTGTGCTCTGCAGGCGGCAGGCTTCCGTCCCTGATCCCCCTGGCGTAGAGCGCCGACACGTCCGCCTTTTCGTGCTTCCCGAAGGAAAGGTCGCGATAGTACGGCGTGTTGAACTTGACGCCGACGCCGCCGGACTCCTTGATCTGCTTCAGTCCGGCAAAGACCACGTCGTCCATGTAGCCGTCGAAAGTACCCGGAGCTTTTTCGAGACCCAGCGCCCGGCGTTTACGCACCATGGTCTCCGACAGCATCTTGGAAGGCCCGCCGGGCATCGGCTCGCAAGCGAGCGGCCACAGCATCCATTCCACATGCGCGCACCAGGGGAAGCGCGAGGTCGGCAACGAATCGTGCATGTCGCTGTTGATGTTCACCATCCGGTCGATATTGATGCGATCGAGCACCCAGGAATTGTAGCCGGCACCCTTCTCCGCCATGATCGCGGTCTTGCGCTCCATGAGGTCGCGAAGATGGGGGACGTCGAAATCTCGATGTTGGTAGCCCCAGAGCGCAGCCCAGGCATCCAGGTATTCAGGATTGTCCTGGCGCATGCGCTTCGGCAGCTCGTAGTCGTAGCGCTGTATCGGCTGGTCCGGATTTCCCGGAGCTTCGATACCGAGCGGTAAAGGATGGGCGTGGTCGTCGATGGCCCTGGTGGCCTCTATCTGCCGCTGCAGACCGCTGTCGGTCCCTGCAAGATCCATGATTTCTCCTCCCTGAAATTGTAGGCGCGCCCGATTTCGCAATCGAACGGCAAGCCGGTCGGCCTTGCCGCAATGCTACAGAAGCAGCCGCTGCAGGGCAATAAAAAAATGTATTTATATACATTATATGCTTTTTATGGCGATTCTTTGCCGAAGCAACCGATACATGCACAGCACCCGGGCAACACACGTTCGTGAAGTAACTTTCATTTGGAATAAGCATGAGACGGTGCATGTTCTTGCATCGTCGTAATGAGGAATCCTAACGGGATTGGAGGATCATGGACCCCCTCTCAGATGCACTGTCGTTGCTAAAGCCACAGAGCCACGTGTCTTCCGGCTTTGATGCCGGAGGCGATTGGTCGATCTATTTCCCGATCAAACATGATGTCATCAAGTGCTATTCCATCGTGTCCGGCGGCTGCTGGCTATCGATCGAAGGACGTTCCGATCCGGTGCGGTTAAATGCCGGCGACTGTTTCGTATTGCCCTCTGGCCGGCCCTTTCGCCTCGCCAGCGACTTGCGACTGATGTCGGAACCGTCCAGCGCGTTTTTTCCTCCTGCCGAGCGAGGCGGTGTCGTCACGGTCAACGGAGGCGGCGGCGTTTTCCTGGCAGGCAGCCGCTTTACCGTTAGCGGCGGCCATGCCGCCGTCCTGATGGGAATGATGCCTCCTGTCGTGCATATCGACAAGGAATCCGAACAGACGGCACTCCGCTGGGCAATCGACCGTATGCGGCAGGAGCTGCGCGAACAGCAGCCGGGCGGTTCGCTCGTCGCGCAGCATCTGGCTCACATGATGCTGCTGCAGGCCTTGAGACTGCACCTGGCCGAGGGGGCGGATAAAGGCACTGGATGGTTCGCCGCACTCGCCGACAAGCAGCTTTGCGCGGCCATCAGCGCCATTCATGCCGACCCGGCCCGTCGATGGACGCTGAAGGAACTGGCGAGCATTGCCGCCATGTCCCGGTCGAGCTTCGCACAGCGCTTCAAGGAGGCTGCCGGCGAGACCCCGATGGAATATCTGACCCGCTGGCGGATACTGCTGGCCAGCGACAGGCTGGAGAACTCCAGCGACACCGTTTCGGTCATAGGGCACTCGCTCGGTTATGAGGCGGAGGGCGCTTTTATAGCGGCCTTCAAGCGCATCATGGGCTGTACGCCGCGGCAATACGGCCATCGCAAGTCCGCGTCACGCGTCGATGGCGAACAGGCTGCTATGCGATCACACACCCAGATTGATATCGGCAGAGTTTCATCTTCCCAGGGAGCGGCGATGCAGTAATCGTACCGCAGCGTTGGAGAGTGGCGGTTGCCAGGCTTGTCATCCGCTCGCTTTGGACGATCGCGGAACTATTTGAGACTCGCGCCTATAGAGCATGCAGCGGCAAGTTCGTAGCCTGGATAGGCCAGATCAATGGCCTGCAATCATGAAAGGTCTTTGCATGCTCAAGCCTGTCCGCTGGAATATACTTTTGGTAACTCTTACCTCTTTGGGCCTGTCGGGAAGTGTCCTCGCCCACCACGGCGTAACGGGGCGATATGACGCCAGCAGGCCGATTGTCCTGTCCGGCACGGTGACCGAAGCCGCTTTCACGCCCCCTCACCCCATTCTCTCCGTCCATGTGGATACTGCCGAGCTTCCCGATTTCGAAGTCGGGCGGGCGGGCGAATACTTCGGGAGACCCCTGGCGCGCCCCGAGGATGTCGGGCAGGTCCGGCAGATCGAGTTCTCGCCGGCCCGCGCGTTCTACGCCCTGGGCGACCGGTTGAACGTGGGCGACCGCGTCGTGATCGTGGCGACGCGCAATTGCCTGCCGCCGCACCAGCTGCGCAGCAGCTGGATAAGGCTGTCCGGCGGCGAGACGCTCTCCTATACCGGCGACTGGGCGCCTGGTGTGAACGGATGCAGCTAGACGTCTTCTTCGGATGGATCGAGACCCTACATCCGGTTCGTCTCATCGTCATGACACCGGGGATCTATCCGGCGATTTCCGCAATTCATATCGCCGGGATCGCCATCCTGGTCGGCTCGATCGTACCGGCGGACTTGCGGCTTCTGCGCGTCATCGGCCCGCAGCTCGATGCGGCGTTGCCGACGCTCGTGCGTGCCGCACTCATCGGATTTGCGGTCGCGGCGGCGTCCGGCCTCCTGCTCGCCTCGGTCCGCATCGGAAACTACGCGCAGAACCCGGCATTCCTTTTCAAGATGAGCGTCCTGCTCATGGCCGGGGTCAATGCCGTGATGTTGCGCATCTTCGGCCGATCGAAACGGATCGTCGATCTCGTCGGTGGCCGGCTCGGCCGGGCGGCCGCGGCAGTATCGATATCGCTCTGGATCGCGGCCATTTTCGCGGGCCGCTGGATCGCGTTCGTCTAAACGCGATCCAGCGGCATGCTGCACGCGATTTAAAGCAGATCCTCGATGCGGATCGGCATGCGCCGCACCCGGATGCCGGTCGCATGATAAATGGCATTGGCGATTGCGGCCGAGGCTCCCACCATCGTCCCGTTGCCGAGGCCCTTGAGGCCCGTTTCGTTGGCCAGCGGATCGGGCTCGTCGATCATGCCGACATCGATGTCCCCGATGTCCGCGTTGACGGCGACCACGTAATCCGCAAGATCGCAGTTCAGGTAGCCGCCAAAGCGCCCGTCGACCGCAGTTTCCTCATGCAGCACGCCGCTGAGCGCCCAGACCACGCCGCCATAGATCTGGCTGCGGGCGGTTCTCGGGCTGACGACACGGCCGCAATCGGCGATGCTGACGACGCGCGGCACGCGGATTCGTCGTGTTCGCGGCTCAACCCGCACTTCCGCGAAATGTGCAAAATAACTCATAGTGGTAAATGCGGGATAAGCAGGACCGGCAGCGGCGAACCCTGCCTGCCGCAAGTCATCGAGTGCCGACGGTTCCTGCCCGGGAGCGAGGTGCGACACCTCGACTTCAAGAAAGGGACGTCTGACCGTGGCGAGTTTTCTATGAGCGTTTCCCTCAATCGCCCGGCCATCGAGCAGTTCGGTCAGCCGCTCCTGCATGCGGCGGGCGGCCGCTTCCGTCGCAGGGATCGCGCCGGCTGTACCCCAGGATCCGGCCGTTATGTGCTGAGGGGCGGCAGACGTATCGCCGATGGCGATTTCGAGGCGATCGGGATCGATATCGACATGCTTCAACACGGCCTGCGCGATGGATGTGCGAATGCCTTGCCCCATCTCGTGGCCCGACAGGGCGAGACGGGCGCTGCCGTTCGCGTTCACCCGGAAGGTGACGATGTTCGGTGTCATACTGGAGGGGTAGGCGCCGCAGGCGACGCCCCACCCGATCTGCGTTCCATCCGGCCCCGTCATCGAGCGCGGCTCGCGGAGGCGGCTGGACCACCCGAAGCGTCGCGCACCTTCTTCGAGGCAGCGGTTGAGAAAGCGGGAGGAAAGAGGATTGCCGCTCACCGGATCGCTGGTCGTGTCATGGGCGAGCCGGAATTCCAGCGGGTCTCTCCCCAAGGCATATGCCATTTCGTCCACGGCACTTTCGAACGCGAAGCATGACGCCTGGGGGTGAGGAGCGCGCATATAGCCGGGATCTTGCCGGTCGATGCGCAGGTTCGATGCGGAGCCGAGATAGTTCGGGATATCGTAGAGCCGGCTCGGCACCTCGTGATATTCGTTCGGCGGAAAGAAGCCGGTCCGGGATTGTTCGTGCTCCGCGTCATAGCGGACGGCGATCATCCGCCCGCCGGGATCGGCACCCAGCCTGATCCGGTGAAGGCTTCGCGGGCGGTAGGTGGCGGTATGGAATATCTGGCTGCGCGGTGTGACGAGCTTGACCGGCCGCCCCGTCAGGATCGCGGCACGCGCGACGATTGCGGATTGGCGGAGCGGAATTCCCTTTTGTCCGAAGCCACCGCCGATATAGGCGCTCTTCACCTCGACGATCGCCGGATCGATCCGCAGCGCGCCCGCCACAGCGTTTCTGGTACCGGTCGTATGTTGACAACCTTCATAGACGGTCAGACGGCCGTCATGCCAAACCGCCGTCGTGGAAAGCAGCTCGATCGGATTGTGATGCTGAGCCGGCGAGCGATAATATTCATCGATCGTCGTCGCGGCGGTCTGCAGAATCGGCATCGCGTCGCCGGCAACCACGTCTTCCACGGGCTCTCGCACGGCGCCTTCGCTGTCCATGAAAGGTACGAACGGTCGCGCCTCGTATTGCGGTCGGACGGCCTCCGCGCCCTCGATCGCGGCTTCGAGCGTCTCGGCGAGCACGAGGGCGACGGGCTGACCGCGATAGGCGATTTCCCAGGTCAATGTCGGCGGCGGCGGGAAACCGTCGGATTCCGCCGGCGGTGGCGGGAAATCGTCCGGCGTTAGGACGCGGACGACGCCCGGCACCGCCATCGCAGCCTCCGTCGGCAGGGCTGTCATCGTACCGAGTGCGATACCCGCCGGAACGGTCATGGCATGAAGCATGCCCTCTGCCGGTATGTCGGCGGAATAGATCGGCCGGCCTCGGACTTTTTCGAGCGCATCGATCCGCGCACGTTCGCTGAAGGGTGTGGACGGCATGGGTTTTCCTTTCGAAGGGTAAGGTGCCTTAGAGCAGATCCTCGATACGGATCGGCATGTGACGCAGGCGGATGCCGGTCGCGTGATGGATCGCATTGGCGATCGCGGCCGAGCCGCCCGCCATGGCGACCTCGCCGAGACCCTTGAGGCCTGTCTCGTTGGCAAGCGGATCCGGCTGGTCGATCAGATCCACCTCGATGTCGGCTATGTCGGCGTTCACGGCCACCACGTAGTCCGCTATGTCGCAGTTGAGATAACCGCCGTAGCGCGGGTCGATCTCCGTCTCTTCCCGGAGCGTGGCGCTGATGGCCCAAACCACGCCGCCATAGATCTGGCTGCGGGCCGTTCGCGGGCTTATCACCCGGCCGCAATCGGCGATGCTGACGACGCGCGGCACGCGGATGCGCCGTGTCCTCGGCTCGATGCGCGCCTCGACGAAATGCGCGATATAGCTCATGGCCGTGAAGCCGGGATATTCCGGGCCGCCGACCGCATAGCCGCCGGCACGCAGGGCGCCGAGAGCCTCGTCGGCATCCTGGCCCGGGGCGGTCTGGGCGATTTCGATCTCGATAAACGGACGCCTGGCCGCGGCCAACCGGCGGTGGGCGTTCCCTTCAACAACGCGGCCGTCCAGCAATTCGGCCAATCGCGCCTGCATGCGTTTCGCGGCCGCCTCGGCGGCCGGAACCGCGCCCGCCGTTCCCCAGGAACCGACCGTGATATGCTGCGGCGCCGCCGCGGTGTCGCCGATCGCGATCTCGAGCCGGTCCGGATCGATATCGATATGCTTGAGCACCGCCTGGGCGATGGCCGTCCGGATTCCCTGTCCCATCTCATGTCCCGAAAGCGCGATCCGGGCACTCCCATCGGCATTGACGCGCAGGGTCGCTATCGACGGCACCATCATGGAAGGGTAGGCGCCGGCGGCGACTCCCCAACCGATCTGCGTTCCATCGGCGGCCGTCATCGAGCGTGGCCTGGGGTTGCGCCGCTCCCAGCCGAAGCGGCGTGCGCCTTCGATGAGACATTCGTTGAGAAAGCGGGATGAAATCGGGTTACCCGTCAGCGGATCCGTCATCGTATCGTTGGTGAGCCTGAACTCCACCGGATCGCGGCCGAGCGCCAGCGCCAGTTCGTCGACCGCGCTTTCGAAGGCGAACAGGGCGGGCTGCGGATGCGGACACCGCATGAAGCCGGGGTTCTGGCGGTCGAGCCGCAGATAGGTCGAGGTACCGAGATAGTTCGGCATCCCGTAGATGCGTGGAGGCGCATCGTGGTAACGGTCGGGCGGCGGGTCCCTGCCCTCGCGGGATTGTTCCTGCTCGGCATCGTGCCTGGCGGCGATCATCCTTCCGTCCCCGTCGGCGCCGAGCCGGATGCGATGAACGCTGAGAGGCCGATAGGTCGCGACGTGGAAGATCTGGCTGCGCGGCGTGACGAGTTTTACGGGACGCCGCAGCAGCATTGCGGCGCGCGCGACGATCGCCGTCTGCCTCTGGGTCGGCCCGCGCTGCCCGAATCCGCCGCCGATATAGCCGCTCTTCACCTCGACCATGGCCGGATCGATTCCCAGTGATCTGGCCACGTGGTGCTGCACGCCCGAGGAGCGTTGCGTGCCTTCGTAGATGACCAGTCTGCCATCGCTCCAGACCGCGGTGGTCGCCAAAAGTTCGATCGTATTGTGATGCTGCGTCGGCGACTCGTAGGTCTGATCGATAATCGTGGCGGCGCTTTCGAGCGCCGACATGGTATCGCCGGCCGCAACGTCGTCGATCCCGTCGCGCACCATGCCGTCGCTGTCGACGATGGCCGAAAAAGCTTGCTCCTCGAACACCGGGCGTATCGCCTCGGCGCCTTCGATCGCCGCTTCGAGAGTGGATGCGACGACGAGGGCAACCGGCTGCCCGCGATAGGCGATTTCCCAGGTCAGCGTCGGCGGCGGCGGAGGTCCGTGGCTGTCGCCGGACGGCGCGGAGGGCGGCGGAAAATCCTCAGGCGTCAGCACGCGGATCACGCCCGGTATCGACAATGCGGGTTCGACCGGCAGCGCCGTCATGCGCCCCCGAGCGATGCTGGCCGGAACGGTCACGGCGTGGAGCATGCCCGGCAGGGGAATATCGGCAGCGTATATCGGGCGTCCGAGAACCTTTTCGAGCGCATCGACGCGAGCGCGGTCGGTGAACGGAGATGCAGGCATCAGGGGGTCCTCCGGGCAGCAATCATGATGGCGTCGGCAACGGTTCGCGCACCCAGTTCGACCTTGAAGCCGTTCGACCGCCCCGGCGTCGCCCCCTCGAACGCCGCCCGGCCTGCGGCGAGCGCCAGATCCTCCGTCAGTTCCTGTCCGGCAAGCACGGCTTCTGCGCCGCCCGCACGCCAGGGGCGGGTCGCAACGCCACCCAGGGCGATGCGGGCCGCATCGATCCGGTTGTCCGTCATTTCCAGCGCGACGGCCGCCGAAGCCAGCGCGAAGGCGAACGACTCCCGATCCCGGATCTTGTGATAGGTCGATCTCATGCCGGCCCGTGTGCGGGGCACGACGATCCCGACGATGATCTCCCCCCGTTCGATCGTGAACTCGATGTGGGGCGTATCGCCCGGAAGCCTGTAGAGATCGGCAACGGGGATCGAGCGTCGGCCGGCCGGCCCGGCGATCTCGACCCGCGCATCCATCGCCACCAGCGCGACGGGCCAGTCGCCCGGAGAGACGGCGTTGCAGGCTTCGCTGACGCCCAGCACGGCCTGGCCCCGGTCGAGGCCGCCGATCGCGGCGCATCCGCTGCCCGGCACACGCTTGTTGCACGGGTATTCGGCGCTGCCGCCGCTCGCCCCGCCATAGCCGTTGCGGAAATACATGCAGCGGGTGCGCTGCAGCAGGTTCGCGCCGACGGCCGCCATGTTGCGCAACTGCTGCGATGCGGCTTTCCAGAGCGCTTCCGACAGGACCGGATACTCGTTCTCGACGACCGGATCGGTCATGACATCGCTCATACGGGCGTTGGCGCCGAACCGAAGCGTCTCGCCGGCCGTATCGATTGCGTCGAGACCGTCGATCGCCGTCACGTCGATCAGGGCGCTCGGCCGCTCGATGTTGAGCTTCATCAGGTCGTAGAGGTTCGTTCCGCCCGCGATGTAGCGTGCGCCATTCCCGGCGCGGGCATGTGCGGCGATGGCGTCATCGATCGAGCGCGGTCTCGTGTAGCTGATCGGCTGCATCATGCCCTCCGCATCTGGGCTGCGGCATCCTGGATGGCGGCGACGATCCCGACATAGGCGCCGCAGCGACAGATGTTTCCGCTCATGTATTCGCGAATGCGTTCCGGAGAGGTGGCATTGCCCTCCTGAACGCAGGCGACGGCCGCCATGATCTGGCCCGGCGTGCAGTAGCCGCATTGGAGCGCGTCGTGGTCGATGAAGGCCTGCTGCATCGGATGGAGCGTGTCGCCTTCGGCGAGCCCCTCGATGGTCGTGACCTCTCGGCCTTCGACCTTGGCGGCGAAGGTGAGGCAGGAGGCGACGCGGCGTCCGTCGACATGCACGGTGCATGCGCCGCACTGCCCATGGTCGCAACCCTTCTTGGCACCGGCGAGACCGAGCTGTTCGCGTAGCATGTCGAGCAGCGAGGTGCGCGCATCGACGTTGATCTCCAACATGTCTCCGTTGATCGTCGTCCGTACGGTGAGCGCCTTGTCGGCCGGTACGGGCAGAGCGGGTTGAGGGGCCGCGCTTTGCGCTTCGGCAGAATCGGCGAAACGTGTTGCAGTGGCGATGGCGACAGCTCCCAGCATGGCGCCGCGGCGGGACACTGCGAGATAGCCTTCAGAGTTCTTTGGAGTGCTGTCTGAATCGTCGGTCATTGTCGGCTCCTGGCGATTGTGCTGGGCATGGTCGCGGATATCGCGAGTGCCTACAGAATATCGGGGAGCCGGGACCAAGGCCTAGGACGCAAAGTCCAGAATACCTTCGCCTCCGTCCAGAACACGGCTTGCCTCGCGGCAGATCGGCAGGATAGTTCCTGTCAGCGAACGTTCCAGGCTTCCGCACGCCGGCGCGCCTCGGTGAGTTGCGCGTAGCGGCCCTTCAGCCTGGACAGCTCGCTGTCGGTTCCTCTTTCCACCACGGCCCCCATTTCCAGAACCACGATCTGGTCCGCGTTCGTGATCGTCGAAAGCTTGTGCGCAACGACGATGAGCGTCCTGTCGGCAACAAGGCGGGCAAGAGCGATCCGCAGATCCCGCTCCGTGACCGGATCGATCGCGGCGGTCGCTTCGTCGAGCAGGACAATCGGCGCATCCTTGAGAAGGGCGCGCGCAATCGAAATCCTCTGGCGCTCGCCTCCCGAGAGAGACGATCCGCCTTCCCCCACCTGCGTATCGTAGCCGCCAGGCAGCGCCGTGATGAAATCATGAGCCTGCGCCTGACGCGCCGCTTCCTCGATCTCCTGCCGCGTGGCGCCGGGCTTGGCGAAGGCAATGTTCTCGGCAATGGTGCCTGAGAACAGGTGGACATCTTGAAAGACGACGGTGATGAGCCCGGCGATGTCCTCTTCCGACAGGTCACGAATGTCGACGCCGCCGATGCTGATGCTTCCCTCCGTCACCTCGAAGAACCGCGGGATCAGGTTGAGAAACGTGCTCTTGCCGGAGCCCGACGAGCCGACGAGTGCCGTCATCGAGCGCTCCGGCACATCGAGGCTCACTCCGGCGAGGACGCGCCTGCGGCCGTCATAGGAAAAACCGACACGGTCGAAGCGGATTCCAAAACCGCATGGCTTCTGAGGCCGGCGTGCAGGAGGCAACGGGCGCGCCGCCATGATCCGTTCGATCCGCGTCAGGGACGCGTCCGCCAAGCGCGCCAGTTCCATCACGGAAACGAGCCCGAGCAGCGGCGTGTAGAACGAGAAGGCCAGCACCAGCACGGACAGGATATCGCCACGATCGAACGCACCGTCCAGGTGGAGCGCCCAGGAAGAGACCATCAGGACCGGGACGCCCAGCACGACGATCGCCCCGAATGCCACCATCGGCAGGGCAAGACGCGATACCATGGCGATCGAGATGTCCCGGAATGCTGCCAGTGCTGCCGTGAAGCGCTCCTGCCCGCTGGCGACGCGGTTGAAGGACCGGATGACCGGCATGCCGCGTGCATATTCGATCATCTTCTCGGCCGCTTCGGCCTGCCTGTCCTGCCGCACGATGCCGAGCCGCGCGAGCGAACGGCTCGACCAGACGAATACAGGTGCTCCCGCGATCATCGAAATCGCTGTAGCGAGCGCGATTTCCGGCGAGCGAAAGGCGAAGACGGTCAGGAGCGCAAGCGGCAAACCGAGAGCCTGCGCGATACGCGGCAAACCGTCCGAGAAGAAGCTCTCCACCATCTGCATGTCGCCCGTCAGCACGGAGAGGGTATCGCCCCGGCTGCGCGAAAGATGGAAACCCAGCGGCAGGCGCCGCAAATGTTCCAGAAGCGAAAGGCGCAGGTCCCTGGCGATCCGGAAGCCGGAGAGCCAACTGTAGCGTGCCGCCAGATAACCGAAGAGAAGCTGTCCGGCCAGCGACAGGGCAAGCAGCATGATGATCTGCCCCAGCCAGCCGGTATCGAGGACGCGCCCGCCGGCAAGCTCCGTCACGACCCAGACCACGGCGGCGAAGGACAGCCCCAGAAAGCCCGATTGCGCGAAGCGGCACGCGAGGCCGCAGAGAACCGGGCGCCCATGGGAACCGGTCAATGTCCAGACCCGGCGCAGGCTGGCGATGTCGGAAGCCGGCTCTTGCGAAAGGACCGTTGCGGAATTGGCCGCGCTGCTCATACCGAACTCCTCTCCGGCACCCCGCTCCCCACACGGAGCGGGATTGCCTTCGTCTCGATGTAGCTCTGCCAGAGTTTGTGGTAGAGCCCCTGCTGCCGCAGCAATTCGTCGTGCCGCCCCCGTTCGGCCACCCTTCCGGACGAAAGGACGACGATCTGCGGTGCGTGCATGATGGTGTGCAGCCGATGCGCAACGACGATCAGCGTCTTGCCTTCCGCCAGCGAGCGGATCGCCTCCTGGATGGCGGTCTCGTTGTCCGGATCGGTGAAGGCAGTCGCCTCGTCGAGAACGACGATCGGAGCATCCTTGAGGATCGCGCGCGCGATCGCCAGTCGCTGGCGTTCGCCGCCGGACAGCGCCACGCCGCCGGCGCCCAGTCTCGTTGCATATCCCTCCGGCAGAGCGAGGATGAAGTCATGCGCGCGGGCGGCTTTCGCGGCTCGCTCGATCTCGGCCTGGGTGGCATCCGGCCTGCCGAAGCGGAGATTGGCGTCGATCGTATCGGAGAACAGGAACGTGTCCTGAAAGACGAAGGCCACCATGTCCATCAGTTGCCCGATGGCCATGTCGCGGATATCGACGCCGCCGATCGTGATCCTGCCGCCGGTGACGTCGTGAAGCCGGGGAACGAGGCTTGCAAGCGTGCTTTTACCCGAACCGGAGAGGCCGACAAGCGCCGTCATCTCCCCTGCCCGCGCCGCAAAGCTGATGTCGCGAAGCACAGCGCGGTCGCCATAGGCGAAGCTGACGTCCTCGAAGGCGATGTCGCGGCCATTCAAGGTGAGATGGCGGCCGGCGTCGTGCTGCGCAGGTACCGCCAGCAGATCTGCAACGAGGCGCGATCCCACGCTGAGATGAGCCAGATGATGGAACTGGTTGAAGAGCTTCAACAGCGGCTGGCTATAGTTCGCGCCGACGATGACGAAGAACAGAAGCGTCTGCAGATCCGTCTCGCCGGCCCGCAACAGCAAGAGGCCGACCGGAAGGATGAAGACGATATTGGTCAGGACGAGGGTGAAGAAAGGGCCACCAAGCGGAAGATAACGCTTCGTCATCTCAGTCTGAATGCGGGCATGCTCGTTCACCGCGCCAACCGCCGCGCCGAGGCTCCGGCCGGTACGGTTGAAAATCTTCGTGACCGGCATGCCGGCCACGTAGTCGGCGATTTCTGCGTTCATGCGTCCGCCGATCCGCTGGTATTCCGCTGCAAGCCCTCCGGCCGAAGCCATCGCACGGCCGAGCAGCAGAAACGAAAGCGGCGTGACGAAAACGGCCGCCAGCGCCATGCGCCAGTCCGTCAGGAAAAGCCAGAGCGATACGGCGATCCATGTGGAGAGCGCGCTGACGCCGTCCGGCAGCCCGTGCGCGAACACGGACTCCAGCCTTTCCGGCTCGTCGACGATCAGCTTCTTGGCATCGGCGCTCGACCGCCCCGAAAAATAGCCGAGCGGCAGCCGGGCCAGATGCCGGGACAGATCGAGACGCAGGCTGTATATGGCTTCGAACGCAACGATATGCGCTAGAATCGTCGAGCAGGCGAAGAGCCCGTAGCCGGCAAGGATCGCGGCCGCCGAAAGACCGGCATGAGTGAGGAACAGGGAAAGATCGGCCTCGCCGGCGATAACGGCGCCGACGAGGCGATAGATCGACCAGACGGGAACCAGTTCCAGAAAGGCCGACGCCGTGGCGGCAAGCAGGACACCGGCAAATCTGCCCTTCGCCGCTTTCATGTGCCCCGAGAGGAGCTTCAGGCTGGCGAGATAATCCGGCCCTTGCGCTTTCCGGTCGCCCGCGCTCATCGCGACGTGCCTCCGAGGGCAAGCGCTCTGCCGGACGAGGGAAGGAGGAGCAGGAGGCCCGTCGCCGCCGAGCCGCCCGCCGCAATCGCCAACGTTGCGCCGTAGCCGGCGGCCGAAGCGATGAATCCACTCGTCATGAAGCCGGCCAGCGCGACGACGGACATGGCTGCCGAAAAGAAAGTGACCTCGGTCGCCGCCGAACTGCCCTCTCCCGCGATTTCGAGAAAGAGCGTGTTGGAGGCGATGCCAAGCGCGCAGATCGACGAGAATACCACGATTACCGCCGCAAGCGCCCCCGTCCATTCACCCGTCAGCCGCGTCAGGACAAGCAGCAGCAGAATAACGGCCGCAACGATTACGGCCCCTCCGGCCAGCACGCGCCGCAGCGGCAACCGCGTCACGACCCAGCCGGTCACCGGGCCGGCAAGCGTCGCGGCGATCAGATTGCCCGCGGCCGAGACGGCGCCGATCGACGTGAGGCCAAAACCGAGGTCGATTAGACGCGGCTGCGTCATGGCGAAGGCGACGGCCAGTCCGAAGGTGGCGGGGGTCAGCGCGGCAATCACCATCCACGTCCTGCCATCGGCGACGATTCCAAGTCCGGCTTTCCGGGAGGATGGCCGCTCGGCCGGCTCCGCCAGCCACAGGAGCGGGATCGTGATGACGACCATCAGGCCCGCAAGTACGAGAAGCGACGCCGGCCAGCCTGCCCGGTCGACCAGATAAAGCCCGAGCGCGCCGCCGATGATGTTGCCGATGGCCGTGCCCCAGCCGAACGCCGTCGCACCCCAGGCTTTCTCCCGGTCGCCCAGCGCATCGGCCGAGAAACCGAGAATGGCCGACCGTTGCGTGGCCGCCAGAGCCGCCAGCAACATCCCGATGGCCAGTATGGCCGCAAAGTCGCTGGCCGGGCTCAACCACGCGAGGAGGCAGAACAGGATTATGCTGAGGATCTGCGTCGAAAGCAGCCAGAACCGCCGCCGGCCGAAGCCCTTCGGCGAAACCCCGTCCACGACAGGAGCCCAGAGAAAATTGACCGTGAAGGCGAAGAAGACCAGGCCGAACAGGCCCAGCATTTCAAGAGAGGCGCCATTCTGCCGCAAGACGGCGGGAACCGCGCCGTACAGGAAGGAGACTGCAAAATAAGGCTGGCATGCCAACGCCAGTATCATTGCGAAACGCATGCCGGCTCCCCGTCAGAACTTGATTTCGGCGCCGGCACCGATGACGCGGCCAAGGCCGGGCGTCACAGCCAGAACGGCCGGCGAGTATGCGGTTCCGGCCAGTTCGATCTTGTCGTCGAAAACGTTGCGGCCGTAAGCGTAGAGACTGAAATTCTCCTTTTCCCAACCGATCCGCATATTGACGACGCGGTAGTTCTTGAGATCGAAGGTGTTGCCGAGATCGGCAGGCCTTCTGCCCGCGGTGAACTGGAATTCGGCGATGGAGACGACTTCCCCTTCAAGGCCGTAATCCTCAAGCGCCAGACGATGCGTGACGCCAACCGCTCCGGACCATTCCGGCACGCCGGGCAGCCTGCCGCCGCTGCTGGCGCCGGACGAATCTCCGGCGGGAACGTCTACGAATTCCGCCCGCGTGTAACCGACATTGCCGTACAATTCCCATCCGTCGGCGATCTCGGCGCGCGCGCCGGCCTCGAAACCCCATGTGCGGTAGTCGAGCGCTGCGATCGTGAACTGGCTGGCCGTGAGATCAAAGGCGTTGACGTGCCCGTTCTTCACGTCGTTGTAGAAAACCGAGCCCTCGAGCGTCAGCCGCCCATCGAGAACTGTGCTCCGCGCGCCGGCCTCGTAGGTCCAGTTGGACGAAGAGGGATAGGACGATACCGGAATGCCGTAGACGGCATCGATATTGAAATATGGAAAGCCGGCGCTCGAATGCCCGCGTTTGACGGAGGCGTACAGGAGCCTGTCGTCATCCGGCTTGAAACTCAGCGTCAGGCCGCCGGCGAGATATCCCCCGTCGACCTCGCCATATTCGGAGAAGGACGGAACCGTTCCGGGCGTGCCGTTGGAAACATAGTTGCCATCGCGCGACACGCTTTCGTAGCCGGCGCGCAGACCGGGCGTCAGAAAGAAAGACTCGGACAGCGGAATGTCGATTTCGCCGAAGGCGGAGTAGTCACGCATCTTCAGCTTGGCATCGTAGAGGCCGTTCTGCGTGACGCCCATCGAACTGCTGTTCGTGCCGCGATGGTGGAAGTTCGAATCGTAGAAGCTAAGCCCGACCGTCCAGCGATATTCGTCGCCTTCCTTCGAGCTTGCCCGCAGTTCACCCGACCAGGCGCGTTCCTCGAAACGATATGAGGTGCAGTCGCTGCAGGTGGGTGACGAAAACGCCGTCGGCGGCAGGCCGAAAAGCGGGCCGTAGATGAGGCCGTCGGTATTGTCCGACGTCTGGTGGGAAACGATGTTCTGGTAACCGAGCGTTCCCGTCAGATCGAAGGCATCGAATTCGTGCTTCACTTCGATGCTGCCGACCGCGAGGTTTCGGTCGAAACCGAGAGGCTTGTCCAGCATCACGGCGGGATAGTCGTCTCCGCCACGCAGAATGTAGTTGAATGTCTGGCGGTCATCGCGCTCGAAGTACCCCTTCGCGGTGATGGTGGTGTCGTCGCCTGCGAACCAGCGCAACGATCCCCGTCCGGCGGCAATGTCCCGTTCCGGCAGATCCTTGCCGTCCGTCAGATTGGTGACGTTGCCCTCCCCGCCGGTAAATCGGATCGCGCCCCGTCCGTTCAGGATACCGGGGATGATCTCTCCTCCTGCAATGAAATCCGTCAGATACTCCCCGTCCGTGCCGATCTCGCCCCGAAGCCTGATATCCCGCGTGCCGTCCGGCTCGCCCGTGACGATGTTGACGGCGCCGCCCTGGGACGCCCGGCCGTAAAGCACGTTCTGCGGCCCCCTCATGACCTCGATCCTGCTTGCGTCGAGATATTGCTGGCTTCCTGCATACATGGAGATCGGCATGCCGTCCTGGGCATAGCTGATGGTCGAATCGAACGGATTCATCGGGAAGCTCAGCGTGCCAACTCCCCGAATGGCCCCGAACGCGAAAAGCGGATTGCCGACATCGTTGATGCTGTAGTTCGGAATGCTCCGGGAGATATCGATCGCCGCGTTGGAAGGGCTCTCCAGGGAAATCGCTCTTTCGTCCGCAAGCCCGACGCTCAAGGGCACCTGGGAGAGATCCTCGGCACCGCGGCGTGCGGTGATGACGATGGGTTGCAGAACGGTCGATGCATTGTCGTCCTCGGCGGCTTCCTCCGCGGATTGCGCGAGGGCTCCGGCGCCGGACGATAGCAGCGCAATTGCGGCTACCGTGCCGAGCAGATGTCCGGCAGATCGGCCCTTGTTCTTGTTTTCCGAATACGGAGATGGCGAACCCATGATAGCCCCCTGCGCTTAAATCATGAGCTTTCTGGTAATGTTCAGCGGAAGGCGCGGCAACCGGCAGCAGCTATGCGCAAGGCCAAATGAGCGATGTCAGAAGCCAGCGGCCATCCGCTGCCGCTTGCCTGCGCGCGCAGCATCATTGGCGCTTCGTGTCCCGAGGACTGAATCCGAAGTGACGGCGAAAAGCCGACGAAAAATTGGTGGGATGACGATAGCCCGTATACCAGGCTGCCTGGGCAACGCTCCAACCTTCCTGCTCCATGCCGCGCAGGGCGCGTTCCAATCTCTTTTCGGTGAGGAAGCCGAATACCGTTTTCCCGGTAACGGCTTGGAATTTCGTCTTGAAGGAGGATAAACTCATGCCTGCTTCGCGCGCGAGAACAGGCAAATGATGCTCCTTTTCGAGATGCGCCTCCAGATATTCGCACACGCGCATGATCCGCGCGCGGTCCCCGCCGAAAACGGCTCCGCCCCGTTCGCCATCGTTGTCCACGACATGCGCGAGTAGCTCCAGCGCGCAGCTTTCTGCAACGAGCTTATCCGTCAAAGGATTGAAGGGCTGCCGGAAAAGCCGTCTGGCGAGATCCATCGTTCGCTGGCCGGCAATGAGGGTCGCCACATTGCTCGACCGCGTCCGGCGGTCTATCTCGTCGGCCAGGTCGGGATCGGCGAGCGCGGAAGCCTGAGCCTGGATGACAAGCAGACCGTTCCGCTCTCCTCCCTGTGCCTCGGTCACCATTGTCAGGGCTTCGCCAGCGGAGAGCAATGCGACTGTCCCCGGCTCGATCCCGACCTCCTGGCCATTGTCGAGGACATACCTCATCCGATCGCCGAACACCGAGAAAATGAGCATGAGGGAGCGCCCAAGAGTGCCTGTGCGCCTGCTCTCCCGCAAGGAAAGCATGTCGGACGTGCAAATTTGCAGGCCGCTCGGCAGACGTCTGTCCCGGACGATGCCCTGGAAAGCAACGTCTTCTCCATCCTCTTCGCCGGAAGAGACCGACCCGCTGTAACCCCATCTGCTTGCTATGTCGGCGAAGAGCCGATCGTCTATGTTTTCCAGCATGAATACGACTGCAGTCCAGAACAAACATGAGTTTTATTATCATGTTTTATTCGACGGTGCCATCTGAATCGGCGCGCGCCGGCCTGATCGTAAGATCGCCTCCCGCTGTTTCCCGGTACGCAACAGTAAATGCCTTGGCATTTACAGTGCTGCTGACAAACACCCCGAAATCCTGAGTCTCCGGCCTGATCGGACAGTTTTCTATTTCGGCGAGCCTTGCTCGACCGGAAGGAAAAGCTGATCTGCCGCCGAGGGCGGCATGGCAACGTGACAGACCCTGAGCGAGATGGATCAGTCCTTTCTCGCTTTTTACATGTCCTCGTTACCGTAACGTACTTCCGCGTGTCCCAACGCACAGTGATGCTTCATCTCCTGGATATCCGTTCTACCGGCTCTGGATAGTGGCCAAACGTCCCAATCTACGCGCCGTGAGGAACTGACCTTCTTCCAGCCTTCAACGAAGGGAAAGATCACACAGGAGACGATTATGATAAAAGCGTTCCGGGATATCAGTCTTGTTCTCTACGCGCTATTCGCAGCCATCGCTCTGGCCACCGGCATCCTGCCCGCACAGGCGCAGGAGCCCCTTCCCTCATGGAACGATACGCCAGCAAAGACCCGGATCATGGAGTTTGTGACGGCCACCCTCGCCGAGGGCAGCGAAGGATATGTCCCCCCGGAGAACCGTATCGCTGTCTTTGACAATGACGGCACCCTCTGGACAGAGCAGCCATACTACTTTCAGCTCGCCTTCATGCTCGACAGAGTGACCACGCTCGCGCCCCAGCATCCCGACTGGAGCACCAGGGAACCTTTCAAGAGCATTCTCGAAGGAGATCTGAGAAACATAGCGAAGGATGGCGAGAAAGGTATCGTCGAACTCGCAATGGAAACACACGCGGGCATGACGACCGATCAATTCAACGCCATCGTCACTGATTGGTTCGAAAAAGCTCGACACCCGAAGACGAGCCGGCGCTTCGACGAGATGACGTATCAGCCGATGCGGGAGCTCCTGGACTACCTGCGGGCAAATGGATTCAAGACCTACATCGTATCCGGTGGCGGCGTAGAGTTCATGCGGCCGATAACGGAGAAAGCCTACGGTATTCCGCCCGAGCAGGTGATCGGCAGCACCATTCTCACCGATTACGCTCTCGTGGGCGACGTACCTGTGCTCAGGCGGCTGCCAAAGATCGATTTCATCAACGACGGTCCGGGAAAACCTTCCGGCATCAACAAGTTTATCGGTCGCAGGCCTGTCTTCGTGGCCGGCAACTCGGATGGGGACTACGAGATGATGCGCTGGGTAACTGCAGCCAAGGGGCCTGGTTTCGCGATGCTTGTCCACCACACCGACGCCGAGCGTGAATACGCCTATGATAGAAAATCGGAATTTGGCCGGCTGGACAAAGCTCTGAATGAAGCCGAACGGCGCAACTGGCTCATCGTCGACATGAAAAGGGACTGGGCGAAAATTCATAGGTGGCAGTGAGGGCCGGAACGAAACCCCTGCCGTTCCTGACCGGATCGGCTTGGAGAATTGCGGACGTTGTGTTCATCTCTCCCCCTGCGCCGTCCCGTCGCCGCGGAAGGTCTAGCCGGCGATCAATTCGTGGCTCCTGCGGGCGCTGCGATGGTCATGGCCTTTTGAAGCCCGTCCTGAATGGAGGCAATCAGCTCCGGTCTGTAGCGGCGCTGCTGCATCCGGGAGGCAAAGGAATGTTGAAAGTCCGGAAGCGCTTCCCTCAGCAGAGCCAGTCGTTCTCCGGCGGCGGCAGAACCTATCTCACCCAGTGCGGCCGCTCTCAGTGCCCTGACGAGGAAATCACCGCACGGCATCTGCTCCGCGAGAAGAGACGCATTGGAGAAATCCCCCCTGCTATAGGCGTCCAACGCCAGAACGAGACGAGCATCCCGGGGCACCGCCTCGATATTCCTGCCGGCATCCTCCGCCAGGGAGACGGCCGCGTTCCTGTAGCCGGAGGAAAAAAGTACGGCAGCCAGTTTGGCGAGAACCTCGGGATTGTTGGGGTTGAGGCGCAGGGCCCGATTGCCGGCTTCGATCGCAGCCTCGGTGTTTCCCCGATAGAATTGAACCGTCATGAGAGCCAGGTATGCCCGGTCTGAGGATGGGGCGACCGACACCGCCGTATTTGCAAGAGACAAAGCGCGGGCTCCGGCGGGACTGTCCAGATCGCCGCCCAGGGACACCGCAAGCACGCGCGCCAAGGCGGCGGCGGCATCGGAGTCGTTTGGCCGGATTTGGATCGTGCGCTCCAGGCATTGCCCAGCCCGCATGATATCTTCCTGGGTCCCCTCGTCCAACTCGTACTCTGCCCGCAGGACGCAGGTATTCCCCAGTGATCGCATGGCGCGATCGCTATGCGTCTCGAGATTGTTGATGACACCCCTCGTGGTGGCGAAACGCTTGGCAAGGACGGATACCACTTCGTCCCGGGCTGCCGCAGCGCTCCGTCCGTCTGCCGCAGTCCTTTCGACGCCCGACTTGAGAATACTCCCTGTCCGGGAGTCCACCACCTGCCACCAGACGCTTCGGTCATCCTCGTCTGCGTAGTACTTAAGCTCTATGTCGTAGGAATTCCGCCTTGGCGGTCGCAGCGCTCGGGTCACCGATGCCGTCGGGATTGCCTTTTCGGCCGAGATGTCCAGCGTTCTGAACTGCGACATGGCACTTACGAGGTAGTTACCCACAACCTCCGCCTCATGGCTATAATCCTCGTCAGCTGCGGAGATCGTCAGTGTCACGGCAGGCCTTTCGGACAAGGTGGGGCGGTTGGACGTCCAGGCCCAGCCTGCCGCGAGAGCAGCCAGGACCAGGACGGCCATCGACGATCTGTAGGTGCCATATCGCCCCAGGCGCCGCAGCAGCGGCAGCCTGCTCTCCGTGGCTGCCTGATCGACAAAGCGGTCCGCCTCGGCCATCTCCTCTTCGGTCGGCCTGGCAATGACGACGGAGCGGGTGAACACCGTCAGATAGTGTCCGATCGGCAGATGGATGCCGATATCGAGTTCGTCACCATAAGCCTCGTAGTAAGTGCTGAGCGCCGACCTCAGCCTGCTCACTTCAATCCGGACGATCGGATCCGAATTCGGATCGAAGCGGGGCGGCCGTCCGAGAACGTCGAGCGCGATGGCGTAGGCCTTCACCCCTTCCGTGTCCCCTTCGAAATACCGCGCCGCGATATATCGCAAGAGGTTCTTTGCCCGCTCGGTCGCATGAAACCGCGGATCCGACAGGAGCCTGTCGAGCTCTTTTCTGGCCTCCGCCTCCGATACTTCCGCTATCCATTTGCTGTCTTCACCAGCGTTCATCGCTGCACCGCCTACAATTGGATGTTGGTACATATAGAACGACGCCCACCACAGGTAAACGACACGCCAACGGCTTTCGCACTGCCGATAAATGTAATGCTAACGATCTTCCTAAGGGCGCTCCCGGTTTGCGTGCTAATCCGGCACATGATGTCGATGATCGAGACAGTATTGGATGACGTCCGCTTCGATATCGATACAGATCGTCCGGTATTCCCCGATCAGGGCCGTGTCGGAATTGGATTGGTCGGCTTCGAGCTTGTCGAGCATCGCGCAGGCCTCCTCGTATGCTTCGCAAAGTTCGGCAAGGGAGGACGATCGCGCTGCGAGGATCTGCAGCCTGCCCCGGACGGTTGGCAGTCTCAGCATCAGCTTCAGCAATCCACGCTGCCCGGCCTCGCCTGATGCTTCTCCGCTGTTGTTTCGCCCGGGCATCACCGGCGGCCTCCTGGGTGTTCACCGAAAACAAACTTACCTTCCGGCCGCGTCGGGGGAAGTACGCAACAGTTACAGAATGCCCATCGATGCAATGTATCTCAGCTTCAGATTTGCTCTTAGGCATTACCACCATCAGATTGGCCACCGTGTGGATCTGCCTTCCAATTCGCTACATCACAAAATGATCAGGGCCCGCACGCACTAACATGCAGGCCCGCAGCAGAGAGACTGTCCGGCACCCATCAGATTTCTAACCTGATGGGTGCCCCGGCAAACCATAAATCTACCGAACGTACACGATCCTGTCGCCGTTCGCGGCCTTCTCGATGATGATGACGTTGTTCAGTTCGACCCTCTTCTGCTGCAGGAACGATCTTAATGCATTGTCGGCTCTCAACTCCTCTTGCGCCTGGAGTATCTTCTGATGAGTGATCGTGGGAACCGAATGAACGCCCTCGCTGCCCTTGTCTGCCTCGGCCAGATAGATCACGCTCACATTCTTGTCGGAAATGGCGCCGGTCGTCTGCGCATATGCGCTGCCCAAGCAACCAGAGAAAATCATCGCCGCAAGAGCGATGGACGCTGACTTTTTCATTGTTCTCTCCGTTATCGATGAATAGGTTCAATGGACGTCAGTCTGCTGACCGGACAATGGCAGCATGAGCCATCTTCCAAAGTAAGTACGCAACGGTAATTTACGTTGCGCTCTCTCCCAAATCGCCTTGAAACGTACCCCTTGCGGGAACCGCCTTGCGAAGTTCAGGATGCGCCCTGAGCAATTCATGGTGAGCGTCACGAACGCCCCACCTTCCCTTTGCTGAGGAAGACCGCAAGATATGCTTCTTCATTGATAGGAGCGGAACGGAAGGGATGGATCTGCCTCGAAAAGTCTCGTGGCAATATTGAACCGGGTCATAAGCCCGCGTCTATTCCTCGCTTGGGCTTTGGACTGCCCGAGCAACGTCACCGCCTAATAAGAAACGTTAACAATTTACTGTAATTAACTTTCATTTTACGTGGGTTGCCTTCTAACCTCCCCCGCTATCGGAACCGAGAGCAGTCTTCCAAGGGGGATAGAACATGCCGGCATATTCGATTCGTCTACACCAATGCGTTTCCGTTGCCGTCTAGTGGGGATGGAGCGAGGCTTGGCGATTTCAAATCGCGCGTTTTCGGAAGCGGTCCCCAGATCAGCTACAAGTTCAACGTCAATGACAAGGTCGACGGTTATCCGAACCTCAAGGGCCATTGTGAATCGGCGCCGGGAACCGCGCCGAAGGATGGAATACCTGGCTGACCCTTTCTCTTGCCTGCCGCGAGATCGCAGCAAGCAATCTTGAAATGAGGGATATGGAACAATGGGCCTTTCGAAAAGCGTCTCTCTTCTGCTTCTCGCTTGCTCTGCCACGGTCGCCGGCGCTCAGGAGCATGATGTCGACGATCTCTCCAAGAAGCTGTCGAACCCCGTCTCCAACCTGATCAGCGTTCCCTTCCAGAGCAATTTCGACTTCGGAGCCGGTGCAGAAGACGATGGCTTTTCATACACGCTGAACATCCAGCCCGTCATCCCGATTTCCCTCAACGACGACTGGCTGGTCATTTCCCGGACGATTCTGCCGATCGGCTATCGCGACTATTTTCCGGGTGAAACGGTATTCGGGATCGGCGACATCACGCAGAGCTTCTTCTTCTCGCCAAAAGCGCCCGGCCCTGGTGGACTGACATGGGGCGTGGGACCGGTGTTTCTCATTCCTACTGCAACGGATGACAACCTCGGCACAGGGAAATTTGGCCTGGGTCCTACCGCCGTCGTGCTGACGCAACGCGACTCCTGGACAATCGGCGCCCTCGGTAACCACATCTGGTCGGTGGCCGGAGAAGGCGACCGCGAAGACGTCAATGCGACATTCCTGCAGCCTTTCGTCTCCTACAATCTCGGTAACGGCAGGAGCATCTCGCTCAACACCGAATCCACTTACGACTGGGAAGCCGACCAGTGGACCGTTCCGATCAATCTATCCTTCTCGCAGGTGACCCATATCGGTAAGCAACCAGTCAGCTTTCAAATAGGTGTCAGGTACTATGCAGATACCCCGGAGGGCGGACCGGAATGGGGTATTAGGGCAGGCATTACATTGCTTTTCCCGGAATAGCGTTCCTTCGTCCCTGACAGCTCGGTGGCGAGGAACACGCTCTCTATCCTTTGCTGCGGGCTTCGCTCGCCTTTCCCATCGTCCGCTTCGAAGTGCACCCGATGATCGGCGCGGGTGAACAGCCGGTTCATGGTAAATGTGTAGGGGACTAGTCGGTCTCTACAACGCCGATGAGCGGCGCTATGGCCTCTTTTGGCCGGTTGATCGGTCCGGTGACATAAAGATCATAGCCCGGTTCTGTTCGAAAGAGGCAGGGCACGCGGAATGTGAGGACGCCCTTACCGAAGCGGCCTGTCGCCGGGGGAGCCTATTGCGGCTTTGCTGATCTCAGCCGCCGCTCAGGTAGCGCTTTCGCGGGGAGGGCCGGGAACCCGCAAGCCAAGACCACAAACCTCTCCTGGGCAATCAAGTCGGACCTAGGCTCCGCAAACGGTGTGAAGCTTCGAGTTCAGCCCGCCTTTCACCGCAGCAGCCGTTTCGGGAGACAGTAGGCTGTGGGCCGATGGCGCGGTCAACAGGGACTTTTCTCTACCAAAGCTCGATATGCCGACCGGTGTCAGCGTCTTTCCGGGTGAATTATATCGGCCATTGAAGATCTGGGACGAGCGGACCTACGCGAACCTCTTCATGCGCGCGGGCATCGGTGGCTATCCGGCGGCAAATGGGAGAGGCGGATCGCATTGACTCATCCATCAATCAATTCTTTTCACTCGGGCTGCAACTGCCCGCCTCTTTAGGCTTGGTTTTCTCTGAACAAGAAAGATCCCCGCAATCGTCATGCCGCCGCCGATGAGGTGATAGACATGCAGCGTCTCATCCAGAAACAGCGCGGCGACCACCGCCGTGATGACAGGGATGAGGTTCATGAAGATCGCCGTGCGCCCGGCACCCAGATGCTTCACGGCCGACATCCAGACGAAGGGCGCGATGATTGAGCCGGGAATGGCGGTGTAGAGGATCATGGTCGCATTGGCCGGCGTGAAGCTCGCCGCGCCTTCTATGAGATAGCCGGGCAGCAGCAGTACAACGGCAGCGCCCATCTGCACATAGAGCGAGGTCCAGACGGCAAGCGGGATGGACCATTTCTTGAGCAGAATGCCATAGCCGGCATAGGCAAGAACCGCGATCAGCATGATGGCGTCGCCGCGGCCGACCCCTTGCGAGAGAAGCAGCGACAGGTCGCCTTTGCCCAGCACGACGAAAATACCGCAAAGCGAGAGAATGCCGCCCAGCAGGGCGAGGGATGACGGCGTCTCGCTAAGGAAAAGCGCGCTCAGCATGAGAGTCAGGAGCGGCACCAGCGAGAGCAGGATCGCCATGTTGGTGGCGGAGGTGAAGCTCGCCGCATAATAGCCAAGACCTTGGCACACGGCCATGCCGAGCAGCCCGAGAATGGCGAGTTTCGGCAGATATTTGCCGATGGTCTTCCGGTGCCGCCAGGCGTCTTTGGCGACGAAGGGGGTCACGAGGACGAAGGCGAGGAACCAGCGCTCGAAGGCAATCACGCCGGGCGGAATGGCTCCGGCGGCGAGCTTGCTGACGATGGTGTTCCCCGCCCAGATGGAGACGGCCAGAAGGGAGAAGAGGAAGTATTTGACAGACATATGGAACGCTCCGGTTCGTCGAGATTTGCCCTTGGCCTATCAAATGGCGCATTATCGTTATATAGCGTTTTCCGGACAACCCGTTGCGATGATCGGACATGAAGGATGAAGCATAATATCCGGGAAGGCGAACGCCCTGCGCCCGTGTCGTTCCGAACCGAGAGCTATGACGCGGGCGGCGTGTTCGAGATGCGCCGCCAGCCCTGGGGCAAGGTGGGCTATGCGGTGAGAGGCGTGATGGAGGCCATGGTCGAGGGGCGGCGGTTTCTCTGCCCGCCGCATTACGCCACCTGGATACCCGCCGACGCGCTGCATTGCTGCCATAACCGGCAGAACGTGCAATTCGTCTCGGTCTACATCGAGCGCGCGCTTTGCGCCGACATGCCGGAGACGCCATGCACGCTTGCCATGAGCCCCCTCGTCAAGGCCATCCTTGCCGACTTCGCCGCACGCAATGTCAAGGTGCCGAATACCGAGGCGGATATCCGCCTGGCGCTGGTGCTCGTCGATCAACTGCGGCAGGCACCGCGCAGGGACACTTACCTGCCTGTATCGGATGACGAATTGCTGCGGCCCGTCATCGAAGCGCTTCAGGAAACCCCGAGTGACAGACGATCCCTGGCTGAATGGGCGCGGTGTCTTGGTGCCACCGAAAGAACCCTCTCCCGGCGTTTTCACAGCTCGCTTGGAATATCGTTCAACGAATGGCGGCAGCGGCTGAAGCTGGTCGCTTCTCTCTCCATGCTTGAGAATGACAAGCCGGTGCAGGAAATCGCGGATGATCTCGGCTACAGCAGTCCATCCGCATTCATCGCAATGTTCAGAAGGCAGACGGGCGTCAGCCCTACGCATCTATCCCATAACAACGAATAGATGGTCGATCTCCCTCCCCATGGAGGTTTGCGGGAGAACGCTTCCAACTAATCGAGCCATTCACCGTCTCACGAAAAGACAATGACAAGCAGCCTATCGCGGCTTGTCGACACGGCGGGACAGGGCAGCTTCCATCCTTCACTGCCTGCGACAACGTATGGCAAGAACTTGGCAGCCTCCATCGCGACATTACGGGAACACGACAATTTTTCCTTGGTTGGCTCTGCGTCTCCGAACGGGCGCGGCGGACGCGGAGACGTGCATGTTCATGGCAAGCTCATGCTCGTAGATGATCGTTGGGCTACGATTGGTTCTTGCAACTTACATGCACGATCCCTGCTCGGTCATAGCGAGATGAATGCTTCTATCTACGATCCGAACTATGTATCCACGCTTCGGTGTGAATTGCTGGAAGCACATGTCGGCCGTGCCACGAACCACCTCACGGCTATAGACGCGATCAAGCTCTACCGCCAGATCGCCCGTGCGAACCGGAAGAGAAGGGATGCAGGAGCTTCGGATTGGCAGGGGCTCGTTTTCGAGCTGGATATCTGCCCGCGCGTGATCGACGGCGGTGCGCGGGAACGCCCCCCTACACAATGACCGCTATGAAGGCACAAAGCTCTTAACGAGAATCGAACCGCAGACTCGCGATGTCGCGGGAAGATAGCTAAAATCTCATGTCTTCACTTTCGCTTTGAGCAGAGCTTATTTTGCGACATAAGCCGCCAGCTCTTCCGCCGTACCCTTGGGAAACGCCACTTTCAGATAGTCGAGGAAGGCAGACACGCGTGCGCTGAGCAACCGTCGCGACGGATAAAGAGCCCAGAGCTGAGTTTCGGGGCCATCGACATCCCCCCAACGCACCAGCGTGCCTGCAGCAAGATCATGGCTGACCAGCGATACAGGGAGACGGGCCGCGCCGATGCCCATCCGGACGGCGTCTCGGACCGTGGTCAGCGAGGATAGGCAAAGAACTGGATCGATGAGAATGTCGGATCGCCCGGTCGGGGTCGTCATCCTCCACGTCCTAGCTTGGTCCGGCGAGCCGCGGACGACGACTGGTATCACCGCCCCTTCCGCTGGGCGCGCGACGCTCGGGCTTGCCACGATCACCAATCCATCACGTAGGAAGATCCGTCCAACAAGGCTCTCATCCGGGTCGGGATTGACACGGATCACCAGATCGTACCCTTCCTCCACCATATCGACGGCGCGATCTTCCGTCGTGATTTCCAGGCGAACCTCCGGATATTTCATTGCGAATCCCGCAGCCAACTTGCCCATCGCCGTCTGCGAAAACAGCAATGGTGCGCTGATCCGCAACCGGCCCCGTGGCCTGTCGCCGCCAGATGCGATGGCTGCCGCCGTTTCGTCCAGTTCCGTGAGCAGCGCGCCAGCCCGCTCGTAAAGCGCTCGGCCTTCCTCCGTCAGCCTCAGCATCCGCGCACCGCGTTCGAAGAGACGCAGGCCGAGACTGGCCTCCAGTTCAGCCACGCGGCGCGAGAGCGTCGCCTTCGGACGTCCGGTCGCGCGTGCGGCGCGGCCGAACCCGCCATGGCGCGCTACGGTAACGAAATCGGCGAGAGCGGACAGATCCATGTGTTCCATCTACGAGACGCTGAGTCCAGATTAAGCGTCTATTGGGCCATCTGTGAACCGATCATATTCGGGTTGTCAACAATGACCAACCCGGAGAATTCACATGACTATCCTTGTAACAGGCGCAACCGGCCGTGTCGGCCGCCACGTTGTCAGCCAGCTTCTCAAGCGCAATGCCAGCGTTCGCGTTCTCGTCCGTGACCCTTCGAAAGCTAACTTCCCGGCCGGTGTGGACGTCGTGCAAGGCGACATGCTCGACATCGACGCACTGCGCGCCGCCTTCAGCGGCATCAGAACGCTCTTCCTTCTCAACGCGGTGGCGGGCGACGAATTCACGCAAGCGCTCATCACCCTCAACATTGCCCGCGAGTCAGGTGTCGAGCGGGTCGTCTACCTGTCGGTGATCCATAGCGAGCGGTTCGTGAACGTGCCCCACTTCGCCGTAAAGTCGGGTGCCGAGCGGATGATCGACGAGATGGGTTTTAGCGCCACCATCCTGCGTCCGGCCTACTTCATCGACAATGAACTGATGATCAAGGACGTCATCCTCAATCACGGCGTCTATCCGATGCCGATCGGCGGGAAGGGTATCGCCATGGTTGATGCGCGCGACATCGCCGAGGTGGCGGCAATCGAGCTGGTCCGTCACGATTCTGCGCCTGGCAAGCTGCCGATCGAGACCATCAACCTGGTCGGCCCGGACACGCTCACCGGTTCGGACCTGGCCGCCATCTGGTCGGAGGTCCTGGGTCGCGCCGTCGTCTATGGCGGTGATGATTCCACCGCTTTCGAGCAGAATCTGGCGACCTTCATGCCGAAATGGATGGCCTACGAAATGCGGCTGATGGCCGAGCGCTATGTCAGCGACGGCATGGTGCCCGAGGCGGGCGATGTCGAGCGTCTCACCCGTCTACTGGGACGTCCGCTACACACCTATCGCGCATTCGCCGCCGAACTCGCCGCCTCGGTCTGAGTGCAGCGGGCAACCCGACCCCAACAAGAAGGAACATCGTCATGATCTATTCCACTGCCACTGTCCCTGTGAACCCCGAGGGCGAAACGCCGCTGACCCGCGCGCAGGCGTGAGCCGGACTGGAACTGAAGGCCCGCGACGCCCGCCTCTTCCTGCCGCCGGGCCTCTGCACCCGCTGCGACGTCGTCGAGGAGAGCGCCACCCATTTCGTGCGCGAAGCCACAATCGGCGGCGCCGATCTCCGAGAAATCGTCACGCTGGAACCCGAGCGTAAGGTAACCTTCTTCCAGGCCACCGGCCCCCGCGAAGGCGCGATCGTCAACGAACTCTATGTAGACGAGACCGGGCGCTTCAGCTCAGCTTCTATTGCTATCTCGGTTTGCGCGACAAACAGCCCGGCGGTCCGGAAGAGCAGGCAGAACAGGCACAGTTCGACAGCGACAAGGGCTACAAAGCCGCGCTGCTGTCGATCCTCAAGCGTACCCGTGAGCTGCTCGCGGAGGGCAGGCTCTGACCGCCACCAGGAATATAAAATGCGGACGTCCTCGAGAGGGCGTCCTCTCCAGAGGAGTAGGCCCGTGAGGCTTTCCACACCCGGATACACCGACCGCCTTGATAGGAATCGAGCCCTTCAAGGCCTCGGAAGGGTAAATCGGCGAACGCCGAAGTCAGGCCGTGCTTTTCTGCGCCAGTTCGCGGGCACGCAGAAATACCCGCTCCATTTGCCAGTGCTCGTTGGTATAACGCGGATCGCCGGCCCATTCGTCCCAGCCGTGGAGTCTCCGGAATTCACCGAGCAAGCCGGACTGCACGATGAGGGATACGTCCGTTTCGACGGTGCGTTCGCAGTCGGGCGCGACATAGATCGCATCATACGGACAGTAGAGTTCGCACATGAAGCAGGTCTGGCAGTCATCCTTCCGCGCGATCGCCGGAATGCCGGGGCCGGCATCCAGAACGTTGGTGGGACAAACGGCAACGCAGGCGTTGCAGTTCGCGCAGCGATCTTCGACGATGACCTCGATCACGATGCCAGCTCCATCGGGCGAGAAGACTCCAGGTTCGTCCACACCCTGTCGAGACCGCCCGAGACGATGCGGCCGGCAAGGCGTGGATCGGTCTGCGACCTGTCTTCCCGCTGATGCATGCCGCGGCTCTCGTCGCGAGCCAGCGCGGAGGCCGCCGACCAGCGCGCCGTCGCAAGCATCGCCGCCGTTTCCCTGGTCCGCAGGGCGGTTTCGCTGCTTCCGCGGGCATGGCCGCTGAAGGCGGTCCAGAGATCATCGAGCAGGGCTGCCGTTCGGACGAGCCGGTCGCCGCGGCGGAAGATATTGCGATCGTAGGCGAGCATCTCGCCCTGAACAACGGCGAGCGCTCCGCGCAGGTCGATCGCATGTTCGCTGTCGGGACGCAGGCCTGCCTGCCCGATCGGGCGACCAGGCGACCGCGAACGGACCGAACCAGCAAAACGAGCCGCTCCTTCGCCTGCCCACTGGCCGGAAGAAACCGCCCAGGCCGAATTGATGTTGCCGCCGCCGGAAATCGCCCCTGCCACCAGCTCGCGCGTCGCCGCATCGCCCGCGGCGTAGAGGCCCGGCACGGAAGTTTCGCAATTCTCGCCCGTGATTCTCAAACCGCCGATGCCGCGGATCGTGCCTTCGCCGTGCAAGGTCACTTCGAAGCGCTGCGTGTAAGGATCGATGCCCCAGCGGTGGAATGGCAGCAGGAAATTCGGCGAGATGATCGGAACCTTGCCGCGGATGTCCTCCGGCGTCTTGTGCAGGTCGCAAAAAACACGCCCCTTCAAAAGGGCCGCGGCGAGTGGCCGGGTCGTATCGGGGCCGGCCGGAATGGGAATGGCGTTCCCGTCCTCGTCATAGTAGGTGGCGAAGGCGTAGGACATCGAGCGTGTCATCGTCGACCCCTTGGCCGCCACGGTATAGTAGTTGGTGAATTCCATGCCGGAAAGATCGGCACCGGCTTCCGCCGCCATCAGATAACCGTCACCCGTATTCGTATGGGAGCCAAGCAGCCGCGAAAGGAAGGACGTGCCGCCGGTCGCCAGGATGACGGCGCCCGCATTCACCCGCCAGCGGCCGCCGGCCTGCCGGCGGATGCCCTGCGCCCCGCCAATGGTGCCGTCCCCTCGCTGGAGCAACTCGAGCGCCGGACAGTGATCGAGGATTTTGACGCCGAGATTCTCGCTCTGCTGCCGCAGCGCCCGCATGTATTCCGGCCCGCGCAGCGCCCGGTATTGCGTGACACCCTTTTCGTCCTTCGAGAATTTGTAGAGCCCTTCCAGCGTCGGCAGGCTTTCCCAGGTCCTGGCAAGGGTGCGCGCCATCCATTCGGCGTCATTCAGGCCGAAGCCGCTCTTGCGGCGGGCTGCAATCGCCGCCTCACGCAGGTCGGCCGGATCGGGCGGTATCCACCAATGGCCGGGGCCAGCCGTCGCCGTCACGCCGCTCGTACCGCAATAGCCTTTGTCGGCAAGGATGACGGAGGCGCCGGCGCGCCGCGCTGCGGCCGCCGCCCAGTTGCCCGCCAGTCCGCCGCCGACCACCAGCACGTCTGCACTCAAATCCACGAGATCGTCCTGGTGTCCCGACATTGATTATTCCCTACGCCACCTCTTCATGACGGCCATGGCGCACGCCGAGCCAGCCGAGCAGCCGGCCGCGAAGCGCGGCAAATTCCGGATCGGCGACATCGCGCGGTCTTTCAAGCGCAATCCGCTCTTCATGGGCGATGACGCCGTCCTTCATGACCAGCACGCGGTCGGATAGCAGCAGGGCTTCCTCGACGTCATGGGTGACGAGCAGCACCGCGCAGCCGTGCCGTTGCCAGAGTTCGCCGACAAGCTCCTGCGCCTTGATACGGGTCAGAGCGTCGAGGGCGGCGAAAGGTTCGTCGAGCAGCAGCAGATGCGGCTCCCGGACCAGCGCGCGGGCGAGCGATACGCGCTGCGCCTCGCCGCCGGAGAGCACCTTCGGCCATTGGTCCGCGCGCTGGGCAATGCCGACCTCCTCGAGCGCGGCAATGGCCCGCTCCCTGTCCGGAGAGCCAGGAAGGCCCAGCACGACATTGCGCCAGACGGCTTTCCACGGCATCAGCCGCGGCGCCTGGAAGGCGACGGAACGGCGAAGCGGCACTTCGACTTCGCCGGAGATCTCGCGGTCGAGATCGGCAAGGATGCGCAGCAGCGTGCTCTTGCCACAGCCGCTCGCGCCGAGCAACGCGACGAACTCGCCGGCGCCGATATCGAGATCGAGGTCCTTGAGAACCTCGCGCTCGCCGAAACGGCGGGAAAGCCCGCGCACCTTCACGACGGAAGGAGCCGCGACCGCCCTTACGGCGGTCAGGTTCCGCTGAATGCCGGTCGCCATGACAGGAATATCCTTTCGAGCGTTCTGACGATAAAATCGACCGCAAGGCCGAGGAAGGCGTAGACGGCAAGGCAGACGACGATGACGTCGGTCTGGAAGAACTCGCGGGCATTGGCCATGAGATAGCCGATGCCGGCCGTCGCGTTGATCTGCTCGCCGAAGACCAGCGCCAGCCATGCGATGCCGAGCGAGTAGCGCAATCCAACCAGCGCGGAGGGCAGCGCGCCGGGCAGGATGATGTGACGGATCATCGCGAGACGGGAAAGATTGAGCGTACGCCCCGCCTCGATCAGTGTCGCATCGACATTGCGGATGCCCGCATAGACGTTGAGATAAAGCGGAAAGGCCGTGCCGAGCGCAATCAGCGCCACCTTCGGCGCCTCACCGATGCCGAACCAGATGATCAGCAGCGGGATTAGCGCCACGTTCGGCACCGTTCGCAGCATCTGCACAGTAGCGTCGATCAGATCCTCGCCGAGCCGGAAAAGACCCGAAAGCACGGCAAGTGAAACACCGGCAGTACCGCCGATCGCTAGCCCCGCCAGCGCACGGCCGAGCGAGACCCACATCGCCTGTTGCAACTCACCGGTCTCTATGAGCTTCGCCGCACTGCTGAGCACCACGGCAGGTCCGGCCAGCACTTCCTCCGGCAGCACGCCGGTGATGGAGGCCAGGTGCCAGAGAAGAACAAGAAGCACCGGCCCCAAGGCACGCCGCAGCCAGCGCGGCACGCCGCGGCGGGCCGCCGACAGCGGCTCGATGCGCTTCAGCACGACGCCCCGCGATGATGCCTGGCGGCGGCCGTCAAGCGCTGCATCGTGCAGTTTCTCGGCAGATTCTATCCTGACCGTCGCAATGCGGTTCATCGATCAACTCCCGTGCATCAATTGCTAGGCAGGTCGCGATAGACGTATTTCGAAAGGTCGAGATCGCCGGAAAGCACGCCGGCCTCCTTCCAGGTGCCGAAGACGTTCTGCAGCGAAACGGCGAAGGCATCGTCCAGCGGCACGCGCTTGAACGCCGCCTCGTCGTCATAGGTCTCGGCGACGATCGACCTGTCCTGCTTGGAAAAGGCCGCATAGAAGTCGATATAGGCGTCCTTGTTTTCGAGCGACCATTTGTAACCGCGCTCGATCCGGGCGGCGAAGTCGGCGATCGCTGCAACCTTGCCCGGATCGGCAAGCGCGCTGTCGGTGGCGCTGAGCACGCCGTTGCCGGTATTGATGCCCTGACCGTCGATCAGCACGCGCGCCTTCTGCGTCCCGACCGTGCGGGCGAGATAGACGCCCCAGGTGCCCCAGGCGTCGATGCTGCCGGTCTGGAATGCCGCGCTGGCGTCCGCCGGCGTCAGAAAGGCAAGCTTCACGTCGCCCGCCTTGAGACCGGCCCTCTTCAGGACGCCGACCGTCAGGTAATGCGCGACGCTGCCGCGCGTCGTCGGCGAAATCGTCTTGCCCCTCAGATCCTCGATCGTCCTGATCGGGCTGTTTTCGGGGACGAGCAGCGCCGTGCCGCGCCCGCCGTTGGAGAAGGCGGCGACCACCTTGATCTTCGAGCCGCCGGCAATGGCGCTGACCGTCGGGCTGTCGGCCGCCGAGCCTATATCGACGGCATCGGCCTTCAATGCCTCATGCAGGTTGACGGCCGCCGCATAGACCGACCATTCGATCCTGTAGGGCACGTCCTTCAGCAGACCGGCCGCCTCCAGCTTGGCGCGCACTGCGCCTGTCTGGTCGCCGATCCGCAGCGTCACGTTCGAGAAGTCTTCGGCTGCAAAGGCCGATAGCGGAGCAGCGGAGAGGAAAGCCGCGAGACCGCCGGCGAGAAGATTGAATGCGCGTCTTGAAAGAATGGTCATGGATGTTGCCCCGGTTCCGGTCGCTGGTCGTATCTTGGGAGGATCACTCGGCGGCGACGGAAACGTCGCTTGCCGCATAGCGGTTGCGCGGCACTGGAATGCCGAGATTGCCGCGGAAGGTTTCGGACTCGTATTCTTCCCGGAAAACGCCGCGCTTCTGCAGGATCGGAACGACCGTCTCGGTCAGCACTTCCAGCTCCTTCGGCAGCGAGACGTTGACGACGAAGCCGTCCGAGCCGCGCTCGACGAGCCAGCGTTCGAAGGCATCGGCCACCTGCTCCGGCGTGCCGATGAAATCCGTGCGCGGCGTGGCGAAGCGGAGCGCCACCTCGCGCAGCGTCAGATTGCCCTTGCGGGCGACTTCGATGATCCGGTTCGACTGGCTCTGGTTCGAATTGGCGCCGTGAGCGGAAACATCCGGGAACGGCGCATCGAGATCGTGCCGGAGGAAATCGTAGTCGTTGAACGGCCGGCCTAGCATGGAAAGCGCATTCTCGACCGACGTCAGATTGGCGAAATCCTGGTACTTCCGCTCGACCTCCTCTTCCGTGGAGCCGATCACCGGACGGATGCCCGGCAGGATGAAGAGCTCGTCCGGATCGCGGCCGAAGCCGGCGGCGCGCTGCTTGATGTCGCGATAATAGGCCCTGCCCTCCGCGAGACTGTCGTGATGGACGAAGATCGCATCGGCGCGCTGGGCCGCATAATTGCGGCCGTCCTCGGAAGCGCCAGCCTGGAAGACCACCGGCTGCCCCTGCGGCGAGCGGGCGATGTTGAGCGGCCCCTTCACCTGGAAGAACTCACCCTTGTGATTCAGCGTATGCAGCTTCCTCGGGTCGAAGAAGACGCCGCTTGCCTTGTCATGCACCAGAGCATCGTCCTCCCAGGAATCCCAGAGGCCCTGGACGACATCGAGATACTCGCCGGCAAGCTTGTAGCGCACGTCATGGGCGAGATGGGACTGCTTGCTGAAATTCGAAGCGCTTCCCTCCAGCCACGACGTAACCACGTTCCAGCCGGCGCGGCCGCCGCTGATATGGTCGAGCGAGGCGAACTGGCGGGCGACGTTGAACGGCTCGCTGTAGCTCACCGTCAGCGTTCCCACGAGGCCGATATGCGACGTCGCGCCGGCAAGAGCGGACAGGATCGTCAGCGGCTCGAAGCGATTAAGATAATGCGGGCTCGATTTTTCGGTGATGAAGACGCTGTCGGCGACGAACAGGAAATCAAATTTCGCTGCTTCCGCGATCTGAGCCTGCCGCTTGTAATAGGTGAAACTGGTGCTTGCCGTCGGGTCGGCATCCGGATGACGCCAGTCTCCCCATCCCATGCCGACACCATGCAGCATGAAGCCGAGTTTCAACTGCCTTTTGCGTGGCATAGCAATCTCCTGACGAAACGCCGGTTGCGAACAGCGGCACATTTGCTGTTGCCAGACTATTGTCTATAAAAATTATAGAATAGGCATTTTATTGCGTATTGGCGGCTTCAGGTGAGAAAGGATTTCCACCAGCGCCCGGTTTACGCACATTGAAGAGGTCGGTGGCTATAATCGATCGAAAGTCATCGACGAGCACCGTTGCTCTCACCACCCAGAAACCGTCGATCGGCAGAAAATTGCCTTGGACGACATAGCGCCCGCCGCCCGCCCTGACCGCATCATGGGTGAAGGGGCCGATGCCATAGGCCGGCTTTTCCAGATCGAGGCTGATGGACATCGGCTCGAAAGGCTTGCCGTCCAGCTGGATATCGTCGATCTCGATCGTGACCGGGCCGACCAGCGCCGGTCTCAAGGTCAACCGCGCCGTCAAGCCATCCTTCGCGACCGCGATGGTCTGCGCCGACGGGGCCCTCTCGGCGATCGCCCGCGGCGGCGGGGTGAAGCGCCAGAGGCCGAGCACGCCGACGATGGCAAGCGCGATCGCCGTTTCGGCAAGAACGCTGCGTTTCAGATGCCGCAGGCTTGGCCCCTCACCCGCAAGTGCGCCTTCGGTCAACCGGTAGCGATTGAAAGCAGCCAACGCGAAGAGAAGAGCGACAAGCGCAAGCTTCGTCAGCAGCACAACGCCATACTCGGTCGTCCAGAGCGCCGAAACATGACCGATCTGGACTGCGGCGAGGAAAAATCCGCTGACCGCCAGCATGAAAACGACGGCGGAGATCGCCGAGGAGAAACGCCGGAGCGCATCGGCAGCCGCACCGTCGCCGCGGCCGAGCACATCGGCAAGCGGCATCAGCGCGCCGATCCATGCGATGACCGACAGGGCGTGAAGGAAGACCGCCGGTGCCGTCAGGAACCGCGGCGGCGCGGTGGAGGCGTGGCCGGCACTGGCGAAGGCGACCCCGGCAGCCAGCAGGGCGATCGCCGCGAGCCACCGCTTGAGTCGCAGAAGGGAATAGTGGGCGACCAGAGCCGTGAGCAGCGCGGCCGCAGCCGTCAGCGTCGCCCGGCCGTAGGCCGTCGACCACAGGCCGGCCGACCATATATCCGGTCGGCTCAATGATGCGAATGTCTCGCCGAGCGCATCGAGGCCCTGGAAGCCGATGAGCGCCGGTGCTGCCAGAATGGCAAGGACGAGAAGTCCCGACACCGCATTACGGACCGTCGGCCGGAGGTCGATGCCGGCGAAAGCGATAAACGCCACGCTGCCCGCGCCGAAGATCACGCCGGTCATCAGCAGGAGCCGCGCGGCCCATAATCCTGCGCGGACGGAAAGATCGGAAGAGCCGTTGAGGGAGGCGCCTGCAGCGCTTGGTGCTCCGATCGAGAAAACCTGGCCACCCCCGACAGGGTGACCGTCGGAAGAGGTCACGCGCCAGGAAAGGATATGCGTGCCCTGTTCGAGATTGGCCGGAAGCGCATAGGTGACCGCCGGCCCCTTTCCGCCGTCACCCTTCAGGATTTCCGTCTTGCCGTTCGGATGGATCAGCCGCGCCACAAGCGGCGTCACCGGCTCCGAGAATTGCAGGGTGATCGTCTTCGGCGCCTCCGGCAGCACGGCCGCAGCGGCCGGCTGCGACGCGATCAGGCTGGCATGGGCAAAGGCGGCAGCGGCGAGCGGCCCGAGATAGAGGATACAGAAGACCGCCGCCCAAAAGGTACGGCGACCCGCAGGCGTGGTCAGCTTCACGGCTCGACACGAACCGACGGCGCAGGATACTTCAGATCGTCGGGAGAACCGCCCGCGGTCGGAATCTCGATCCACCGATCGGTCCCGCTCTCGCATTGCTGCACGACAGGCACGAATATCCTCCCGCTGGCCGTCTTGCTAACGGCGGCACGAAAGACGAATTCGTCGTAATAGGCGTCTTCCAGCCTGCCACCCGTCCAGCCGATCTCTTTGATGTTACCTGCCTCGCCATGCCCGTGGCCGGGTGCGGCGGCTGCGTTCTGGACATTGCCGGTGACGATCGACAGGGTCCATCCGGGTTTCGGCTGCGGTTTTGCCTCGGTGAAGCTTTCCGGCAGTGCGATACGAATGCCGGTCGTGGCAGCCCCCTCGCAGCCATGTGGGACGCGCAGAATGAATTTCACCGTCGTTCCCGGCTTCACCTCCCTGTTCTCGAAGGTGACATGGGCACTCGCCGGCACGCCGAAGGAAATTGCAGCGGCGGTCAGAGCAAGATCGCGGAAGATGGATCGCATCGTTCTGTTCTTTCGCATGAGTTCACCAATTCGCTGCAAGCCCGAGATGGCCAAGCGCCTGCTGCCTGAGTTCGGCAAGGCGCGGATCGCCGCGATGGCGCGGATAGGGAAGATCGACATCGAGATCGGCAACGATCTTCGCCGGGCGCGGCCCGAAGATGATGACGCGCTGGGCAAGGAAGATCGCCTCCTCGACATCGTGCGTGACGAGCACCGCCGTCAGCCCGGCCCGCTGCCAGAGCGAGACGAGCTCGGTCTGCATGGCAAGACGCGTGAGCGAATCGAGCTTGCCGAGTGGCTCGTCGAGCAGCAGCAGCCGCGGTTCGTTGACGAGCGCCCGGGCAAGCGCCACGCGCTGCGCCATGCCGCCGGAAAGCTGGTGCGGATAGGCCTTGTCGAACCCCGTGAGGCCGACAAGTTCGATGGCCCGATCGACGCGGTGGCGCGAGGTCTTGAGGATGCCCTGCGCCTCGAGCCCCAGGGCGACGTTGTCCCATACGGTCCGCCAGGGAAACAGCGTGGGGTCCTGGAAAACGAGGATGCGCGACGGGTCCGGTTCGCCGACCACCTCGCCGCCGACCCTGAGTTCGCCCCTGGTCGGGTGGTCGAGGCCGGCGAGGAGACGCAGCAATGTGGACTTGCCGCAGCCGGAGGGACCGAGCAGGGCGATGAATTCGCCCGGCTCGACGGAAAAGGAGACGTTGTCCAGCACCGGCAGCGGCGCGCCTTCGAGCTCGAACTGATGCGAGACGTTGCGGACGCCGATCGGCTGGCCGACGGTCTCGGCCTCGGATTGTTTCAGCGCGGTTGCCGCTACCATCTGACGAGACCTTTCTGCCAGGAGAGTGTCCAGTCGCGAACGCGGAAGAGCATGGTGATGAGGCCTGAGCACATCAGCGCCATGACGAGCAACGCGGCATACATGTTGTTGTAGGCCGCCCAGCCTTGCGCCCATTGCAGATACCAGCCGAGACCAGCCTTGACGCCGAGCATTTCGGCAACGACCAGCACGGCAAAGGACGTACCCAACCCCATGAAAAGGCCGACGAAGACATGCGGCAGTGCCGCCGGGATCGCCACTTTCAGGATGAGGAAAGACGGTTTGGCGCCAAGCGTGCGGGCGATATCGTAATAATCGCGGTTGACGCTGGCGATACCCGACCACGTGAGGATCGTTACCGGGAAGGCAGTAGCGAGGGCGATCAGGAAAACGCTCGCCGAACCGCTGGTCGGGAAGATGAAGAAGGCAAGCGGCAGCCAGGCGGTGGCCGGCAATGGACCGATGAGGCGCAGGACCGGATGCACCCAATAGGCGGCGCTGCGTGACCAGCCGATCGTGGTGCCGATCAGGAAACCCGTCACCGCGCCGAAGAAATACCCCTTCGCCAGCAGCAGGATCGAATACCAGACGCTGATGCCGAGCCGTTCGTAGTCATCGAGGTAAACTTCGAGGATGCTCTGCGGCGAAGAGAAGAACGGAACCGGCAGGATGCCCGTCTTTGCCGTCAGAATCTCCCAGCCAACGAGGACGAGCGAGGCAACCACCAGCCACGGTCCGTAGTAACGGACGGTGGAGGCGAATTGACCGAGCAGCGTGCCGGTCACGGCGACGAACGCCGTGGCGACGGCGACGGCAAGAGAGATCAGCGCCAGCTCCCGCCCGTATGGCTGGGGAATGATCTCCGGCCAGTATTCGATGAGCGCTGCCGCACCGGTCCAGCCGAGCGCCGCCAGAATGCCGGTCAGCGAGGCGTTCCAGCCGATGCGCTGGATACCTTTGCCGACCGAAGTTTCAGCGCCGCCTGTGAGCGCTGGATCGAGAGAGCTCATAACTGCTTCTCCTTATGCGGACAGGACGTCGGCATAGACGCGATCGGCGAATTCCTCCGGATCGGTCGAGCGTTTGAACACCTGGACATCGCGCAGTTCCTGAGCATAGAGCGCGATCTCGGTCTTGAGGTCCGCGCCGACGGGGTTGTGGTCATGCGTCTGGCTCTTCAGCACGCCGACGAGATCCTCGATCGACTTGTCCTTGGGCGCATTCGGCAGGAAGGCCTTGGCGGCGTCCTGCGGCTTGGCGACCGCCCAGTCCTGGGCTTCCAGAAGCGCGCGGGTCAGCGCAGCCGCGGCCGGCTGATCGTCACGGACGAGGCTGCCGCGCAGGCCGACGATGCAGCAGACGCGGTTTTCGAACCCATGGTCGAGGTTGGACGCGATCTGGACGTATTTCGGGTCCTGCAGCCAGAAATAGGCTTTCGGGTCGCCGTCGGCGATCGCGTCGATCTCGCCCTTGTCGGCGGCAAGCTGCAGAAGCTCGCCGGGATACTGGCGCCATTCGACATCGGCCACCGGATCGAGCCCTTCCTTGTGGAGCAGGATCGAGAAGAAGTTCTTGCCGGGGCTTGCGAGGTCGGAAATGCCGATCACCTTGCCCTTGAGGTCCTTGAGGTTGGAAATGCCGGCGGATTTCAGCGCGACGAGGCGCGAGCAGCCGCCATGGGTGCCGGCCGTGATCTTGACGTCAAAGCCCTGCTCCAGCGCCTTCAGCCAGCGCAGCGCCATGCCGATGCCGCCGTCGGCCTTGCCGGTCGCGATCGCTTCGAGCAGCGCCTCGGTGGAGCCGCCGAAATTGATGATCTCGACGTCGAGCCCGTATTTCTCGAAAATGCCCTGCTCCTTGGCGAGATAGCCCGGTGCGAGGCAGATCGCGGTCGCGTTCGACGCGAACTTGATCTTCTTCAGCGAGCCACCGCCCGTGACAACGGCCGGTGCCGCCGCACGCGCGGCGATGCTGCCGAGCGAAAGCGCGCCGAGCGGCGCGGCAACGCCGATCGCGCCTGCCGTTCGCAGGAAGGAGCGGCGGTCCATGCCGGAAACTCCATCGTCTGCCCCAGATAATGTCCTTGCGTTCCAAACCATTGTCCCAGCTCCTTGGTAAAGCTTGAAGAGACTGCGGATGCCTTCCCGGGGCCGCCGCAGATTGGTGAAATCTCTATTCGGCCGCCTGCACGGCGCCCTGCGCATCGCGCTCCGCGATGAGTTCCCGCACGCGCGGGATGAGATCGCGGCCATAGTGGAATGCATCCTCCAGCGGATCGAAACCGCGGATGAGAAAGGTCGTGATGCCGAGGTCGTAATAATCAAGCAGCGCCTCGGCCACCTGGTCCGGTGTGCCGACCAGCGAGGTGGAGTTGCCGCCTGCGCCCGTCAGCGCGGCCATTTCCGTCCACAAGCGCTTGTCGAGACGCGCGCCGCGGGCGGCGGCGGCAAGCAGTCGCTTCGAACCCTCGTTCGGCGGATTGCTGCCGGCGCGGCGGCGGATGTCGATGAGCTTTTCCGCGCCGGGATCGTTGCGCAGCGCCTTGGCCCGTTCGAGGAAGCCGGCCGCCTTTTCCCAGGCCGCTTCTTCGGTGTCGGCAAGGATCGGGCGGAGCGAGAGACTGAAGCGCGGCGAGCGGCCGTATTGCGCGGCGATCGTGCGCACCTTGTGGACGGTCTCGGAGACCTGCTCATAGGTCTCTCCCCAGAGCGCGTAGATATCGGCGTGCTTGCCGGCGACTGAGAAGGCCGCTTCCGAGGAGCCGCCGAAATAGACCGGGATGCCGTCCGGCCCCTGCGGCTTCACATTGGCGAAGGCCTGTTCGACCTGGTAATACGTGCCGGCATAGTCGAAGGGCTTGTCGCTCGTCCATTCCTGGCGGACGATATCGAGATATTCGCTGGTGCGGGCATAGCGCTCGTCCTTGGTCAGGTGATCGCCGTCCTGCGCCAGTTCCTGGTCGTTGCCGCCGGTGATGATGTGCACCGCCACACGGCCGCCGGTCAGATGATCGAGCGTCGCCAACTGGCGGGCGGCCAGCGTCGGGGCGGTGAAACCGGGCCGATGGGCGATCATCAGCTTCAGCTTGCGCGTCCGGCTCGCGACATGCTGGGCGATTAGGATGCTTTCCGGCGAGGTCGAATTGAAGGCGAAGAGCACGCGGTCGAAGCCGCCGTTCTCATGGATCGCCGCCGCCGCCGCGATATGATCGAGGTTGATGATCGGCCCCTTGCGGGCGATCGTTTCGGACGCATTGTGATTTCCGATATAGCCGATGAATTCGACAGGCATGCTATCCTCCGTTCGGTTGTCAGATGCCGAGGGCAAGACGGCCTGCACCGAGGCGCACCGTATCTTCCTGCGGGCTGTGAATGCGGCCGCAGAGCACGTCGCGATGATGGCGCTCGAGCGGATTGTTGCGGGAAACGCCGTGATTGCCGGTCAGCTTGAGGGCCTTCTCGACCGCGGCGATGGCGTTTTCGGTGGTGACGACCTTGATGAGGCCGGCTTCCGATTGGCTGAAGGGCGCGTTCTCGTCGACATCGCGCGTCGCCGAAGCGATGAGACGGCAGTTGACGGCGATCAGTTCCTCGATCTCGCCGACGGCCTGCTGGATGCGCGGCACGGTGGCGAGCGGCGCGCCGAGATTGGTCGGCACCCGGTTCTTGAGGAAGCCCACCAGCCAGTCTCGCGCCGCCTCGGCAATGCCGGTGTAGAGCGCGCCGGGAAGGATGCCGAACCAGGCCGCCTGCCCTTCACCGCGGCTGCCCCACTCTTCGGGCAGGCGAATATCGACGGCATGGTCGAGCGGTACCGCGACATTGTCGAACACCGCGTCATGGCTGCCGGTCGCCCGCATGCCGAGCGGGTTCCAGGTCTTTTCAATGGTGAAACCCGGTGTATCCAGCGGCACCAGGAAACCGCCGACCCGCGGCTGTTCCTCGTCGGTCCGCGCCCAGACGATTGCATAGGTCAGGCCTTCAGCGCCGGTGGAATAGATCTTGCGGCCGCTGATGGACCATCCCTTCTCAGTCCGCCGCGCCGTCGTCGCCGGCAGCCCGCCACGCACCGGCGTGCCGAGCTCCGGCTCCACACGAAAGGCATTGATGAGCGCGCCGTTCTCGACCGCATCGGACAGAACCTTGCGGACCAGATGCCCGGGCCAGCGGCCTGTCGGAATGGTTGCAAGGTTGATGTACTGCATGATCATGATCAGCGCCGTCGAAGGCTCGCCACGGGCAATGGTGCGGATTACCTCCGCAGCCTCCGCAAAGCCGGCCCCGCCCCCGCCGAATTCGACCGGCGCCGTCAGCGCGACAAGACCGGCCTCATGCAGCAGCCGTATATTCTCAGAGGGAAAGGCGGCGCTTTCATCATAAACCGCCGCGGTCTCCGCAAAACGAACCGCGAGCGCTGCGGCAGTCTCAACAAGGGCAGGAGATCTCGATGGCCGGCTGAAGCTTCCGGCAAGGCCCACCAGCTTTGGACGAGACATTCCATTCCCCTGACAATTCAGACCGGAGCGAAAGCTTCGCGGTCTCCCGCATTCATAATTTATATTATCTATTGATTTAATGGACTAAAGGAAAAGACGCGTCGCATTGACGGTGTTTGGTGGAAAATACTGCTGTTTTGGAAGGTCGCTTCGAAACCGTATCGCTGGCGACAGCGCTTTGATGAGGGCTAAACTTCATCCGATTGTGACAAGCAAACGAAGGAGAAACGAAGTGACGGCAAAGGATTCCCTGAACAAGACGCTTGCCGACTTTCAGGCCAAACGGGCGGAGACGATGGCGCCCGACAAGCTGAAGATCAATGTCGACCAGCGCCGCCTTCTGGTGGAGACGAGCAACCGCGGCGGCTTCGTCAAGGCAGGCGATGCGGTCGAGCCCTTCGAATTGAACGAAGTCGGCGGCGACCGGCTGACAGGCGACGCGCTTTTGCAGAAAGGCCCGCTTGTCCTGATATTCTTCCGCTTTGCCGGATGCCCGGCATGCAATATCGCCCTGCCCTATTACAATCAGCATCTCGCCCCGCAGCTGGCGAAGCTCGGCGCGACGCTGGTCGGCGTCAGCCCGCAGGTGCCGGAACGGCTGGCCGAGATCAAGGATCGCCACAAGCTCGATTTCCTGATCGCCAGCGACAAGGACAATGCGCTTGGTCGCCGCTTCGGCATCCTCTACTCTTTCGACGAGCCATCGAAGCAGTCATCGATCGCCAGCGGCTCGCCGATAGGCGAGGTGACCGGCACGGGCACATGGGAACTGCCGATGCCGGCAACGATCGTTATCGATGAAACCGGCCGGGTGCGCTTTGCCGATGTTAGCCCCGACTGGCTGGTCCGCACAGAACCCGGCGACGTCATCGACGCGGTCCGCAAGCTCGCCAAGCGCGCCGCCGCGTGATCCAAACCCAGAGACGCCTCAAGCAGACGAGAACAAAGTGACCCACGACCATATCCATCACGGCCATCACCACGACGACGATCATCACCAGCATGCCGACCATTGGCGCGACAACGGGGTGAAGGTCATCCCCGGCGATTCGCTCGATCCGAACACGGCCCAGACGCCCGGCATGAACCGGGCGTCCGCCGTCAGCAAGGCCCGCGCTGGCGCGGAAAAGATCTGGGCGGGCACCGTCACGATTCATGCCAATGCCAAGACGGGCGCCCATCACCACGGCGATCTGGAAAGCATCATCTACGTGGTGAAAGGCAAGGCCCGCATGCGCTGGGGCGAAAACCTGGAATACACCGCCGAAGCCGGTCCGGGTGATTTCATTTACGTACCGCCCTACGTTCCTCACCAGGAGATCAATGCCAGCCGCGATGAAACCCTCGAATGCGTCCTGGTGCGCTCGGGCCAGGAACCGGTTGTCGTCAATCTCGATATCGAACCGGTCGAAAAGCCGGAAGAGGTCCGCTGGATCGATCCCATCCATCGCTGATCAGCCGCCTGGCTGCGGTCAGGTGGCGAGCGACAAGGTCTGCAGCAGCGGTCTTACCCTGTCGAGAAACGCCTCACTGCCGCAGGCGAAGCGCAGCTTCTGGGAAAGCTCCGTTCGATCCCAATCGATGGTGTGCGAAACACCGAGACTTGCGAGTATCGGCAGCGCTGCCATCACATCCCAGGTCGAATCGCCGATGGAGAGGTAGCCATCGGTCTCGCCGAGCATGACCTCGACCAGCGAGATGGTGGCGGCGCCGCAAAACCGGAAACTGATGCCGAGGTCCTCCGAGATGAAGCGAACGGCTTCGAGCCGCTCGGCCGTCGACACCGTGGGATGGAAGCTGAAGCCCGTCGATGCCCGCGACATGTCGAGTGCCGGAAGCGGCTTGATCGGCTTGCCGTTGAGCTGGGCCAAAATCATCGTCCCGCCCGTAATCATCAGGTCGCGGGCGGGTGCATGGATCACGCCGAATACCGGCCGGCGGTTCTCGTAAAGACCGATCGACACAGCCCAGTTCTGGCCGCCGCGGACAAAGTTGAACGTCCCGTCGATCGGATCGATGACCCAGATGCGTCCGGACCTGCCGGGGATATCGCCACCCTCCTCCCCGAATATGCCGTCCTCGGGAAAAGCCTGCCTGAGCCGGTCGATGAGGAGCCTCTCGACCTGCCGGTCCGCCTCGGTCACGAGGTCGAGGTGTCCCTTCGTCTCGACCGGCAGGTCTGCCAGCGAACGAAAGTGGGCCAAAGCCAGTTTCCCGGCCTGCCTTGCGATGTCTTCGACGGTGACCTCGAACGGACGAGACGCCAAAGCAGTGGCATGCATGTCAGCCACGGGCACGCTCCTTGAGCCTTGCCATCTGCGCGACATCATCACCCATGAGCTGGTCCAGTTGGCCCTCCCGAACCCATTGGACAATCTGGGATTCGACATCGACACCATATTGCATCAGCTTCTCGTGATAGCCGCCCGGCAGATAGGTGAAGACTGCGAAGCCTTCGTCGTGAAGCTGGCGCGCCTCTCCGCTGGCGAAGTGATAGACCTCGACATTCATCGCGTCGAGATCGGCCTGGCGGGCGAGTGCGGCAGGGTCGATCAGACGGGAATGCATCAGTCCGACGGTAGGCACTTCCGGGATTGCAGCCTTCACCGCCTTCAACTGGACGAAGTCGAAGGAGGAGAATTGCAGCAGGTCGGGGCAGCCCAACTCGCTGATCATCGCGCTCAGCTTCGGGATGATTACCTCGTTGCGGTCGTAGATCTTGAGTTCGAGCTGATAGACAATGCCGAGTTCGCGGGCGAGCTGAAGGGCGTCCCGCAACAACGGCACGCGTTCACCGGCAAATTCTTCGCTGAACCAGCTGCCGGCGTCGAGCTTGGACAATTCCGAATAGCTCATGTTCTGAACGATGCCGCGACCGTTGGTGGTGCGGTCGACGGTCTTGTCGTGCATCAGCACCAGTTCGCCATCGCTCGTCATGCTGAGATCGGTTTCGCAAGTGACGAGAGGGCCGCCATGCTCGAAAGCCTTGCGAAAGGCGGCGAGTGTGTTTTCAGGCGCGCCGGCGCTGTGGCCACGGTGACCGCCAAGGCGGATCGTCTCGATGGTCATTCTGAGCGGATTCATTCTTTTTCCTTTGTTTTAACGAAGGCGCGCGTCGAAACGATCACGCAGATAGTCGCCGAGCAGGCTGATGGAGAGGGTTGTGAGGACGATGACGACGCCCGGGAAGGCGGCGAGCCACCAGGCGATCGCCAGATAGTTCCGACCATCGGCGACCATCAATCCCAGGCTCGTCGCCGGTGGCTGGATGCCGAGGCCGAGGAAGCTCAGGCCGCTTTCCAGCAGAATGATTTCGGGGAAGTTCACGGTGAATTGCACGATGAGCGGGCCGGCGATGTTCGGCAGCATATGGCGCAGGTAGATGCGCCTCGGCGGGACGCCAATAACACGGGCGGCTTCCGCATAGCCCTCTTCCCGCGCGCTGAGGACGAGGCCGCGCGTCAGTCGCGCATAGCGTTCCCAGTTCTGGAAGCCGACGAGGAAGACGAACAGAAGCGGGCTGGAACCGAACATGGCGAGCACGCCGAGCGCGATGATGATGAAAGGCACCGATGCCATGGCATCGGCGAAGCCCATGATGATATTGTCGAGCCAACCGCCGAAATGTGCGGCAAGCAGGCCGAGCGTGGTACCGATCAATGCGCAGATGATGGATCCAACGAGCGCGATCATCAGCGTGGTCTGGGTGGCTATCAGCAGGTTGCTCAGCACATCGCGGCCGAGATAGTCGGAGCCCAGTATGTGGCTGGCCGACCCGACGGGGCGCGCGAAACGGGCCAGCGGATCCTGATCGAGATAGTCGAAGGGCGATATCCATCGCGCCGTGATGCCGATGACGACAACGATGCCGATCCACAGGCAGCACAGGCCGATGCTGGCTGGCATGCGGCGGAGCGGAGCCCATGTCGAGCTCCTGATCGGACGGGATGAGGTCACGACCGTCATGTCAATTCTTCCTGATTTTCGGATTGAGGACGACATAGAGAACATCGACGGCCAGGTTGATGACGACCATGAAGGCCGTGAACAGCACGATCATCGCCTGCGCGACAGGGAGATCGCCGGTGCTGGTCGCGTTGACGAAGCCGCTCCCGAGGCCGGGCCAGGCAAAGACGGGCTCGACCAGCACAGCGCCGCCGAGCAGCCCGCCGGCGACGAAGCCAAGCGTCGTCACCATCGGGATTGCCGCATTCGGCAGTGCATGGCGCAGGATGATCTCCCAGTTCGGCACGCCGTCGGCACGGGCGGCGGCGATATAGGGCTGGCCCAGCACGTCGATCAGGGTCGATCGCATGAAGCGGGCGACGGCGGCCGCGTTGAACAGCGCGAAGGTGGCCACCGGCAGGATCGCATGCCGCCAGGTCGAACTGCCGGAACTTGGCAGCATCCTGAACCAGACCGCGAACGCGAAGATGAAGACGAGGCCGAGCAGGAAGTTTGGAATGCTGTAGCCGAGGACGGCGCCCGCCATCACGCCCTTGTCGATGGCGGATTCACGGCGCACTGCCGCAAGGATCCCCGCCGGTATGCCGATCAGCAGGCTCAGGACAAACGCGGGCACCGTCAGCGCGAGCGTCTTCGGGATCCTTTCGCTGACGACCGTGAAGACTTCCCGGCCATCCGCGAAGGAGACGCCGAAATCGCCGCGAAGGACGTTGGCGACATAGAAAAGGTACTGTTCGGGGATCGACCGATCCAGCGCCCATTTTGCATTGAACGCCGCCAGCGCCTCGGGGCTTGCGTTGTCCGAGAGCATCTGCTGGGCGGGATCACCGCTCAGGCGCAGGATGATGAAGACCAGCGTGACTGTGAAGACAAGCACCGCGAGCGCTCGCAACGCTCGAGCAAGGATGAACCCCGTCATGATGCCATTTCCTTCCGTTGCGCCACATCCGTCTGCGAAGCGACCGATCGGGCCAACTCCTCGGCCCGGTGACACGCCGCCTGTTGCCCATCGACGGTTCGAAGCACCGGTGTTTCGCTGGCACATCTCTGAATGGCGTAGGGACAGCGGGAGCGGAAGGCACAGCCATACGACACTTTCGCGGCATCGAGCTCCCCTTTGATCGGTGGCTCGATATTGCGGATCGTCGGGTCCATTGATGGTACGGAAGCCAGCAGCGCGCGTGTATAGGGATGCCGCGGCTGTTCGTAGACCGACCTGATGTCGCCGGTCTCGACGATGCGGCCGAGATACATTACGGCGATGCGATCGACGAGATGGCGCACGATCCGCAGGTCGTGCGTGATGAATACATAAGCGAGATCGCGTTCCTGCCACAGCGAGCGCAAGAGCGCGACAACCTGGGCCTGAACGGATACGTCGAGGGCGGATACCGCCTCGTCGAAAACGACCAGTCCGGGGTCGAGAATCAGGGCGCGGGCGATGATCACGCGCTGCCGCTGGCCACCCGACATCTGATGCGGATATCGGGTCATCATTGCGCTGGACAGGCCGACGCGCTCCAGCATGGCGGCGCTGCGTTCATAGGCTTCCGCCCGGCCGGCGACGTGATGGACCAGCAGTCCCTCGGCGACCTGTTCTCCGATGGTCATCTGCGGATTGAGGGCTGAAAGCGGGTTCTGCTGCACCAGGGCGGTCCGCTTGCGGAATGCTGTCCAGTCCCTTGCGCTGCGGTCCTTGTGGTTCACCCCGTCGAACCATACGTCGCCTCCTGTCGGTGTCGTCAGCCCGAGAAGAAGACGACCCAGGGTCGACTTGCCGCTGCCCGACTCGCCGACGACACCTATGCGCTCCCGCGGTGCGAGTTCGAAACTGATCGAATTGGCCGCAAGCTGGCTGGTCGGATTGGCAAAGAAGCCGGTCTTGTGACGGTAGGCCTTCGTCAGATCACGGGTTTGAAGCAGGGGCGTGTTCATGGCACCACCGGATGGAAACAGGCGGCCTCGTGAACGAGGTCGATATAGGCCGGAACTGGATAGCGGGCGGAACATTCGCTGCTCGCGCGCGAGCAGCGCGGATGGAAATGGCACCCCTGCGGAAGGCTGTCGAGAAGCGGCACGGATCCGGGGATAGGGATCGGAGGCTCGATTTCGGAGGGATCGATGCTGGGCATGCAGTCGATCAGCGCCCGGGCGTAAGGGTGAGCGGGACGCTGCAGAAGTTCCGCCACGGGCGCCGTCTCGACGATCTTGCCGCAATACATCACGGCGGCACGGTCGGCCAGGCGGGCGATGACGCCGAGATCGTGGGAGACGATCATCAGGGCCATGCCGGTCTCGGCCTTCAGCTCCTCGAGCAGACGCAGGATCTGGGCCTGCATGGTGACGTCGAGCGCGGTGGTCGGCTCGTCGGCGATCAGCAGCTGGGGCTTTGCCGCAAGGGCATGAGCGATCATCACGCGCTGGTTCATGCCGCCGGAAAACTGATGCGGATAGGCGCGCAGCCGGCTCTTGGCGCGGTCGATGCCGACACGTTCCAGAAGTCTCATCGCCTCGAGCCGGGCGTCATTGCCCCGCAGTCCCTGATGGCGATAGAGGGCGGATTCCAGATAGTAACCGATCGTATGTACCGGATTGAGGCTGCTGGTCGGATCCTGGAAGATCATCGCGATGGTCGGATCGGCGGCCTTGCCGGATCTGGTCGGGTCGCGTTCGAACTCGATGCTGCCGCCGGTGCGCACTATGCCACGCGGGAGCATGTTGGCGACGGCATAGCAGGTCATGCTCTTGCCGCAGCCGGATTCACCCACCAGCCCGAGCGTCTGTCCGGCCTTCAGCGAGAAGCTGATGCCGTCAATGATTTTCATGTTTCGCGCCGGAACCTCGACGACGAGGTCGCGAACGGTCAATAGCCTTGGCATGGCTTTCTCCCAGGGGCGATGCGCACGAATGCGCACCGCCAATGCGCTGGTTTGTGGTTATGAGAAGCTGAGGTTGTTGCGGAACTCCATCATCTCGAAGCTGATCGGCTTCCAGTTGACGTCCTTGCGCGCGGCGTAGACGTCGAACGGCTGATAGAGAATGACGGCCGGCGCTTCTTCCTCGAAGATGTCGCGCAGACGGTTGAAGGCATCGAAGCGTTCCATACCGTCAGGAAGCTGGGCTACCTTCACGCACAGTTCGTTGAATTCCGCCGGCGCTTGCCAGCCCCAGCGTTTCTGGACGCCGCGGCCGGGGCCGAATTCCGAAACCATGGTCGTGTAGGCGTCCGTCAGCGACATGCCGTTCGACCAGTTGCGCATCATGACGTCATCGTCCTTGGGGTTTGCGCCCGGCGCGTAGATCTTCGGCTCGACGGTGACGCCGATTTCCTTCCACATCTCGATCATCATCATCAGCGCCGGAATGGCGTTGGCGTAGTAGTTGCCCATCGTGTGATAGGTGATCGGCGTGCCGTCGTAGCCGCTTTCCTTGACCAGGCGCTTGGCTTCCTCGACATTGTATTCCATTGCCCGGCGATTGGGATCGAAGGTCTTGCCCATGTGCGGGAAATTCAGGCCGGCGGGGATGGACGCCTTGCCCTTCCAAAGGGATTCGACCATCAGCGGGCGGTTGACGGCGAGTGCCAGCGCACGGCGCAGGGTCTTCGACTTGAACATCGGCTTGTTCATGTTGAAGGTGAACATGTGGAAGTTCTCGATCAGCGTGCCGCGGGTTTCGATGTCCGAATAGCTGTCGATCAGCGCCATGTCGTCGGGCGTCAGGGTCGTGATGATGTCGTATTCGCCGCTGATGAGGCCGGCCACGCGGGTCGCGGGCTCGGCCACCACTTGGTAGGTGATTTTCGACGCGGTCGGCTTTTCGCCCCAGTAGGCGTCGTTGGCTTCCAGAACGACGCGGTCATTTGCGACGAATTCGACGAACTTGTAGGGGCCGGTGCCGACGGGCTTGTTGCCGAAGGCGACGGCGCCGAGGCTCTTGTAATATTCCTTCGGGACGATGCGGCCGAGCCAGGAGGCGAGGAACCGTTCGATCAGGAAGGACGGAGTCTTGGTGCGCAGTACGACTGTGTACTTGTCTTCGACCAGAGGCTCTTCCCAGTCCGGCGAAAAGTTGCGGCCGTTCGGAACCGTCTTGATGGCTTCGTCGCCCCAAAGGCGCTCGGACGAGAAAGTGTAGGCGACATCGTCGGCCGTCAGTTCGACGCCGTCATGAAACTTGACGTTCTGGCGCAGCTTGAACCGCACCGATTTGTCGTCGAGCCGTTCCCAGCTTTCGGCGAGCTGCGGCACCAACTCGATACTGTTGCCCGGAGCGCCATTGGCGAACCAGTCGCGGGTGATCAGCGTGTCGAAGATCTGATTGACGATACGCGGGCCGACATTGCTGATGGCATTGATTGGTTCAAGCGACGCGGGCACGCCGTTCACGCCGATCCTCAATGCGCGCCGGTCCTGCGCGAAGGCGAACTTCAAGCTGGTCGTCGATGCCAGCGCCGCGACACCTGCGCCGATGATGAACTTTCTGCGGTTGGTCTTGAGCATCTGTTGTCTCCTGCCTGGAAGATGCTGTTGATGGAAAGGTGAACGGGTCAGTTCGCGATGACGAACTTCTTGCGCAGCTTTTCAGGGGCTGCGTCGATGATGGATTTCGAGCCGTTATCGGTGACGATGACGCCGACGTCCTCGATCTTCGCGACGACCGACATGCTGGATTTCGTGAATTTTGAATGGTCAGCGACGACGATGACCCGCCGCGACACTTCCATCATGGCCCGGGCGATGCTCGCGTTCACGGGCTCGACGGTGCATACCAATCCGCGATCGACATCGATCGACGCTGCATTGAGGACCAGCTTGTCGACATTGAACTGACGGATGAACTGCTCGGCCAGCGGCCCACGGAAGGATCGGTTCGTTCCCGTATATTCTCCTCCGACCGAGTAGATGCTGCGCCCTTCTTCACGCGTCAATTCGGCAACGATATCAAGGCCGTTCGAAATAACTGTAAGGTTCTTGCGTCCAGCCAGTTTCTTCGCGACTTCCAACGCCGTCGTGCCGGCGTCGAGAATCACCGTGTCCCCGTCGACAATCATCCCCGATACGACGGCCGCGATGGCGGCCTTCTCCTCCTGGTTCAAGACGGAACGGGCCGCATTCGTCTTGTCCTGCGCGACCTGATTTATACTCACGGCGCCGCCGTGCGTGCGGCGGAGCAATCCGGCGCTCTCCAGATCGCCGAGGTCACGACGGATTGTCGCTACCGAAACGTCAAAGCGCTCTGTCAGCGTACGCAAGTCGAGAAAATTCTGCTCGCTCAACAGCTCGACAATCTTTGCCTGACGATCTTCCGCCTGTGTCAGCAATGGCCTGGCTCCTTTGTCACCGAAATGACGTATATCGCTCATCTGCGAGCGATATCTATCGCCGATGAGTGACAAGGCTGTGACAAATTTGGCGAGTTTGTCCATTGAAACAAATATTTTTGGCAAATTGACTCTACCGAGTGCCAATTTGAGCGAAATCGATCACAACATAGCGGGCGGCAACTTACGCTCGGCGGACCCGTATTCAGGGCAACGGTTGCCATTGCGAGTCCTGAATAGGCTCTAGCCAAGCTATCGACGGGGACAGAACGGGGAAGTGTTATTGCTACGAGCAGCGCCCTGAGGCCAGTTCGCTTCGAGCCTTCAAATTGGACTTTTTCGTGTGATGGCGTAGTTTGAAACTGCGAAGGTCGTGGTGTATCGGACAGCTCTTACTCGTATCCGAACGAGAGCGCCTAACGGCGGATTCAAGCAATATTGCCAGCTCCGAACCGCTGTCGATGCGGAATGCCATTCTGGGGTCAACCTCGGGATATTGCTAATCCTGCGCCCCAGCCGCTCTGCAGAATCAACGATCAAGAACCGGGCCTCCGTCGGTCGACGTCATTCTCGTCCTTTGTTCGCTGATGAGATCGACAAAGGCGCGCAGTTTAGCCGGCATGTGCCTGCGTTGAGAAAAGTAGAGATAAAGCCCGGGATAGGCTGGACACCAGTCTTCCAGCACCGCCATAAGCCGACCGGCGGCGATGTGCGGCGCCACGGAATGCGCGCCGACATAGGCAAACCGCGGCAACCGCTTCAAGTTCAATCAGGCTTGCCGTGAACTCCATTCCTAGCGACAAAGCATGAGAAAGCTGAATGAGGCGGCTATCGGCAAGAGCGCCTAATTCAACATCATACCGCTTTGCGGAAGCATTTTCCGCAAAGCGGAGCGGCCGTGGTTATTGCTGTAAATTGCGGGAAATCGCCGACATCGCGACGAGACCTGCGAGTGGCGACGGTTCCGGCGAGAATGCATCATAAGCGCAAGGCGCCGCAAAAATAGCGATCGCCAGCATGCCGACAATGATGATGCGCTTCATCGGAGCCTCCTTGGATGAGGAATGAAGGTCACGCGACATTCAGCTCGACCTCGATGTTGCCGCGCGTCGCCTTCGAATAGGGGCAGGTCTGGTGGGCTTCCTCGACAAGCGTCCGGGCGAGTTCCGGATCGAGGCCCGGAAGGCTGACATGCAGGCGTGCCTGCAGGAAATAGGCGCCGTCCGTTGTGCCGAGATCGACTTCCGCGTCGACTGCGGTGTCGGCGGGGAGCCTGAGCTTGCGCTTGCCCGCGGCAAGCCCCATCGCGCCGATGAAGCAGGCCGACCAGCCGGCCGCGAAGAGCTGTTCGGGATTGGTGCCGGGCTGAGCGCTGCCCGGGGGAGACAGCTTCACGTCGAGTTCGGCATCGTCGCTGCGCGCAAAGCCGTCGCGTCCGCCGGTCGTGTGGGTCTTGCCGGTGTAGAGGACCTTTTCGATCTTCGTCATGGAACACTCCTTTGTTCTGCCGCTCACGGCGACATCCGCTGACGGGGAGTGGTTTGAAGGACCGACGTATCCGGGATGTTTCTCAAAGCATCCGAAATGTATCGGAGCGTAGCTATAGGCGGGCGGGAAACGTTCCCATACAGATGGCACCCGGATTTCCTCAGCGAAAGGTGACTTCCGCCGCAAGGCCCCCGCCGGAGCGATTGTAGAGCCTGATCGAACCGCCGATGGTTCCGGCGAGTTGCTGGGCGATCGCAAGCCCGAGCCCGGTGCCGCCGGTCTCGCGGTTGCGGGATTGCTCCAGGCGGAAGAAGGGCTGCATCGCCGCATCCAGCATGTCCTCCGGAATGCCGGGCCCGCGATCCAGCACGGAAATGGCGATGCTGCCGTCCTCTCTTCGGTCGACCTTAATCTCGGCGCTGCCGGCAAACTTCAGGGCATTGTCGATGAAGTTCGTGAGGATGCGGCGAAGCGCATGCGGCTTGGTCGAGGCCGTGCCCTGCACGATACCCGAAACCGCGACCGCTTTTCCCATATCCTGATAATCATAGGCGATGCTGTCGATGAAGGAGGAAAGGTCGATGCGGGAGGTCTTTTCGCCGCTGCTATGCGAACTGCGGGCGTAGGCGATGCCGTCCTGCACCAGCCGCTCGATCTCGGCAAGATCGCTGACGAGCTTGTCCTTCTCGGGTGAGTCCTCCGCCATGTCCGCGCGCAGCCTCATCCTTGTAATGGGTGTCTGAAGGTCGTGCGAAATCGCCGCGAGGATCTGCACCCGCTCCTCGAGATAATGGGCGATGCGTTCGCGCATGGCATTGAAGGCCCGCGCCGCGTGGGCGACCTCGGTGGGGCCGGCCTCGCTCATCGGGGAGCCCTTCCTGTTCGGATCGAGCGCCTCGGCCGCCGCCGCGAGTTCTCCGAGCGGGCGTATCACCTGGCGGACGGCGAAAAGGGTGAAAAGAACCAGCAGACCCATTTGCACCGCCAGAACCCAGGGCAGCCATTCGGCGATCGGCATCACGCCCCTCGGCGTGACGTCGATCGTCAGCGGCGAGCCGTCCGAAAGCGTCAGATGAGCCTGCAGCCGCTTTCCGTCGCCGGGAATGGACTCGATGCGCAAGGGGAACCTGCGCCCGGCGGCCTCCTGGACCCGCTCCGCGATCTCGGCGCCGCGGCCCGACATATCCGGCACGCCGGGCAATCCCGGCCCCAGCACGAGACGGTAGTTGCCGCGGCTCAGGCGATCCAGCCAATCCGGCCGCTCGTTGGCCGGCAGCCGGTCGATGACGGCGATCGAGGTGGCGAGATCGCTCTCCAATGTACCGAGCATGACGGCCTTGGCCGACATGTAGCGTTCGAGGAAGAGGATGCTGAAGGAGAGCCCATAGGCGATCGCCAGCCCGGCGAACAGGATGAGGAAAAGCCGGGCGCGAAGCGTGCTCGGCCACCAGCCACGGCCGGACGTGCTGCTGTCCCTTGCCCCGCCGGTGATGCTCCCGGTCATGTCCTGGGCTCCGAAATCTCGACTGGCACGGAGAAGACATAGCCCTCCGCCCGCACTGTCTTGATATAGGTCGGTTCGCGCGCATCGTCGCCGAGCCGCTGGCGCAGCCGGCTGACGAGAAGGTCGATCGAGCGGTCGAACAGGTCGGCGTCACGGCCCTGGGTGAGGTTCAGCAGCTGATCACGGTTGAGGACGCGTTGCGGGTGATCGATGAACACCCGCAACAGTCGGTATTCGGCGCCGCTCAGCGCGATCTCCGTGCCTTGCCCGTTGAGGAGATGGCGGCCGACGGTGTCGAGCCGCCAATCTCCGAAAGCCAGCACCTGTCCGGCCTCGCTGATCTGCAGGTTGGGCGGCAACATGCGCGTCCGGCGCAGCACGGCCTTGACGCGTGCGAGCAGTTCGCGCGCGGCGAAGGGCTTGGCGAGATAGTCGTCGGCGCCCATTTCGAGGCCGATGATGCGGTCCATCTCGTCGCTGCGGGCCGTCAGCATGAGGATCGGGATCGCCTTGTGCTTGCCGGCGCGCAGTTCGCGGCAGAGCACCAGCCCGTCGTCGCCCGGCATCATCACGTCGAGGACGATCAGATCGACGGCGTTGGCTTCCAGGAAGCTGCGCATCTGGCGGCCATCGGCGGCCACCGACGTCCGCAAGCCGTTCTTCTTCAAGTAGGACGACAGCAGCTCGCGGATCTCGCGGTCGTCATCGACGATCAGGATGTGGTCGACATGCTCCATGGACGGTCTTCAAATCCTCGCTTCATATCGCGGCGCACTCCGCTCTTCTTACCCTTGGAAGGGACTGCCGCGAAGCGGAGAAATGTCCTCGCGGCAGCCGATGACCTCCTAGAATTTTGCGACGTCGAGAACCGCCTGGGCAAAAGCCTGCGGCGCTTCCTGCGGCAGGTTGTGGCCGATACCGCCGTCGATGGTGCGATGTTCGTATTTCCCGGAAAACTTCCCGGCATAGGCAGCCGGATCGGGATGCGGCGCACCGTTCGCATCGCCCTCCATCGTGATCGTGGGGATGGTGATGACCGGTCCCGTCACGAGCTTTTCTTCATAGGCGTCATATTTCGCCTCGCCCTCCGCGAGCCCTAGCCGCCAGCGATAGTTATGGATGGAGATCGCGACATGATCCGGATTGTCGAAGGCGGCAGCCGATCGCTCGAAGGTCGCGTCGTCGAAATTCCAGGTCGGAGAGGCCGTCCGCCAGATCAGCTTGGCGAATTCGCGCGTATTCGCTTCATAACCGAGGCGGCCGCGTTCGGTGGCGAAATAGAACTGGTACCACCAGGAAAGCTCCGCCGCCGGCGGCAGCGGCTTCCTGTTCGCCTCCTGGCTTCCGATCAGATAGCCGCTCACCGAGACCATTGCCCTGCAGCGCTCCGGCCATAGCGCCGCCATGATGTTGACGGTACGCGCGCCCCAATCGTAGCCCGCAACGAGCGCCTTCTCGATGCCGAGTGCGTCCATCAGCGCGATCATGTCGGCGGCGAGCGCCGACTGCTGGCCGTTGCGCGGCGTATCTTCGGAGAGGAAGCGCGTCGTGCCGTAGCCGCGAAGATAGGGAATGATGACGCGATATCCGGCCGATGCGAGGATCGGCGCGACATCTACGAAACTGTAGATGTCGTAAGGCCAGCCGTGCACCAGCAGGACGGCCGGGCCGTCCGCCGGACCCGCCTCCGCATAGCCGATATTCAGCACCCCGGCATCGATCTGCTTCAGCGCTTCGAAAGAGGTGTGCGTACCGGCCTTGGCAACTGCTTTCGACCCTGCCGCGGCCGGCCGCGCATTCGCCAGGGAGGTGACGCCGAATTCGAGGGCGGCGGCGGTCATGGCGGCAACGCCGAAGAAACGGCGGCGCTGATGGTTGATTTCGTTGGACATGGGTTCTCTCCGATCCGTGTTGATCCACGATCGGAAGAAAGCCGGCGGCATGTATCCCTCATGTGTCCCGCGCCGCCTCTATTGAATGCGGATGTAGCATCCGGCCGACAGGATACGTTCCGATACAATTCCCCCCGAACCCGGACACATCCGGGATACGTCAGGTCGACCAGATTGGCCCCGTCGCTGGCCGAGCCGCATCGCCGTCCAGAGCCCGAACCCCGGTTTCAAAGGAAACGATGATGACGCTTCTTATCATTGCCTATCTCGGAGGCGCGCTGACGATCCTCAGCCCCTGTATCCTCCCGATCCTTCCCTTCGTCTTTGCCCGCGCCGGGCAGCCGTTTGCCCGCAGCACGCTGCCCATGCTCATCGGCATGGCCGCCACGTTTGCGCTCGTCGCGACGCTTGCGGCGGTCGGCGGAAGCTGGGCCATCCACGCCAATGAATATGGTCGCCTCGCGGCGCTCCTGCTCCTTGCCGTCTTCGGCGTCAGCCTGCTTTCTCCCCGCGTGGCAGCTACGATCACCCAACCGGTCGTCGATTTCGGCAACCGGCTGCTGAGCGCCTCGGGCAAGCCCGGTTCCGCACCGACCGCGGCAAGTTCGCTTATCCTTGGCATCGCGACCGGCCTGCTCTGGGCGCCGTGTGCTGGGCCGATCCTCGGCCTCGTGCTGACAGGCGCGGCTTTACAAGGTGCCAACCTCCAGACCACCTTGCTGCTCGCCGCCTATGCCGCCGGCGCCGCAACCTCGCTTGCCGTAGCCCTAGTGGTCGGCGGCAAGGTGTTTGCCGGCATGAAGCGATCGCTCGGCGTCAGCGAACGCATCCGCCAGGCTCTCGGCACCGCCGTGCTTGCCGGTGTCGCGGTCATCGCGCTCGGCCTGGATACCGGCCTGCTGGCACGGCTTTCCTATGCCAGCACCGCTTCCTTCGAACAGGCCGTGCTCGACCGGCTGCATGCCGATCAAGCCACCGGCGCGCCATCGGAAGTCGCCAGCAATGGCACGATGGTTGCGACCGCCGACATCGCACGGCCGTTCCGCAGCAACCTGCCGGTCGAAGGCCCCGCGCCCTCGCTCGCCGGCGCGGTCGAATGGCTGAACTCGCCACCGCTGACCAATGAGCAACTGCGCGGCAAGGTCGTCCTCGTCGATTTCTGGACCTATTCCTGCATCAACTGCATCCGCACCGTGCCTTACGTCCGTGCCTGGGCCGAAAAGTACAAGGATCAGGGCCTTGTGGTAATCGGCGTACATGCCCCGGAATTCGCCTTCGAAAAGAAGATCGACAACGTCAGAAAGGCGGTCGGCGACTTCCAGATCGGCTATCCGGTGGCGATCGACAACGACTACAGGATCTGGCGCGCCTTCGAGAACAGCTACTGGCCGGCCCACTACCTGATCGATGCCAGGGGCCAGGTCCGCTACCACCAATTCGGCGAGGGCAACTACCGCCAGACCGAGCAGGCGATCCAGGATCTGCTGCGCGAGGCCGGCGGCGAGATGGCCGCAAGCTCGACCGTGACGCCGGATGCGAAGGGTGCGGAGGCAGGCCCCGACGTAAAGAATATCCGCTCGGCCGAAACCTATCTCGGCTACAGCCGCGCCACCAACTTCGCCTCGCGGGAAACCCTGCGCGCCGATGCGCCCCGCGAATACTCGGTCGAGGAGCCTAACCTCAACGAATGGGGCCTCTCGGGCACCTGGACCGTGGGTGCCGAGCAGGCGACCCTCGACCAGGCGGATGGCGGCATCGCCTACCGCTTCAGCGCCCGCGACCTGCATCTGGTCCTTGGGCCCGGCGCTTCCGGCAAGCCCGTCCGCTTCCGGGTGACGATCGACGGCAAGGCGCCCGGAGCAGACCACGGCGCCGATACCGATCAGGACGGCTACGGCACGGTGACCGCGACCAGGCTCTACCAGCTCGTCCGCCAATCCGGCGAGGTGGAGGCGCGGAACTTCGATATCCGCTTCCTCGACCCCGGCGTCGAAGCCTACGCCTTCACCTTCGGCTGAACTTCCCTTCCCTCACACCACCCTCAAACCATAGGAGTTGAACCCATGAACCGCCGTTATATCGCAACCCTCGCACTCGCATTCACCACCAGCGTCATCGCCTTCGCGGTCCAGGCCGCGGACGTGAAGAACATCGTCATCGTGCACGGCGCGCTGGCCGATGGCTCCGGCTGGCGCAAGGCGACTGAAATCCTCGAAAAGCGAGGCTTCAACGTCACGATCGTCCAGCAGCCGATCACCTCGCTCGCCGATGACGTCGCCATGACCAACCGGGTTTTGGATCTGCAGGATGGCCCTACCCTGCTCGTCGGCCACAGCTATGGCGGCATGGTGATCACCGAGGCGGGCCATAGCCCGCATGTCGCGGGCCTCGTCTATGTCGCGGCCTTCCAGCCGGACAAGGGCGAGAGCCTGCTCGGGCTGGCAAGTTCGAAGCCCGCCGGCGGCATGAACATCCGCGAGACGAAGGACGGCCAATACCTCTACATCGACCCGGTGGCCTTCCCGAACGACTTTGCCGCCGATCTGCCGAAGGACGAGGCCGCATTCCTCGCGAAATCGCAGGTCTTCGCCTCCAAGGAAGCTTTCTCGGCCAAGATCGGCGAACCCGCATGGAAGGCGAAGAAGAGCTGGTCGATCATCGCCACCGAGGACCGCTCGATCAATCCGGACCTCGAGCGGGACATGGCCAAGCGCGCCGGCAGCGACGTGACCGAGATCAAGGCAAGCCATGCGGTCTTCGCCTCGCAGCCGGAAAAGGTGGCGGAGGTCATCGAACAAGCGGCGAACGAGGTCAGCCGTTGATCCATGACTGCGGACCGCAGTTACCCGGCGGTCCGCTTAAACCAGAACATGTTTCAATGATGATCGTAGCGCTTGGGCATCGCACTACCTTTCAATGAAGCGCCATAGCGCTGGCGTTATTCATTTGTTGAACGAAGCCAGCAGTTTGGCCCGAAACAGCTAGAGCACACCATAATGCCGCACCGCATACCCTTTGCCAAAGGACGTTCGGCTGGACACCACCTCCGAAAAACTGACCGGAGGACGATGCTGATGCCGAGTACCAGACAATACCTGTCATTCGTTACCTCAGAAGAGCGAGCTTACGCTCCTGTCGCTCGATGAGTTTTTCGACTTCCCGGACCGCGGTTGCATTCAGTGCCGCACCCGGACGGCGCTGCACTGCGCTGGCGATTGCCCCGCGTTTGGCGAGTACGTATTTGCGCACGGCGAGGCCGAGGCCCGGCTGTTGTTCGTAGCGCATCAGCGGCAGGTAAGCGTCGAAAAGGTCCTGCGCGTCCTCGAACCTGCCGGCGTTGCTGAGGCGGACGACCTCGACCATCATTTCGGGATAGGCAAAGCCGGTCATCGCGCCGTCGGCGCCGCGCTGCATCTCTTCCGTCAGGAAGACGCCCGCGTTGCCGCAGAGGATCGATGTGCGGCGGCGGCCTTTGGCTTCGGCCTCGCGGAGATCGGTGATCTTCTGCAGGCCCGGCCAGTCTTCGTGCTTGAGCATGACGATGCTCGGATGCGCTTCGAAAATGATGCCTAATATCTTCGAGGGGATCTGGACGCCGGTCGAGAGCGGGAAATCCTGCAGCACGATGGGGACATCCGTGCCGACGGTCTCGACCACATCGCGATAGTAGGCGGCGATCTGGTCGTCGGTCCTCAGCGAGGACGGCGGTGCGACCATGATGCCGGCGGCGCCGAGATCCATGACGGCCCTGGTCAATTCTCCGATCGCGGCAAGGCCCGCTGCCGAGACGCCGACCACGACCGGCCGGTCCCCGGAATGCTTCAAGGTCAGTTTCGTGACCTCGATCGCTTCCGCCTGGGTCAGTTTCGGCGCCTCGCCCATCATGCCGAGGATGGTGAGGCCATCGGCGCCCTTGTCGTAATAAAAGTCGACCATGCGGCCGACGCTCGGCGTATCGAGGGAGCCGTCTTCATTGAAGGGCGTGCAGGCGATGACGAAGACGCCTTTGGTGTGCGAATGGATCAACGGCATTGCGAGGGCTTTCTATTCGAACCAGTGGGAGATGCCGCGGCGGACATAACGTCCCGAACCCGGCCGGTTGACGACATTCTTGCCGTCGAAGGCGAGCTTGCCGCCGAGATAGGTTCTCGTGACCCGGACGGAGAATTCCCGGCCGTCGAAAGGGCTCCAGTTCAATTCATCATGCGCCTTGGAGGAATCCCAAGTGTATATCTCGGGCGAGAGGATCGTAAGGTCAGCGTCGGCGCCGATGCGGATGGCACCCTTTTGCGGCCAAAGACCGAAGAACTTGGCCGGCCGTTCGCAAAGCTGCTCGACGGTAATCGCCGCGGGGTCCAATCCCCGTTTTTCGGCTGCCGTATAGAAGGCGGGTAGCAGGGTTTCGAGTCCCGGCACGCCGGCGCCTGCATCGAAGATGGAGGGGGTGAACTTGTTGTCGATCGGCCATGAGGAATGGTCCGAACTGACGAAGGCGACCCGGCCGGCGAGGATTTCCTCCCACAGCGCATCGATCTGGCCGGGCCGGATCGGCGGGTTGACCTTCATCTTGGCGCCGAGTTCGGCGCCGTCCTTGCTCGGGTCGAACCAGAGATAATGGACGCAGAGTTCGCCCGTCGCCCGAAAGCCGTCGGCGAGATAGTTGTCGACGAGCTGGAAGCCGCGCGCGGTTGTCAGGTGGACGATATGGGCATGCGCACCGGCCGCAGCGCCGAGTTCGAGAAACTGTGCGGTGGCCGCCATTTCCGCGGAGGGCGGGCGGCTTTCGGAATGCGCCTCGATACCGTCCTTGCCGGCCGCCTTTGCGGCCGCGATATAGGCGCGGACGATTTCCTGATCCTCATTATGGACGCCGAGCGGGATGACGCTTTCCGACAGGGCAGAGAAGACGGCGAGGATCTGGTCGGAGGCAATGCGCGGGAAACGGGTGGGGCTGCTTTCGAACGTCGAGATCTTGAAGGCGGCCACACCGCCGTCGATCAGCGGCTCGACCTCCGACATGGTCTGTCCGGGCATGACGGTTCCATAAAGGGCGACGTCCGCGTGGGCATGTTCCTTGATGGCAGCGACCTTGTCCGCCAGCCTCTCCACGGTGTTCAGTGGTGCCGGATTGTCATAGGGCATGTCGACGATGGTGGTCACGCCGCCGGCAACGGCGGATGCCGTCGTCGAGCGAATGCCCGGCAGGCCGCCATAGCTGGCAGCGTGGGTCTGCCCATCGACGACGCCCGGGATCACGAGGCTGTCGCCGCAATCGAAACTTTCGGCCGCGTCAGGGGCTTCGCCCCTTCCGATCGCGCTAATCCTGCCGTCCTTGACGGCTACCCAGCCGCGCTCGATTGGCCCGTCGGGGACAACGACCGTTCCCCGTATGACAAGTTCAGCAGTCATGATGCTTTCTTTCGGTACTTGAGATCGACATTGGTGCAGGCGAGAGCCGCACCCGCCTGAACGGGATCGACCACCGGAACGCCGAGTTCCGCCTCGAGGGCTTCGCGATATCCGCCAAGCCCGGCACATCCGAGAATGATGACGTCGGCGCCATCCTCGTCGCGCAGCAGCCTGCCGGTCTTCACGATCGTATCGACCACGTTGCCGGCCATCAGTTCGACGACCGTCATGTCGATCGACCTGTCGCCGGCCAGCCGTTCCTCGATCTTCAGGCTCTTCAGATAGCGCAGGTGCCGGTCGATCGACGACTGGCCGAGCGAAACGATGCCGAACTTCTCTCCAAGGCCTAGCGCTGCGAGATAGGCGGCCTCGGCGATGCCGACCACCGGGACTTTTGCGGCTTCGCGGACCTGCCGGATGCCGGGATCGGAGAAGCAGGCGACGACGATCGCATCGGCATCAACCTCGCCGACCCGCTCGATCAGATGAGGAATGACTTCGGCGACATGCGCGTCGGTTTCGATGCCCGGCGGGGACTTGGCGAGCTCCGTGCAGGCTATGTCGTGCCGGGTGGCCTCGAACACAGGCCCCAGGCAGGTCTCCATCGACCGCGTGACGGAAGCCGAACTGTTTGGATTGATGATGAGAATTCGAGCCAAAGGGCCTCCCCGGCGAACGCGCCATCTGCAGGCAAAGACTTAAAGATATTCTTCGTGATATACCACGAAAATATGATTGTCAAAGCAATGTCATGTTCTATGGACGATATGGAAATTATCCACCGCATTTGAAAAACCGGTTGCCAGCGGCATACTTATCATATATCACGTGATATTTTAAAGACGCCCTTAAGCCTATGCCACGGGCGCTTGGAACAATGCCCTTCCTGCCTCTGCATCTCGACATCTGGAATATCAGCAGATATGCGAATCAAAGATCGTGCGATATGTAAAAAAGTCTATAGACGCGGCAGTTTTGGAGAAAAACTGTAGCGGTTCGAGATCGAGGAAGCAGAGCAGATGGCCACAGCAGTCGCAAAAGATACGATCAAACCGGCTCGGTCCGACGCAAAGGCAAATGCCGCTGGCCGCCGGAAGAAGAAGTCCGGTTCACTGACCGAAAAAGTCTATACGATGCTGCGTACCGAAATCCTGACCTGCGTTCTGGAGCCCGGCAAGGAAGTTTCCGAAGCGGAACTGGCGGAACGTTTCGACGTCAGCAAGACGCCGGTGCGCGAGGCGCTCGCAACGCTGCGCTCCGAGGGGCTGGTGCGGACATTCCCGCGGCGCGGCTACCAGATCGTTCCAGTGACGTTCGGCGACATGAACGAACTGTTCGACCTGCGCACGATCCTGGAAGCCGGCGCGGCGGAACTCGCCTGCAAGCGCATCACCGACGCCGATATCGACAATCTCAACCGACTGGCGGACGTCGTCTACGACCGTTCAGAGCAACCGAGCCTGAAGCGCTTCATTCAGGCTAACCGCGATTTTCACGTCGCCATCGCGAAGGCTTCCGGCAACGAGCGTCTTCACCAGCTCCTGACGCGGCAGATCGACGAGCTTGAACGCTTCTTCTATCTCGGCGCCCGCCTGCGCGACGTCAGCGGCGAAACCCAGAGCGACCACCATGCCATCGTCGATATCCTGAGCAAGCGCGATCCGGATGCGGCGCGCGCAGTCATGATCCGCCACAACGAGCTTACCCGACAGGGGCTTTTCCAGGCCCTTGCCTCGTCTCGAAACATCAGCAGCATCGCACTCTGAGCCATCCGCGCCTCGACAGGGCGCAGGCTTCGGTTGGGCATGCTGCAAGCAGCTGAAAACCCAATCGGAGTACGCATGGATACCTTCCACCAGTCAGTTTGGTCATTCCTGACCCGGCCGCGCGAACCTTCGGCGGCGCTTGCCGCGGATATGGACGCTGACGTGCTGGTGTGTGGCGGCGGCTTCATGGGCCTCTCGACCGCCTTGCATCTGGCAAGAAGCGGCGTGAGGGTCGTGCTTGTCGAGGCCGAACAGATCGGCTTCGGCGCCTCGGGCCGCAATACCGGTTTCGTCGTTCCGAGTCTGAAGACAATGATCGGGCCGGACGACGTAAGCTCACGCCTCGGCGAGACCTACGCGAAGCGTCTCGTTTCCCTCGTCGGCGACTCCGGCAATATTCTCTTCGACCTTGTCCGGGAGCTTTCGTTCGATTGCAGCGCCGAGCAGACCGGATGGCTGCAGCCGGCTCACTCGAAAGCCATGCTCGCCGTGCTCGAACGCCGGGCCTCCGAATGGCATCGGCTTGGCAAGAACGTCGAGATGCTTGATCGCGGGAAGACGGCCGCTCAGGTCGGAACGGATGTCTATCACGGGGCCTTTCTCGTCCCGTCCGGCGGGCAGATCAATCCCCTCGCCTATGCGCGAGCGCTCGCGGATGCCTGCGTTGCGGCGGGCGTCAAGATCTACGAAAAGACCCGCGTTCTTGGCTTCGAGCGGACGAGCCAGTGGCTTGCCCGGACGCCGGCCGGCACCGTCCGCGCCGAGCGGGTCGTGCTTGCGACCAACGGGCTTGTCGGCAAGCTGGTGCCGGAGGTGAATGCCGGCATCATCCCGGCGCGCGTTTTCCAGATCGCTACGCAGCGTTACGACGCCGAGGCGCAGAGGCGCATTCTGCCTAGCCGCTCGCCGGTCGCCGATACGCGCCGTCATACCTTTGCGGTGCGCTGGTCTCCGGATGGTCGCCTGCTGACGGGCGGGATCGTCGTGCTCGGCCCACGCGCCCTGGAGCGGGCCAAACGCAAATTCAGCAGCAGGCTGCAGAGCTTTTTTCCCGATATTGAAAAGCCGGAAGCGGAATTTTCCTGGACGGGTACGATCGCGGTGACGATGGATTCCTATCCGCGCTATTTCGATGTCGCACCGAACATGGATGCGGTGATCGGCTGCAACGGCCGCGGCGTGGCGCTGACCACGGCGCTCGGACGCGAACTTGCCAGGCACTATACGGGCGAGAGCAAGGATGGTTTCATCCTGCCGCGGGAAAAGCCGAAGGCCATCCCCATGCGACGGTTCGCAGAACTTGGCCCGAGCTTCTGGCTGCCGCTGAGCGAATTCCGGGACGCACAGGAAGGCAGAGCCCCAGTTTGATGATGTGCTACAAAAATAGGCACATGCGTGAATTTCTGACGAAGGACGGCTGGGCCGTTTGGTGAAGCGGCCCAGCACATTGCATGCCGCAAGATGATCGCCCGGGGCGGATCGGCACTGTGAAGTGCTGATCCAAAAGGCACCCGATTGCCTAAAAAATCCACATACCGATTTTCGCAAAATTGCAAAAAATCGCAAGTGCTTACAGGCTTTCGATTGACAACTGAGATATCAGAAATAATATCACGGAAATCTTGGAGTGGAGCTCGTTTTACAGACCATGGACACGGTAGATTTCATCATCCACGGCCCTCCCGGAAGCGCCCCGCCCGTCCTTGCGGAAGCCCTGCTGAAGGGCGTACGTGAGACGGCTGCCGACGATCGGGCATGGTCCACGACCCCCAAGGGTGATGATCCGGGTGTCGATGCGATGAACCTGCTGATCACCCGCAGCGGTGATCCGAACAGCATTTCCACCTGCACGCCCGTCTTCATTCAGGCCCCTCTTTTGCGGGGAATGACGCTGACGCATCGTCAGCTGACGCCGGTCGCGCGGCTTGTCGCCGACAGCTTTTTCCTCGTCGTGCGTTCCGACAGCCCGTGGAAGGACGCCAAGGAATTCCTCGCCGGGATCGCCGGTCGGACGACCCGCACCGGCGGTTATTTCAAGGGCGGCATCAATCATCTGCTCGGGCTTTCGATCGCCGAAGGCGCCAAGGCCGATGTCGAGTTTGTCGTCGTGCCAAGCGAACCTGCCGTCTGGACGGCGATGATCGAGGGGCGGATCGACTGGGGCTGCGGCGTCGCGGCCGAAATCCTGCCGCACGTGGAATCCGGCGTGCTGCGCGTCATCGCCGTTTTGAGCGAGGAGCGGTCGGAGGCGTTTCCGAACGTTCCGACGCTTGCCGAAGCGGGCGTTCCTGTGACCTTCCATCTCTGGCGTGGGCTGATGGGGCCGCCGGATCTGCCGGAAGCCGACCAGAAGCGCTGGCACGCGATCATCGAGAAGATGCGCACATCCGATGCGTGGAAGGCCTATCTCGCCCGCAACGGACAGGCGGACGCCTTCCTGCCCGGCCGGGCGTTTCGGGATTTTCTCGATAGGGAATGGGACTGGTACGAAAAGCATCTCGGAATGGCAGGCCTGTTGCCGAAGTGACGCTTTCGGACGGTCTTGGCGGACCACAAGAGTTCAGCAAACCAAAAAAGGGGAACCAACATGATGAAACGATTTTTGCAGGCCACCGTCGCCGCTGCCGTGCTGGCCATCTCAGCCGTCCATGCGCCGGCGCTGGCACAGGATGCCTCCACATTCAACACCGTGCTGGGTGAAACCAAGGGATATCAGCCGCTTCCTAAGCCCTGGAAGTTCCGCGCTCTCGTCAATCCCGGCAAGCTGACCATCGGAACGACCGGCGCCTCCCCGCCGCGTACGTTCGTTGACCCGGCGACATCCAAGCTGACCGGCAGCTATGTCGAGCTGTTCACCAAATTGGCACAGGATCTCGATCTGCAGCCGGAATTCGTGCAGCTGGAATGGGCCGGGATTCTTCCGGGTCTTGCCGCCAACCGCTTCGACATCGCCTGCGACGGCGCATCCTGGACGGCGGAACGCCTTGCCTCCGACCAGTTCTTCATGACCTCGCCGACCGCCGTCAACGCCACCGTGGCCGTGACCCGCAAGGACACCAACATCAAGACCTTTGCGGACGCCAAGTCCGCAGACCTCGGCGGCGTGCGCGGCGAAGTCTATTTCGAAGGCGCCAAGAAGGCACTTCCGGGTGCAGCGGCGACCGAATTCCCGGGCATGCAGGAATCCCTGATCGGGCTCCAGAACGGCCAGGTCAAGCTCGTCGCGATGAACCTGTCCAACGCGCTGAACGTCCTGAACACGGCGCCGAATAAGGCCGAGCTGCAGCTTGTCGGCCCCGCCCTCCAGGTCTTCCCGCAGGGTCTCTGCGTCAACCCGAAGCAGCCTGATCTCCTGATCGCCGTCAACACCCTGCTCGGCAACTACCGCGCCGACGGCACGCTGAAGAACTTCGTCGTCAAGTACGGCGGTTCCGCTGCGGAAGTCGATGCGCTGACCCGCATCGGTTACTAAGCCAAGCCGGATCGGACGCGCAGGTGACACTGGATTTCAGCATATTGGGAACTGTCTGGCCCGCGCTTCTGCGCGGGACCACGGTCACGATCAGCCTGACCTCTATCGTGCTCCTCTGCGCGACGCCGGGCGGCATTGCCGTCGCGCTGCTTCGGTCCGCACCGTCGCCCACGGTGCGTACCATCGTGCGCGCGGCGAGCTGGATCTTTCGCGGCATCCCGCCGCTTCTTCTGCTATTCCTGGCCTTCTTCGGCCTGCCGGTCGTCGGCCTGACATTGCCGCCGATGCCTTCGGCGGTGATCGCCATGACGGCCTATATGTCTTTCTACTTCGGTGAAGTCTTTCATTCCGGGCTGCAGAGCGTAGCGCGCGGCCAATGGCAGGCCTGCAAGGCTCTCGGGCTATCGCCGGCTCGCACCCTGTTCCGGATCATCCTGCCGCAGACGATACCCGCCGCATTGCCGCCCTATATCTCGCATGCGACGGAGATATTGAAGGGGACGGCGCTGGCGGCAGCGGTCGCGGTGCCGGAACTCACCAATGCGGCCAAGCAGGTCTTCGTCGTTACTTACCGGCCTTTCGAGATCCTGCTCGCGGCCGGCGCGATCTATGCGGTACTCGATGCCGGCCTTCTCATTCTCCAGCTGTATGGCGAGCGTTGGGCCGCCAGACGCAGAGCGGCGAGATAGCCCATGAGCTACTACGACCTCTTCATTCAATATTATCCCTCCCTGCTCAAGGGCCTGTGGACGACCCTGCTTCTCTCCGCCGTGACGCTTCTGATCGCGACACCGCTTGCGCTGGCCATCGCGTTGATCCGTGAGACTGGAAGCCGCTGGGTCGCGATACCGCTCGCAATTCTCGTCAATGCCATCCGGCTTCTACCGGCGCTTCTCGTGCTGTTCTTCGTTTTCTACGCAACGCCGCAGCTCGGCTACCGGCTTCAGCCGTTAACGGCGGCCATGATCGGCCTGTCGATCATGGGAGCTGCTTATATGAGCGAGGATTTCCGTGGCTGCATCGCGGCTATCGACTCGGGACAGTACAAGGCGGCCAAGGCGCTCGGTCTTTCGCATCTGCATACGCTGAGACGCATCGTTCTTCCACAGGCGTTTCCCCTGGCGATCTCGCCCTACATGACCCGCGCCATCATCATGGTGAAGGCAACGTCGCTCGCCTCGATGGTCGCCGTCGCGGATCTGACGGCAGCGGCATCGCGGGCAACGTCGATCACCTACGAACCCTTTCTCTTCATCGTCTTCGCGGGGCTCGGCTATCTGCTGATCAGCGGCTTCCTGGCGCTGTTGCAGTCTTGGGCGGAAGCGAAGATCGCACGCGCCTACCGGCTGGCACCCCGATAAGGATGACAATGGCCTCTGTCGAACAAGAATACCCGAGCAGCAACCGCGCGATGGTCGAGGCGAAAGGCCTGTTCAAATCCTATGGACAGGTCAAGGCGCTCGATGACGTCGACATCACCGTTGCAAGCGGCGAGGTCGTGGCGATCGTCGGCGCTTCCGGCTCGGGCAAGAGCACGCTGCTCCGCTGCATCAACTACCTCGATCCGCCCGATGCGGGGGATGTCTGGGTCAACGGCCATCTCATGGGCGCGGTCGAGACCGTCAATGGAACCCGCAAGGCGACCGAACGCGAAATCCGTCATCATCGCGCCGATATCGGCATGGTTTTCCAGCACTTCAACCTGTTCCCGCATTTCACGGTGCTGCAGAACCTCATCGAAGCGCCGATGGCCGTGCGTAAGATCGCGCGTGCCGAGGCCGTCGAGATGGCGAAGGCGCTTCTCGCCTCCGTGGGGCTTGCGGACAAGGTGGATGCCTTTCCATCCGAACTGTCGGGCGGCCAGCAACAGCGTGTCGCCATCGCCCGGGCTTTGGCAATGAAACCGCGGGTCATGCTTTTTGACGAGCCGACCTCGGCGCTCGATCCGGAACTGGTCGACGAGGTGCTGCGCGTCATGCGCCGGCTCGCGAGTGAGTCCATGACCATGTTGGTCGTCACCCACGAAATGGGCTTCGCCGAGGATGTGGCCGACCGGCTGATGTTTTTCGACAAGGGCAAGATCATCGAGGAAGGCAAGCCTGCCGACGTGTTGCGCAATCCTGCGCAGCCGCGGACCAAGGCCTTCATGCAGAGACTTTTGAGGCGTGGACAATGAACGTGGGAATTGGGCCGAAGATCACGGCGCTGACCGCCGGCGAGCGCGCGACGCTTGACGCACTCTGCGACTGTCTGTTCCCGCCCGGTGCGGCAACGCCCGGTGCTGTGACCATCGGCGCTTCGGATTATATCGACCATGCCCTTGCAGGCCCCTACGCTGTCTTTGTGAGCGAATACCGCGCGATGCTGGGCAGCCTCGATCAGGCGGCCGGCGGCTCCTTCGTCGGCGCGGCGGACAAGCTTGCCGTCGTCGCTGCTTTCGAACGCGACGAACTGCCCGGCCTCCTGCGCAATCCGGATCGCACGACCTTCGATCTTGTCATCCGTCACCTGCGGGAAGGCCTGTTCTCCGACCCGATTCACGGCGGCAACAAGGATTTTGCCGGCTGGAAGGCCGTCGGGTTCCCCGGCGCACAGTTTGGCTTCCGGGAAGACGAGCAGAAGCTGGACTATAAGGTTGACCGCCAGCCGCAGAGCCTGACACAGGTCTCGCAGGATGCCCGCCTTCCCGGCCTGCCGAGGACGATACCCTCGACAGCCAGCATTCCCGCCAATCCGGATGTGCTGATCGTCGGCGGGGGCGCGGTGGGCAATTTCATGGCCCTGAAATTCGTGCGCGCCGGGCTTCAGGTCGTTATCCTCGAAGCAGGCCCTCCTCGCACGGGCCGCGAACGCTCCATGGACGAGCTGCTGGCGACGGCTTTCCGCAACGAAGGCGGCGCGGCTAAATTCAACGACGAAGTGCCGACATGGCGCACGCGCCCCGGCGAAAAGGCCCGGCGCGCCGTCATGTCCCAGGGCCTGGAAACGGCGCTCGGCGGCAACTCGATCGCCTGGGGCGCTGTCGCGATGCGCTTCTACGAAGACGATTTCCGCATCCGCTCCGCGACGGCCGCGAAATACGGCGATCATCGCATTCCGGAAGGTTCGACGCTCGCCGACTGGCCGATGAGCTATGCCGAACTCGAACCGTTCTATGAAGAGGCCGAGGATCTGCTTGGCGTCTCCGGCCACGCCGGCAATCGGGAGAACCCGGAGCGGTCGCGCGGCAACCCGTTCGAGGCGCCGCGCGCCAATCCCTACAAGATGCCGGCGCTGAGGACGAGCGGTCTCGGACAGCTCTTCGCGGACAGCGCGAAGGCGCAAGGGTATCATCCCTTCCCCCTGCCCGCCGCCATCGCCACCACGTCGTGGAATGGCCGCCACGCCTGCACCTATTGCAGTTTCTGCTCGCGGTTCGGCTGTCATGTCGACGCCAAGGCTTCCGCGCAGAACACGGTGCTTCCGGAAGCCTTGGAAAGCGGCCGGCTGCATATCGTTTCCGGTGCAAGGGCTATGGAAATCGTCACCGACGAGAGCGGCCGCGCGGTCGGCGTCAACTATCTGGGCCTGGACGGCGAGACCCGCTTCCAGGCGGGCGGTACCGTCGTGGTCGCGGCCTATGCCTTCGAGAATAGCCGCCTGCTTCTGCTGTCTCGCAGCAGGCGTCACGGCCGCGGCATTGGCAACGAGACCGATCAGGTCGGCCGCCACTACATGACCCGGCAGCAGCCATCCGTCTATGCGACCTTCGAAGGCAAGCGGCTGAACCGCTTCATCGGACCCACGGCGCAGGCCATGGCGATTGCCGATCTCTCCGGCGACCATTTCGACCATAGCGACGTCGATTTCATTTGCGGCGGTCGCATCGCAGCCTTCAACCAGTATCTTCCCATCGAGGCATCGGGCGTGCTGCCGCCGGATGTGCCGCGCTGGGGCGAGGCCTGGCGCGATTTCTTCCTGTCGTCCTACAACAGCACGGCGATGCTGTTCATCGACCCGGAAATCCTGCCTTACGAAAACAACCGGCTCGATCTCGATCCGGACGTCAAGGACAAGCTCGGCCGGCCGGTGATCCGCATCACGTTCGACATCGGCGACAACGAGCGCAAGCTGATGCAATACCTGCAGGACCGGGCCGAAAAGATCGCGCTCGGCATGGGCGCGACCCGCACCTGGCGCCGCCAGTTCCTTACCGGGCCGATCAGCACGCATGACGTCGGCGGCACGCGCATGGGTAACGATCCGGCGACCTCCGTCACCAACGGGTTCGGTGAAGTGCACGACACCCCCGGTCTGGTCGTGCTCGGCGGATCGAGCTTCGTCTCCCTGCCGCCGGTCAACCCGGCGCTGACCATTCTTGCGCTCGCGCTGCGCGCTGCGGATCACATCATCAGTCAGAACACGGGAGCGGCGGCATGAGCGACGTGATCGTCATCGGCGGCGGGGTGATCGGCACCTCGATCGCCTATCATCTGGCGCGCGACGGAGCGAATGTGACGCTGCTGGACCAGGCTTTTGACGCCGCCACCAAGCCGGCGGCCACATGGGCGAGTGCGGGCGGCCTGCGTTCGCAGGGTCGCCATGCGGAAGACCAGCCCATCACCAAGCTCGCTGCGGCGCGCTGGAAAACCCTGTCGGAAGAGCTCGACGCCGACCTTGAGGCTTCGTTCGGCGGACATCTGCACATCGCCGAAATCGAGAGTGAAGTTCCGGTCATCGAGCAGCGGTTTGCAAGTGATACAGCTGCCGGGCTTCCCATCGAAAGGGTCGAAGGAAACCGTCTCCGGGCGATCGCGCCGGCACTGACCGAAAACGCCATCGTCGGCGCTTATACGGCCGGCGACGGTCAGGCACATCCGGGCCGCACGGCGCGTGCCTTCGCCCGCGCCGCTGCACGACTCGGCACGAAGACGATCTTCGGCCAGGCCGCGACGGTGAAGATGGATGGCGGAAAGGCAAGTGGTGTCGTATTGGCCGATGGCACGATCTTGTCGAGCGACCAACTCATTCTCGCGACAGGCGCCTGGAGCATCGACCTTCTGTCGAAGCTTGGCATTGCGTTGCCGCTGCGTTGGCGCGGCTTGCAAATGCTTCTCTCCGATATGGCAGAGAAGATGCTGGCGCCGACCGTGACGGCTGTCGGGCGCAATCTGTCCCTCAAGCAGACGCCATCGGGCGAATTCATGATCGGTGGGCGCTGGATTGCCGCCCCTGCGCCAACGGGCATCGGCAGCAATTGCGTCGACGCGCATGTGGCAAGGCAATGGAGCGGCGCTGCAGCAGTTCTGCCCGCGCTCCGGAGCCGCAAGCTCGCACAGGCGTGGTCGGGCGTCGAGGCGCAGTCCATCGACAGCCTTCCCTTCATCGGCCGCACCCGCATCGGCGGCCTTTATCTCGCCGCCGGGTTCTCGAACCACGGCTTCCAGATCTCGCCGCAGATCGGCGCCTGCGTCGCAAGTGACATCCTCACCGGGCAGGAGCCGCTGCTTGCGCCATTCGCACCGCATCGCCACGATGGCATCGACCCTGCAAAGGTCGCCACCTTCGTTGCCGAGCCGATCGCCTGTTGAGAGTCCAGTGCCTATGACCGCGTTCCATCATCTGCTGTCGCCCATCAAGCTCGGAAAGGTCGAGATCCGTAACCGGGTCGTATTGACAGGGCACGGCACCGGCATGCCCAAGGATGGGCGGCCGAACGAGCAGATGATCGCCTATTACGAACAGCGTGCGAAGGGCGAAGTCGGCCTGATCATGCTGGGCTCGCAGCAGGTCCACCCCTCCTCGCCCGGCATTACCGGTCTGCTGTGCAACTACGACGATACGATCATTCCGGGCCTCAGGGCCGTGTCGGATGCGGTCCATCTGCACGGTACCAAGATCTTCGGCTATCTGTCGCATATGGGTCTGGCGACTTCGGCGCGTCCCACCGCGCTCTGGTCCGCATCAGCGGTCTACGAACAGAAATACGGCGAGGTCGCCCACCCGATGACCGTGGACGAAATCGAGGAGTTGGTCGAAGCCCATGCCGATGCCGCCGCTCGCTGCGTCGAGGCAGGCATGGACGGGATCGAGGTGCATTGCGGCCATGGTCTGCTGATCCAGCAGTTCCTGTCTCCCCTGACAAACAAGCGCACAGACCTCTATGGCGGTTCGGTGGAAAACCGAGTGCGCTTTCCGCAGGCGGTGCTGGCGGCAGTTCGCAAGCGTGTCGGTCCCGATATCCCTGTCGGCATCCGCTGCTCCGGCGACGAACTGGTCGAAGGCGGGCTGACGGCCGCCGACATGGCCGAGATCGTGCCGTTGCTGGTGAAGGCCGGCGCGCTCGATTACGTGGACGTCAGTGCCGGGACCGATGGCGACCTGGTCAGCAACATGCTGCACGAGCCGCCGATGGGGCTGGAGCCGGCGCCGTTCAAATCCGTGGCGCGCCGCATCAAGGATGAGATCGACGTGCCCGTCATCCACGGCACGCGCATTCATACTCCGGCGCTGGCGGACGAGATGATCGCCGCGGGTGATGCCGACATGGCCGGCATGTGCCGCGCTCTGATCGCAGATCCTTTCCTGCCGAAGAAGGCCCGCACCGGCCAGGCGCATGACATCACGCCCTGCATCGGCTGCGAACAGGCGTGCTTCGGACGGCTTTACCGCGGCCGCCACATCAGCTGCATCGGCAACCCCGTGACAGGCCGAGAACTGGCCTACGCCCAGCTGCAACCGGTTCAGACCCCCAAACACATCGTCATCGTCGGTGGCGGACCGAGCGGGATAGAGGCTGCGGTCGTCTCCTCCCGGCGCGGCCATCGTGTCACGCTGATCGAACAGTCCGATCAACTCGGCGGGCGCATGAAGCTTGCGATGAAGCCGAAGGGCCGCGACGAATGGTCGAAGCTGCTGGCTCACAAGCTCGATCTTCTCGACCGCTTGGGCGTCGATATCCGCACCGGTACCGAAGCGACACCGGATCTCATCCGGTCGCTGCAACCCGACGAAGTCGTGCTCGCCACCGGAACGTCATTCGAGCCGCTGGATGTGGAGGGTGCAAGCTCGGCCCCGATCCTGACCGTCGACGAGGTTGTCGCCGATCCCGCAAAAGCAGGTCGGAAGGTGCTGGTCGTCGATTACCTCGACCGCCAGCCTGCGATGGTTACGGCCATCATGCTTGCGGAAATGGGCCACAGCGTCGAGATGAGCACGGCATCCTTCCATGTCGGCCAGAAGCTCGAGATCCAGAACATCACCTATTTCTACGCCAAGGCGCTCACCGCCGGGATCGTCTTCACACCGACAGTAGTGCCGCGCCGCTTCGATGGCGGCAACGTCACCTTCCACAATGTCTTTACCCGCACGGACTGTCGCACCGAGCGCTACGACACGATCGTCATCGCCGCACCCGGCGTACCGCAGGCGGGCCTAGCGGAAGCTCTCAAGGCGGCATCGATCAAGACCACCATCATCGGCGACGCCTATGCGGCGCGTGATATCGAGGCGGCGATTCTCGACGGCTTCGAAACCGGGGCCGCGGCCTGACCCTCATCGATGGACAACAGAAAGGAACAGACAATGGGTGACGCAATCCGCTGGTCGAGACAGGAAGACGTGAAGCTGACCTGGGTCCATCCCGGTCAGGAATTCAGCCACCGGCTGATCACGAAGAAGCTGCACGGCTCCTCGATCTCCTTCCACATCACCACTTACATGCCCCATTTCGACGTAATGGTCGAAGGCGATGGCGTGCACGAGGTCATTCTCTATTGCCTGCATGGCTGGTCGAAGCAGATCGTCGAGGCTACCGGCGAAGAGCATATCTTCAAGCCGGGCGACGCCATGTATCTCCCCGTCAACTACCGCTATCGCCACATCATCGGCGAAGCCGGCCTGGTGATCGCCGTTTGCGCAAATCCCAGCAAGGAAGCGGGCGACATGTAACGCCCCCCACTTCCATCAAGGAGATTTTTTGGATGAGTGCTCCCGTCTGGTTCAGCGAGCGGGAGGTAACCCGGCTGCTTCAGCCGGCTGCGCTCATCGCGCGTCTGGAGGCCGCATTCAGAGACGCGGACTCCGGCCTTTTGACCGAGCCAAGGCCGCTGCGCATCGATGCCCATGAGCATGGCGCCAATTATGTAGCGTTTCCGGCCTACTGGCCCGCCGCTGGTATCGCCACGACGAAGGTTCTGTCGGGTGTGCTCGGCAATCCCGCCAGGGGATTGCCCAAGATCGATGCGGTCATCATCGTCATGGACGCGGTGACAGGACGCATCCGTGCCATGATGGACGGGCGGCGCATCACGGCGCTGCGCACCGCCGCAACCACGGCGCTGGCCTGCCGGACGCTGGGCATCAAGCCGAACGGCGTGCTTGGCCTGATCGGTACCGGCGTGCAGATGCGGGCGCATGCCGAGACTATGACTTGCGTCGCCGAATGGGAAACCATTCTAATCGCCTCGGCCAATGAAGACATGGAGCGTGCCTGCGGCGCATCTGCGGCAATTTCCGAGCTTCTCGGAAGGCCTATTCAGGCGGTATCGCGGTCCGAATTGCTTCGCCGTTCAGACGCGATCGTCCTGACCAGCATGTCGGACGTTCCTCTTGTTCACCCTGAAGACGTCAAACCCGATGCGATCGTAGCGTCGGTCGGACCTTTTCATCCCGGCAACACGGAAATCGACCCTGCCTTGGTTCGCATGGCCACGGCCGTCATGTCGGACATGCCGAAGCGGCTGCAGGACCAGTGGTCTGCCGCAAGCGCGGAACTCGGCGGACATTTTGATCATCTCGTGGATATGCAAGCTGCGATAGCCGGCTGCGCTTCCACGGCACACCAAGGCATACGCGTTTTCCTTTCGGATGGTCGGCCCATCGAGGATCTTGCGGCGGCCTCTCTGGTTCTCGAGGCCGCCGAAGCAAATGGTGTCAAGGGAATGGAGCTTGGCTGATCAGAGTTCAGCCAGGCCGCCCAACGTCTGTGCGATGACCTGACGGCTGCGCATCAGGACGAGTTCCTTCCAATCCTGCGTGTCGGGATGGTAGAAACGCTTGAGTGCATTCTTGATCTTCAGCGTTTCCTCCGACGACCAATCCACCTTGCCATAGGCATGCAGCCAATGTTCGTCGCGAAGCGCCTCGGCGCCGGTTTCCGCGTCGAACGTGCCGTATTCCAAGGCAATGAAAGTCAGCTTCTCATCGCCGATTTTGCGCGCCCAAGCATATTGCGTCAGGCCGGCAATGACCACTGAAGACGACTTGCCAAGCATAGGCTCGCCGAGGCTGGTGCCATACCAGGCGCGGCAGCGGGCCTGGCCGCTCGTGCCCGGCGAATGGCCAACGATCGGCTCGCCATAGCCGAAGGAGCCGAGGCCCGTGTGGTAGTCGATGACGGCGACGCTCTTGCGCTCAGACAGCCGGAAATCATCGCAAATCTTATTGATCGTCTGCAGTGCCCAGGTCGGGCCAGTGCCGCCATAGAAATAACCTTCAGGATGGGTGTACTGGCCGCTGCTGCGCGCAACCGAGAAAGCCTTGGCGCCATGTTTCGTGCGATAGGCTTCCAACGTCTCCTTGGCCGCTTTCAGCGTTGCCTCATTCCGCGTCCTGGGAAGAAAGGCGTTGGCCAGCTCGGAATATCCCTCGTTCGCCGGCAGTCCATTTTCGAACGGGATGCAGTTACGGTTGAGGTCAACACCCTCTTCCGTGGTGCGGCGCAGCCAGGCGAAACCATAAGGGTTGATCGCGTGGACGAGAAGCACGGCCGTGCCGGCCTGCTTGAGGCCCGCGCAGCCGGTCGCCATCCAGTCCATTTGGGCACCGGAGCCGCAGAACCCTTCCACGCCATGGGTGGCGGAAACAAGCACCATGACCTTTTCGGCGTCTTCCGGACCGAACCACGCGCAATCCGTCGCGAGAGCTTCGCCATAAGGGCCGGAATGGGGGTTTTCGTAGCAAGTAAGCTTACCCCCTGCCGCAGCGGCGCGTTTCAGGAAAAGGGCACGCGCTCCTTTGTAGTCCTCGGAAAAGCACGCATCGACATCCATTTGAATTCCAGCAATCATTCCCGCCACCCCGGCTCAATTCGATCATAAAAGCGGCCGGATTGGCCACCTATTTTGATATATCACGTAATATTTTTATGCAACGACACTTGTGTGGGCCGCTGCATTTTCCTTACCATTACCGAGAAGGCGTGCAGGCGACCGCGACGGTCATTCCGGCGGAACCGACGATGCGGCGGTACTTGTAGACCTTCGGGAGATAGACGACCTGTCCGGGGCGGAACTCCCATTCGCGCTCTTCGAGGAGATCGACGTGGCGCGCCCAGCCACTCAGGCAGAACAGCACGGTATCGTGCAGGCCGTCGCCTTCGACGAGCGAATCCAGATCAGGCAGGTAAGTCGTCAGGTGGAAGGAGAGCGGCGCACCGTTCTTCGCCTCGGTAATCAGCCGGTAGCTGTATTCCTTGTCCGGATAAAGCCAGATCTTTTCGACGTCCTCTTGGCGGACCCATTGAATCTTCTGCGACATGAAACCCTCTCTGTTCAGATACCCATCGGGTGAAGGATGTTCTTCAGGAAGCGCTGCGCCCGTTCGGACTGCGTATTCTTGAAAAAGCTCTCGGGCGTGCCTGTCTCGACGATCTTGCCCTGATCCATGAACAGGATCTTGCTGCCGACATGGCGCGCGAAACCCATCTCATGCGTGACACAGACCATGGTCATGCCCTCCTTCGCGAGGTTCACCATGACGTCGAGAACTTCGCCGATCATTTCCGGATCGAGCGCCGAGGTCGGCTCGTCGAACAGCATGACCTTGGGATCCATCGCCAGACCGCGGGCGATCGCAACCCGCTGCTGCTGTCCGCCGGAGAGCATTTTCGGGTATTTCGCCGAATGCTCCAGAAGGCCGACCCGGTCGAGCAGCATCCGCGCCCGTTCGCGCGCTTCGGCAGTGCTGCGCCCCAGCACGCGCCGCTGGGCAAGCATGACATTGCCCTCGACGGTCAGATGCGGGAATAGCTCGAACTGCTGGAAGACCATGCCGACCCGTGAGCGCAGCTTGGTGAGGTTTACCTTGGGATCGCCCACGGACACGCCATCGACGACGATCCGGCCCTGGTCAAACCCTTCCAGGCCGTTCAGGCACTTGATGAGCGTCGATTTTCCGGAACCGGACGGGCCGCAGATGACCACGACCTCGCTGTTCTTCACCTCGAAGCTGCAATCCTGGAGGACCCGGAAGTGGCCGTAATGCTTGCCGACCTTTTCGGCGGAAATGACCGGATCAACGCTGTTCGGCATTTTCCAACCTCGCTTCCTCTTCGAAACCTCGACCGAAACGATGCTCCAGCCAGTTCTGGACGAGTGACCAGGCGGAGGTCATGACGAGATAGTAGATCGACGCGACAACAAAGAGTTCCAGCGTCAGGAACCGCTCCTGAATGAGGAGGTTGGTCCGGCGCAGGAGCTCTTCCATGGAGATCGCCGAGGTAAGCGACGTCGTCTTGAGCAGCCCGTTGACGCTGTTGCCGAGCATCGGCAGCATGACGCGCGTCGCCTGCGGAAGGATGACGTCGCGCATCGCCTGGAACTTCGTGAGGCCGAGTGCGGTGGCTGCATTACGCTGGCCCATGCCGACGGACTGCACCGCGCCCCGGATGATTTCCGAGAGATAGGCAGCCTCGTTCAGCGCGAGGCCCAGCAAGGCGCAGGTCACCACCTCGAATTTGATGCCGATCTGCGGCAGGCCGGTATAGATGATGACGAGCTGGACGAGCAGCGGCGTGCCGCGCATCAGCCAGACATAGAAGAAGGCGATCTTCTCGAGCCAGCCTCTGCCGCTCATCCGGGCCGCGGCCACAACGGCCCCCAGCATAAGCCCCAGCAGCGCCGAAACGACGGTCAGCCATATCGTGGTCCAGGCCCCGTAAAGCAGAAAGGGGCTGAACAGATATTCGAAGAAGGCGGACCAGCTCCAAACCGTCATCTGAATGTTCTCCGGAAATCAGCGAGCGGCGCAGCCCTGGCCCGCCGCTCAACTTTTGTCAGATGGCTGGCCTTGTCAGATACCGGGGCCCTTCACGTCGAACGGTCCATCCCAGATGCTCTTCCCGTATTTGTCGAAGATCGCCTGGTAGCTTCCGTCCGCCTTCATCTTCGTCAGCGTGTCGGCGACAGCCTGGGCGAATTCCTTGTTGCGGAATGCGAGTGCGACCGGCGACGGATAGAGGCCCTTCAACGCCACCTGGGAAATGCCGCGATCGGCATATTCCTTGGCGACGGCTTCGATGGTGAAGTTCGCATCCACCTGCCCGGCCTTCAGCGCCTGATAGTCGATATTGGTGTCGTTGAAGATGGCGATCTTGATCGCCGGCAGGCCTTTCGCCTGCAGCTCCTGATCGAGCTGCTTGAGCTTGTTTTCCTCATAGCCGCCGATATCGACGCCGATCGTCTTGCCCGCGAGATCCTCGACGGTCTTGAACTTGGAAGCGTCTCCCGGGCGGGTCGAAACGGCGATCGCCTGGTTTTCGTAGCGCACCATGTAGATGATCTTGATACGGGCGTCGGTGAAGAAGACGCCGGTGTTGATCATGTCCCAGCGGCCCGCCTGCAGTCCTGGAATCATCGTGCCGAAATCATCGACGCGGATCTTTTTCTGCTTCAGGCATAGCCTTTCAAGGATGGCGTCGCCCACCTCGACGCGCATGCCTTTCAATTCGCCGGACTTGGGATCGACATATTGCATGGGCGGGGAGACGGGGTTGATCGAAACGACAGCCTCGCCGGGAGTGAGAAGGCTGGAATCGGCAACCTTGATCGGGCAGTCGACTGCCACGGCCGTCGTCGTATAACCCATGAAAAGGGAGATGAATGCTGCGGAGAATGTACTTCCTGTACGAGCGAGAGACATGGCGGAGGCCCTTCCAGTCGAGGAATTTACGCACAGAAAATATCACAAGATATTTTTTTATTGTCCAACGAAAAATATCAATTCCATGAAGATTATGCTGCGCTGCAGCGAAGCGTTTAGCAACATTGGAAGTGCCGCTGCCCGCGATTGCGGACGACGTCAAAAACGGCTCAAAGAATAATCTTTCGCTGCCTTATTCGGCAGGTATCACATGCCTTTTGGGCGCCACCGCTTCCAGCTGCGCCAGGAAGGAGCGCGTCCGGCTGTGGACCGGATTTGCGAATATCTGCGCGGCCGTTCCGTGCTCGATGATCCGCCCCCGATCCATCACAATGATTCGATCCGCGACGGAGCGTGCAAACCCCATTTCATGGGTGACGATGACCATCGTCGTGCCCTGACGCGCCAGCGTCTGCATGGTGCCGAGCACTTCGCCGACCGTTTCTGGATCGAGCGCGGACGTGGGTTCGTCGAACAGCATCAGCGCCGGTTCCATCGAGATCGAACGCGCGATCGCCACCCGCTGCTTCTGTCCGCCCGACAGTTCGGAAGGATACTTGTGTTCAAGCCCGGCGAGGCCGAAGTCGCGCAGCAGGTCGTTGGCGCGCTTTCGCGCTTCGGCGCGCGGGCGGCCAAGCACCCGGACGAGACCTCGCGCGATGTTTTCCTGCGCGCTCAGATGGCTGAAGAGATTGAAGCGCTGGAAGACCATGCCGATCCGCCGCCTCTGCCGCTCGAAAGCCCTGCGATCGAAGGCTGCCGTCTTTCCGTCAGGCCGGCGGCTCGGGCCAAAGGGCTCCGACTGCAGGCGAATTTCGCCGCTGTCCGGCGGCTCCAGGTAATTCAGGCAGCGCAGCAGGGTGGACTTGCCGGACCCGGACGGGCCGATGACGACGATCACTTCGCCCTGATGGATGCTGAGGCTCACCTCATCGACGGCGAGCGTGTTGCCCAGGCGCTTGGTGAGGTTTTTCGCCTCGAGCAGCGGCGCGCTGGACGGCAGGTCGAGAGGATGCAGTACCGGAGCCTGCGGGCTTGCGGGCTGCTCTGCACGTACGACCTCGTGCCGCTGCTGCTCGGAGCGATGCAGGCGCTTTTCGATGAAGGCCTGGCCGATCATCGTGAGGCTTATCATGCCCATGTACCAGCAGGCGGCCGCAGCATAGATTTCCAGCGGATGGCCCGTCGATTGCGCCAGTTGCTGCGAGTTTCTCAGCAGCTCGCTGACCGAGATCGCCGAGAGCAGCGACGTGGCCTTGATCATGTAGCTGTAATTGTTTCCGAGCGGCGGGATGATGGCGCGCAGAGCCTGCGGCAGGACGACCAGGAAGAAGGTCTGCAGCTTTCTGAGGCCGAGCGATGCCGCCGCCTCCCGCTGATCTGGGGAAACCGAGATGAGACCGGCGCGGATGATCTCCGCCATGCGCGGCCCCTCGTTCAAGGACAGCGCGAGGATGCCGGTCGTCAGCACCGAAAGCCGCATGCCCAGCAATGGCAGCACGGCGTAGAAGAACAGGATCTGCACCAGCAGCGGCGTGCCGCGAAAGATCCAGAGATACAGGAAGGCGAGGAACCGCGGCAGGCGCGGTTTCCCCATCAGCATCGGCGCCACGAGGAATCCGATCAGGGTTCCAAGCGTCTGGCAAAGCGTCGCAATCCAGAGCGTCGTCCAGGCCGCCCAGGCCATGGTCGGCGAGAACAAGATTCCGGAAAACAACGCCGAATCCCAGGCCATCCGCTAGATCGCCTCCTTGACGAGGGCCATGCGGCCCGGGCGATGCGGCCGGTCGGGATCAAGCACGTAGGTGAAGCCGCTGCGGTTTGCGCCGCCCATGCCGAAGTCCAGGATGTTCGCCATGCCGGGAGGCCCGGAGAGCGCGTCATGCACGCAATTGACGATGGTGTTGGCCGCACCGAACAGCGAGAGGGCTGCCGGAACGAGGCTTGCCCTGATGTGATGAGCGCCGAGGATGTCGATGCGGTCCGCAATCTCCAGCCCGAACTTTTCCGGCTGGTAATACATGATCAGGCTCATGGAAATCATGGTCTCGTCGCCGCGCTTGCCTTCAGCGAACTGGCTGATGCCGATCACGCGGCCGGGCTCCAGAATGCCGAGGCTGGCATCGCCGGAGTCGACCGGAAAGGAAGCCGTTTCGGTCTCCCATCGCTCTTCGATCGTGTCGATATCCATGTTCAGGCGCTCGGCGATCAGCGCGATCGATTCCGGCATGCCCATATGCCCCTCGATCTGCCCGGCGTCGATCTTCTGCTTGAATTCATCAGGCCAGAGACCGTAGCCGACATGTTCGATATCGCCGGGGCCGGTACCGGTGACGTCGATCGCGCGCGTCAGGGTCACCTTCTTCACGTCGCTGGTCGCGCGGGCGAGCGTCAGCGGGATGGCGTCGAAGATATAGCCGGGATTGATGCCGGCGCCGGTGATCGTGACGCCTTTGGAAACAGCCAGAGCATTCAGCCGCTCGGTGAAGCCCGCATAGCGCAGGCGCGGATAAAACATGGATTCGGCAGCGGAGACGACGTTGATGCCGGCTTCCAGAATTTCGCCGAGCTGGGCCTCGATGGCGGCGGGCTTCGATTCCGTCATGTGCAGCACGACGTCGGCTTTCTCACCGGTGACCGCGAGCCAGGACTTAAAATCCGGGGCGACGGTGATGCCTTCGATGCCCTTGTTCTCCGGAAACAGATCCTGAAGCTTCCTGCCCGTCTTGGCCGGATCGTGGTCGATCGCGCCGACGATCCGGATCATCGGATAATCCGTCTGCAGCGCCTTCATCACGAGCCCTCCCAGCGCGCCGATGCCGTAAAGGATGATGTTTGCCTTCTTCATTTTATTGCCTGTCATTTTTCTGCTCAATGCTGCGTTGCGGGCAAGGGGGAAACGGCGCGCCGATTGCCGTGCAGGGCGGCGCGTTCAAGAGCATGCTGGATCACCATCCATCCCGTGGTCATCGCCAGATAATAGAGCGAAGCCACCGAATAGAGTTCGAAGGGGCGGAAGGTCTCGTTGATCGCCATCGAGGTGACGCGGACCAGTTCCTGGAAGGAGATCACCGACAGAAGTGACGTGGTTCGCATCATCGAGGTGAACTCATTGCCGAACGGCGGCAGGATGATCCTCAGCGCCTGGGGCAGCAGGATCGATCGCATCGTCTCGAAGCGCGAGTATCCGAGCGACCAGGCCGCTTCGCGCTGGCCGCGATCGATCGTCTCGAAAGCCGTCCGGAAGATTTCTGCCATGTAGGCGGACGCATAGAGGGAAAGTCCGGCGACCCCTGCCTGAAGCACCGAAAGGCGAAACCCGAGCTGGGCGAGGCCGAAATAGAACAGCAGCAGGAGTACGAGCGGCGGAATGCCGCGAAATGCCCAGATATAGGCCCTGGCAAACCGCCTCAAGACCGGCTGCCCAAGCAGCATCAAGGCGATGACGAAGCCGAGCGCGGTCGCAAGAAGCTGGGCGACGGTGGCGACCACAAGGGTCACCAGCGCCGCCATCGCGATGTCGCGGTCGAACAGGTAGGTCCAGAAAGTATCGAAATCCCATATCACGGGCAATCCCCGGTCATGGCGGCGGTTCGCAAACCGCGGACCACCGCTGCTCTGCCGAGCTGTTTACTTTGCGTAGGCGAAGGACGGAACTTCCGCTACACCCCATTTCGCCAGGATCTTGGCATAGCTGCCGTCAGCCTTCAGGGCCTCGAGGCCCTTCACCAGCGCATCGGCAAGCGCGGTGTTATCCTTCATCACCGCCAGTGCCAGCTGGTTGGAGGCATAACCGGTGAAGGACAGCTTGAAGTTCTTGTTGGTGTTGTTGATGTGGTAAGCCGCCTGCGGATCATTGAGATATGCAGCGACGGTCTGGCCCGACGCAATCGCCTGGATCGCTTCCGAATTGCTGTCGAAAGCGCGAATGTCGATGGGCGCGAGGCCCTTGGCGACCATCCGCTGGCTATGATCCTTGAGGTTCTTGTTGGTGGTACCGCTCGCAGCGACGGATACGGATTTGCCGGCCAGCGTATCGAAGCAGGCATTGTAGGACGCGTTGTCGCCGCTCTTGAAGTCGCATTTGCCGAGATCACTGTCCTTGGCGACCATCATTCCCTCGCCCCACTGGACGTAAGGCACCATGTTCATGATCTTCAAGCGGTCTGGATTGACGAATATCGCGGTGCAAAGTCCATCGAAGCGGCGTGCCTGAAGGCCGGGCACCAGACCCGGAAACGCCAGGTTCGTCCACTGGATCTTCAGGCCCATCTTTTCGGCCAATCCGCCGCAAAGATCGTAGTTGAGACCGTCCATCTTGCCGTCTTTGTTGATGAACTGGTTCGGCGCTGCGGCGAAGTCCGCGGCCATTGCGATCTCGCCGGACTGGAGGAGCGCGCCCTTGGGTAGCTCATCTGCCTCTGCTGAAGCTACCGAAAGCATCGTCAGAATTATCGCGAAATACATGGAATGCTTGGTCATGAAAGTTCCCCTTTTATCGCCTTTGTGATCCACCTGAAGGCGGCCCAAATGCTGAGGAATATCTTGTGATATATCATGAGGCATGTCAATGGCGACCTTCGCTGTCACTCATGGGGTCATCCCGGCTTCGATATCAATTCAGCGACTCATGGTAGTTCGGAACTTGCCAAGGCCGGAAAAGAAGATTGAGCGGCCAATGCTCCGAAAGGCCTGCACATCCCAGGCGTTCAAGACCAATTGAAGAAACCGAAATTCCGGAGCAGCAGCAAGATTGTTAGGCCGGGTGGTGCGCCTAAGGGGCTGGCGGCGTAACCTGCGCCAATATGAATGTCTCGAATGAGGCGAGTTTGAAGCCGCCACTGATTGGTTCTGTGGCGCCTTCCCTGTGTAGCTGTTCAGCCGCCGCCGCATGTTCAATGCGCGACGGTGGCTTCAGCCGATCAACGCTTCAGCTTTCGCGACGCCGACATCACCGGCTTTTTTGACATCGCCATCACTCCCGCCACAAGACCTTAACCGCCAGCGTGGCGGCCGAAGTACGCTTTTCCACGGCGAGCTTGTTGAAGATCTGCTCCATGTGCTTGTTCACCGTGCGAGGCGACATGTCGAGGATGTCGGCGATCTCCTTGTTCGACTTGCCGTGCGCGACCCAGAGCAGCACCTCGGCCTCGCGCAGCGTCAGGCCGAAGGCCCTGACGAGCTGTTCCTCGTCGGTGCCGCGGTGACGGTCGACGAGCCTGAGCAGGACTTCCCCGTCCCGGCTATGCGACAACAGTCGGAACTCGACATCCTGGGAATGGCGGGAGTAACGCAATGCCTGCGGCAATGGCGGTCCGTCCTGGGGTTGCGGTTCACTCAGCCAGCCGGCCACCTCCCACGGCAAATAGGCACCGGCATCGGGCCGCACCCCGACCCGCAGGAGCAGTTCGCTGGCTTGTGGCGTCGACCAGCCGATGCGGCCGTTGCCGTCGCAGGCGACGATCCAACGTCCGGTGGAATCGAGCGCGTTGCGGGCCGACCGGGCGCGCCGGGCGTTGCCGAGATGCACCCGCATCCGGGCGAAGAGCTGGTCGAGCAGGATCGGCTTGCTGACGAAATCGACGCCGCCCGAAGCCAGCGCCTTCACCACGTGTTCGCTCTCGTTGTATCCGGTCATGAAGATGATCGGCAGGTCCTCGAACCCCCGCGCGGCCTTGAGGATCTGGCAGGTCTCGAACCCGTCCATGCCCGGCATGATCGCATCCATCAGGACAATATCGGGGGCTGTGGTGTTGGCAAGCGTGATCGCCTGCCTGCCGCTGCTGGAGACAACCACGTCCATGCCCTCGAGGCTCAGCGCGTCGGAGAGCATGGCGAGCGCGTCGGGGGAGTCGTCGACGATCAGGACTTTGCTGCAATCGGATGTCTCAGGCATTGTTCTTGGTCTCCTCGATCACGGCGAGGAAATCGCGCAGGCGATAACTCGTGGCCAGATGACGCATGTGTCTGCAGAACCGCACCGTTTCCGGCGCGGAGACTTCGAGATCGTTCAGCATGGCCTCGATCGAGCGGACAAAACCCGTCTGGCCGAGGGTGCGCAACTGGCGCAGCTTCTGCCTGTCCGGCAGTTCCGCATCCAGGAAGCGCGGCGGCACCTCGACCTCCTCCGGCCGTCCGTCGTCATAGGTCCAGCTCAGTGGAACGAGCGCCGCCAGTCGTTCGAAGAGCTCCTCGAAGCCGAAGGGCTTGATCAGGTAGGAATCATAGAGGTCCGCGTACTCGGGCCTGGTTCGCTCGGTGCCGGCATCGGCGGACAGGATGAGGATCGGCAGGTCGCGGCCGAGGCGCTGCCGAATCCGCCGGGCCACCTCCCAGCCGGACATCGTCGACATAGCGATGTCGAGGATGACGATGTCGGGGCGATGAAGCGCCAGTTGCGACAGGCAGGCAGGTCCATCGGTCACGGTGATGACCGCGAAGCCCATCGGCACCAGGACGTCCTCCATCAGCGCCCGCTGGGCCGGGTCATCGTCGGCGATCAGCACCGTCCGGCGCGGCCCTTCATAACCGGTGATGGCAAGTGCCAATCCCGCCATGTCGTCTGGCTTGGCCGCCGAAGACAGCATGAGACGGATGGTGAAATGCGTGCCCTTCCCGGGCGTGCTTTTCAGGATGAGTTCGCCGCCCATAATCTCCACCAACAATTTGGTGATCGTCAGGCCAAGGCCGGTGCCGGGCGGACTGATATGTCCGACCGCAACCTCGGCACGCTCGAAAGGGAGAAAAATCCGCTCGATATCGCCCGCCTTTATCCCGACACCGGTATCCTCGATCTCGAAGGTCGCCACCTGCCCGCGATAGGACAGGCTGAAGCAAACTCTGCCGGCATGGGTAAACTTGATGGCGTTGGAGAGCAGGTTGATGAGCACCTGGCGCAGCCGCTTCTCGTCGGTGTAGACATAGTCGGGCATGGTCGAGGTCGAGCGGAATTCGAAGCTGATGCCCTTGGCCTGCGCCTGCAGGCTGAACATGTCCACGATCTGATCGAGGAAGGGGCCGAGCGCGATCTTGTGGCGGTAGATCTCCAGCTTTCCGGCCTCGATCTTGGAAATGTCGAGCAGGCCCTCGATCATGTCGGCCAGATGCTCGCCGCTTCGCTTGATGGTACGCGCGGCATTGTGGACATAGCCGGGCATGCTCTTCTGTCGCTCCAGCAATTGGGCATAGCCGAGAATGGCGCTCAGCGGCGTGCGCAGCTCGTGGCTGAGGCCCACCACATACTTGCTCTTCGCGACGTTGGCGGACTCGGCCGCCTCCTTGGCCTTCTGCAGCAGCCTGTCGGTCTCCTCGTGCGCCTTGATCTCGTCCATGAGCAGGCGCGTGTGACGGCGCGATTCCTCCTCGGCGAATTTCCGGCTTTCCTGGGCCAGCACGAAAAGCCAGACGATGATGCCGGAGATGATAAAGACGATGATGAACAGTTTCCACAGCACCGCCGAGATCGGCCCGGCCGGCAGTGACCGGTCGATCGTACTCTGGAAATAGATCAGCCAGAATAGCGCTCCGATCAGCAGCGTGACCATCGTCAGGATGGCGGCATAGCGCATCAGCCGGCCCTCCACCCAAACCGCGAAACGGGCCGGCAGCAGGGCGGCGGCGGCGCTGCGTGCCTGGTCCATGAGCCGGGCATCGGTCTTGCAGAGATCACCGCAACGGGCATCGAGCGAGCAGCAGAGCGAGCAGATCGGCCCGGAATAGACCGGACAGCCGGCCATGTCCTCGCGGTCGAAGCTGTGCTCGCAGATACAACATTGGATCATCGGCTGATTGGCCCAGTCGGCCTTGGTTTCCCGGGCTATATAGTAGCGACCGCGCGTGGCGGCCGCGATCAGCGGTGCCAACACGAAGGCCGAGGCAAGCGCCACGTAGATGTAGACCTGAGCCAGGAAAGTGCCGAAGAAACCGAGATAGGCGAGAAGACCGGCGAGATCGGCGATGCACATGGCACCGAAGCCTGCCGGATTGATGTCGTAAAGGTGGGCGCGCTTGAACTCGATGGTGGCCGGCGACAGGCCCATCGGCTTGCTGACCACGAGATCGGCGACGATCGCCGCCATCCAGGAAACGGCGACGATGGCGTAGAGGCCGAGCGTCTGTTCGAGTGCCTTGTAGACGCCGAATTCCATCAGCAGCAGGCCGAGCAGCACGTTGAACACCAGCCACACGACGCGGCCCGGATGGCTGTGGGTCAGGCGCGAGAAGAAGTTGGACCAGGCGATCGAACCGGCATAGCTGTTGGTGATGTTGATCTTGACTTGGCAGACCACGACGAAGATGCCGGTCAACCCCAGGGCCAATTCCGGCGAGGCAAGCATCTCGCGAAAGACGCTCAGATACATCTGGGTAGGGTCGGCGGCATCGGCGTAGCCGACCCCGTGCTGAAAGGCGTAGAAGGCCAGGAACGAGCCCGCGAGAATTTTCAGACCGCCGATCAGGATCCAGCCGGGGCCGGCGAACATCAGCGCCGCCCACCAACGCAGCCGGTTCTTTCGGTCCTGGCGCGGCAGGAAACGCAGGAAATCGACCTGCTCCCCGATCTGCGCCACCAGCGAGAACAGGACCGCAGAGGCCGCGCCGAAATGGGCGAGATCGGCGGAGCCGTCCGGCTGGCCCCACAGGCCGGTATAGCCAGTCCACTGGCGCACCGAGACGTGGCTCTGCGCGGCGATGAAGATGAAGGGTGCGAGCTGGAGCACGATCCAGAAGGGCTGGGTCCACGCCTGAAAGCGGCTGATGAAGGTCACTCCGTGCGTCACCAGCGGAATGATCATCAGTGCGCTGGCGATATAACCGATCGACAGCGGCAGGCCGGTGCAGAGTTCCAGCGCGGTCGCCACGATCGCCGCCTCGATGGCGAAGAAGATGAAGGTAAAGGTGGCATAGATCAGTGAAGTGATTGTCGAGCCGATATAGCCGAAGCCTGCGCCGCGGGTGAGAAGATCGATGTCCACGCCGAACTTGGCGGCGTTGTAGGCAATCGGTATCCCCATCAGGAAGATGATCGTGCAACTGACGAGGATTGCCGCGACCGCGTTGGGGAAGCCGTAGTTGAGCGTAATCGATCCGCCGATCGCCTCCAGCGCCAAGAAGGAAATTGCCCCGATCGCGGTGTTGGCGATGCGGCCGCTGGAGAAACGACGCACCCGATAGGCGGTGAAGCGCAGCGCATAGTCTTCCAGGGTCTGGTTGGCGACCCATTTATTGTAAGTCCGGCGATTTCTCGGGATCCTCTCCGCTGTGGTCACGACAGGTCACTCCGCCGGGTTGCAGGCCCGTCCGCCGTATGAGGCGCGTCCCGAATTCGCTGCAACTGCAAAGCAAGAAACGTTCCAGCCGCGTCGCCGCGCGGTGAAAGTCGCCGAAACCATTTGCCGCCGACCGTCATATCCGGATTCGGACCGCCCTTTTTTTTCAATAAATTCAATCCTCCGATGGCTTCAACCCGTCATCTGGCCCGATGCTAGGGGGAAAATGGGCAAGGACAAATACGTCAAACGCTCCATTGTTGCGTTGCAGCACCGCCGCAACACTCGCGTCAGTTGGCCGGACCGAGCCAGCACCCTCCGAACACAAGCGAAATGAGGCTCTGCCATGAAGGACGAACCATCGAAAAGACTGATGCCCGTGACCCGCAGGACGCTGCTGGCCGGCATTGCCGCAATGCCTTTCCTCGCCACGGGCGTCGCGCCGGTCGTGGCCGCCGACTATCCGACCGCCGCCGTCAACACGACCGGGCTCGCCGTCACCGACGACACCGTCAAGGTCGGCATCCTGCATTCCGTCACCGGCACGATGGCGATCAGCGAGACAGGTTCGGTCCAGGCGGAGAAGCTGGCAATCGAGCAGATCAACGCCATGGGCGGCGTGCTCGGCCGCAAGATCGAATTCATCCAGGAAGATGGCGCTTCCGATTGGCCGACCTTCGCCGAGAAGGCCAAGAAACTGCTTGTTCAGGACAAGACGGCGGCCGTCTTCGGTTGCTGGACGTCCGCCTCGCGCAAGGCCGTGCTGCCGGTCTTCGAACAGTATAACGGCATGCTCTACTACCCGACCTTCTACGAAGGTCTCGAGGAGAGCCCGAATGTGATCTACACCGGCCAGGAGGCGACCCAGCAGATTCTCGCCGGCATCGACTGGGTGGTGAAGGAAAAGGGCGCCAAGTCCTTCTACCTGCTCGGTTCTGACTATATCTGGCCGCGCACCTCCAACAAGATCGCCCGCAAACATATCGAGAAGCTTGGCCTCGAGGTCGTCGGCGAGGAATATTATCCGCTCGGCCACACCCAGTTCAATTCGGTGATCAACAAGATCAAGCTGAAGAAGCCGGACGTGATCTATGCGATCGTGGTCGGCGGCTCGAACGTCGCCTTCTACAAGCAGCTGAAGGCCGCCGGCATCGACCTGTCCAAGGAAAAGCCGCTTCTCCTGACGATCTCCGTGACCGAGGACGAAATCCTCGGCATCGGCGGCGAGAACATGGCCGGCGCCTACGCGATGATGAAGTACTTCCAGAGCCTGGAGAACGACAACAACAAGCAGTTCGTCGCCGAGTTCAAGAAGATGTGGGGCGACAATATCGTCATTGGCGACGTCACCCAGGCGGCCTATCTCGGCCCTTGGTTGTGGAAGGCCGCCGTCGAGAAGGCTGGTTCCTTCGATATCGACAAGGTCAAGGCCGCGTCGCCGGGCATCGAACTGACCACGGCACCGGAAGGCTACGTCAAGATCCACGAGAACCATCACCTCTGGTCGAAAGCACGCGTGGGCCATGCCCAGCTCGATGGCCAGTACAAGGTGGTCTACGAGACGACCGACCTGATGGAGCCGAACCCCTTCCCCGAAGGCTATCAATAAGCCTCGCCTAGAGCGCCGTGCGTCCTATTGGACGCACAAAGGACGCTCTAGGTCTTTGAATCTACGCATCAGGCTATCCGAAAATCGATTACGATTTTCGGGCCGATGCTGTAGCGCCGCCCCGCCTGCCTGGCCGGGCGGCGCCCCTTTCCTTCCATCCTCAATTGCGAACGGCGAGGCCGCGATGATTGGCGACTATACCTTTGGCGAGTTCACTTCGATTTTGGCCATGCAGGGCTTCGCAGGCCTCAGCCTTTTTTCGGTCTTCGTGCTGATGGCGCTGGGTCTTGCGATCATCTTCGGCCAGATGGGCGTCATCAACATGGCCCATGGCGAATTCATGATCCTCGGCGCCTATGTGACCTATCTCTGCTCCCATCTGGTGACCGAATATGTGCCGGTGTTGTTTCCGGCCTATTTCTTCGCGGCCATGACGCTCGCCTTCTGCGCCTCTTTCGGGCTGGGCGTGCTGGTCGAGTGGGGTCTGATCCGGCATCTTTATCGTCGGCCGCTCGATACCTTGCTTGCCACCTGGGGCCTGTCGCTGATCCTGCAGCAGGTCTACCGCTCGGTCTTCGGCGCCCGCGAAATGGGCGTCACCCTGCCGGACTGGATGATGGGCTCGGTCGCGCTGACCGACATGATCGAGATCCCGATCAACGGCCTGTTCGTCATGGCTCTGACCATCCTGATCGCCTTCGCCGTCTATCTGATGATGGCGCGCTCCACCTTCGGCAAGCAGGTGCGCGCCGTGCTGCAGAACCGGGTCATGGCCGGCGCCGTCGGCATTGACACCAAGCGCGTCGACCGAATGACCTTCGGGCTCGGCTGCGGCATCGCCGGGATCGCCGGTTCCGCCTTCACCATGATCGGCTCGACCGGGCCGACCGCCGGCCAGCTCTATATCGTCGATACCTTCCTGGTGGTCGTCTTCGGCGGCGCCGGCAGCCTGATCGGCACGATCGCCTCCGCCTTCACCATCTCCCAGGCCCAGTCGGCGATGGAATTCTTCATGAGCGGCTCCATGGCCAAGGTACTCACGCTGCTCACCGTCGTCGGCATCCTGATGCTGCGCCCGCAAGGCCTGTTCACACTCAATATCCGCCGCTGAGGAGTACCGAACCATGACCTCCGAGACTTTTCTGTTCAAGCAACGCGAATGGGTGGCGCTCGCCATTCTGGCCGCCCTGATCCTCCTCGTCCTGCCCGCCACCGTCGATGTCTTCCGGCTCAACCTGGTCGGCAAATACCTGACCTATGCCTTCGTCGCGCTCGGCCTCGTGCTCTGCTGGGGCCTTGGCGGTATCCTGAGCCTCGGCCAGGGCATCTTCTTCGGCCTCGGCGGCTACTGCATGGCGATGTTCCTGAAGCTGGAGGCCTCGACCCCGGAGGCGACGAAGATCCAGTCGACGCCCGGCATTCCTGATTTCATGGACTGGAACCAGGTAACCGAACTGCCCTTCTGGTGGCAGCCATTCCATTCCTTCGGCTTCACGCTGATCGCAATCGTCGCGGTGCCGACCGCGTTTGCCTATGTCATCGGCGCAGCGATGTTCAAGCGGCGGGTCGGCGGCGTCTATTTCGCCATCATTACCCAGGCGGTGGCCGCCATCCTCACCATCCTGATCATCGGTCAGCAGGGCTATACCGGCGGCGTCAACGGCATCACCGACCTGCGCACGCTGCTTGGCTGGGACATCCGAACTGACGAAGCCAAATTCGTGCTCTATTTCGTCAATGCGGTGCTGTTGATCGGCTGCCTGGTTCTCGCCCAGTTCGTCCGGGTGTCGAAATTCGGTCGGTTGCTGGTTGCGATGCGCGATCGCGAGGACCGCGTGCGCTTCTCTGGCTATGACGTGTCGAACTTCAAGATCTTCGTCTTCTGCCTGGCGGCCGCCTTCTCCGCCATCGGCGGGGCGATGTTCACCCTGCAGGTGGGCTTCATGTCACCCTCCTTCGTCGGGATCGTGCCGTCGATCGAAATAGTGATCTTCTGCGCGGTCGGCGGTCGCCTGTCGCTGTTCGGCGCGGTCTACGGCGCGCTGCTCGTCAACTTCGCCAAGACCTCGTTTTCCGAGAGCTTCCCCGAACTCTGGCTGTTTGCCATGGGCGGGCTGTTCATCGCCGTGGTCATGGCCTTCCCCTTCGGCCTTGCCGGGGTCATCCGCGAGCATGTCGAGCCGGCGCTGTTGAAATTCACCCGGATCGTGGCGCTGCTGCGCCCCGGCGCCGCGGCTGCGCCATCCTCCTCGAAGTGAAAGGCCAAGGCGATGGACCCGAACGCACCAGCCGACTTCCTCCTGAGTGTCGAAAGCCTCACCGTCTCCTTCGACGGCTTCAAGGCGGTCAATGACCTTTCCCTCTATGTCGATGAGAATGAGATCCGCGTGATCATCGGTCCGAACGGCGCTGGCAAGACCACCGTGCTCGATCTGATCTGCGGCCGCACCAGGCCGACCGAGGGCTCGATCCGCTTCAGGGGCCAGGAACTGACCGGCATGCGGGAGCACGAGATTGTGCATGCAGGCGTCGGTCGCAAATTCCAGAACCCGTCGATCTACGAGGACCTGACGGTGTTCGAGAACCTCGAACTCTCCTTCCCGCGGGGCCGCAACGTATTCGGCGCGCTGTTCTTCCGGCGCGACGCCGAGGTGCGCGACCGCGTTGAGGAGATCGCCGAGATGATCTTCCTCAAGGACCACCTGAACACCGAGGCGGCGATCCTCAGTCACGGGCAGAAGCAATGGCTGGAGATTGGCATGCTTCTGATCCAGAGCCCCAAGCTCTTGATGCTGGACGAGCCGGTCGCCGGCATGAGCATCGCCGAGCGCAGGAAGACCGCGGAACTCCTGAACACCATCATCCGCAACCAGTCCGTGATCGTCATCGAGCACGACATGAAATTCGTCGAGGACATCGCCCACCGGGTCACGGTGCTGCATCAGGGACGGGTGCTCTCCGAGGGGTCGATGGAGCGCGTCAAGAACGACCCGAAGGTCGTCGAAGTCTATCTCGGCCATTAGGAGGACGCCATGCTCGCAGTCGAAAACCTTCACGTCGCCTATGGCCAGAGCGAGGTCATCCATGGCCTCGACCTCACCATCGCGCCCGGCGAAATCGTCGCCATCATGGGCCGCAACGGCATGGGCAAGACCACGCTGATGAAGTCGCTGATCGGCATCGTGCCGTCCAGCCGAGGCATGATCCGCATCGCCGACCGGTCGATCGAGACACTCGAAAGCTACCAGCGCGTCGGCGCGGGCCTCGCCTATGTGCCGCAGGGCCGCATGATCTTCTCGGCCATGACCGTCAGGGAGAATATCGAGACCGGTCTCACCGTGACGGGTGAAACCACCGTGCCGGACCAAATCTACGAACTGTTTCCGGTGCTGCTGGAAATGAAGGGGCGGCGCGGCGGCAATCTCTCCGGCGGCCAGCAGCAGCAGCTGGCGATCGCCCGGGCGCTCGCATCCCGGCCGAAAGTGCTGATCCTCGACGAACCGACGGAAGGCATCCAGCCGTCGATCATCAAGGAGATGGCGCGCACGCTCCGCCGCATCCGCGACGAGATGGGCCTTTCGATCCTTGTTTCCGAACAGGTGCTGAGCTTCGCACTCGACATGGCCGATCGGGTGCTCGTCATCGAAAAGGGCCAGATCGTCCACGAGTCCCCGCGCGCCGGCATCGACGAGGAGAAGGTCTCCGCCTTCCTTTCCGTCTGACCACATTCCGCCACCCGATACATTCACGAAGCAAGGAAGGACAACGGCATGCCCGATACCCTCATCAAGGTGGACTTAAGCGAGCCCGCCTACGGCAACGAGAAGATTCACAACCGCTGGCATCCCGACATTCCGATGGCCTGCTGGGTCGAACCCGGCGACGACTTCCGGGTCGAGACCTATGACTGGACCGGCGGCCAGATCAAGAACGACGACGATGCCTCCGACGTGCGCGACGTCGACCTCTCGCAGGTCCACTTCCTGTCCGGCCCGATCGGCGTGAAGGGTGCCGAGCCCGGGGACCTGCTGGTGGTCGACATCCTCGACATCGGCGCCTTCGACAACAGCCTATGGGGTTTCAACGGCTTCTTCTCCAGGAAGAACGGAGGCGGCTTCCTGACCGAGCATTTCCCGGAAGCACAGAAGTCGATCTGGGACTTCCACGGCATGTTCACCTCCTCGCGCCACGTGCCGGGCGTCAAATATGCAGGCCTCATCCATCCGGGCCTGATCGGCTGCCTGCCGGACCGCAAAATGCTGGACCTGTGGAACAGCCGCGAAAAGGCGCTGTTCGACACCGATCCCACCCGCATACCGGCGCTTGCCACCCTGCCGGATGGCGGCCCGACCGCGCATATGGGCGCTCTCAAGGGCGAGGCCCGCGACAAGGCGGCCGCCGAGGGCGCTCGTACGGTCCCGCCGCGCGAGCACGGCGGCAATTGCGACATCAAGGACCTGTCGCGCGGCTCGAAGATCTATTTCCCGGTTTATGTCGACGGCGCCGGCCTTTCCATGGGCGACCTGCATTTCAGCCAGGGCGACGGCGAGATAACCTTCTGCGGCGCCATCGAGATGGCGGGCTGGTTGCATATCAAGGTGTCGCTGATCAAGGACGGCATGGCCAAATACGGGATCAAGAACCCGATCTTCCGACCCTCGCCGATCACGCCGAAATACGACGACTACCTGATCTTCGAGGGCATCTCGGTCGACGAGGGCGGCAAGCAGCATTATCTCGACGTGCACATTGCCTACCGCCAGGCCTGCCTGAACGCCATCGAATACATGACCAAGTTCGGCTACACCCGCGCCCAGGCCTATGCCATCCTCGGCACGGCGCCGGTCCAGGGCCATATATCCGGCGTGGTCGACATCCCAAACGCCTGCGCGACGCTGTGGCTGCCGCTCGACATCTTCGAATTCGACATGAAGCCCGGCGCCGACGGTCCGAAAATATTCCTTGATGGCAAGGCCGACGTGCCGCTCGCCCCCGACCTTTGATCATACGAGGCAATCAGGGTGGCGATGCCGCCGCCCTGATTGTGCATCTCAACGACCCGGAGCCAGCCATGCCCTATTACGACTATTCCTGCGACGCCTGCGGCCCTTTCACCGAATTGCGCCCTATGGTGCGCTCGGCCGAACCTTGCGACTGCCCGACCTGCGGCACGCCGGCACCGCGCGCCTTCTTCACCACGCCCTTCTTCGCCAAGATGGAAACGGGCGCACGAGTGGCGCATCAGATCAACGAGAAGGCGGCGCACGAGCCCAAGACCTCGAAAAGCCTCGGTCACGCCCCCGGATGCGGCTGCTGTGGCGGCAAGGCCAAATCGAAGGCGGTCTATCGCGCCGACGGCGCCAAGACCTTCCCTTCGGGGCGGCCGTGGATGATCAGCCATTGAGCGAGCCTCTCGGCTGGCGCACGCCGGGCTTTCATGCAGGTTTTCGGACGTCGTGATGCGGCCCGTCGAAGGAGCGCGGTACGTCCTTTCATCATGTGCAGTGCAGCAACGATTATCGCTTGCAATGTTTATAAAAATATCTATCACTAAACATATTGCTAAACATGAAAGTTGAGGAGTTCATGTAGGCATTCTCTGACATTGGTGGACTTGCGTGTCGGCGGGGAGCCGGCCTTTGGTTCTGGGAGGAACTCATGCAGAAAACATTGAAAGCCCTTCTCGGGCTGGCCTCGGCGTCTACCATGTCGCTGGCGTTGCCCAATATTGCAAAAGCTGATCAATTAACGCTGTGCTGGGCCGCCTGGGATCCTGCAAACGCACTCGTCGAGCTGTCGAAAGATTTCACCGCCAAGACCGGAACGGACATGAAATTCGAGTTTGTCCCGTGGACGAGCTACGCGGATCGTTTCCTCAACGAGTTGAACTCACGCGGTAAGCTCTGCGATCTGATCATCGGCGACAGCCAGTGGATCGGCGGATCGGCGGAAAACGGCCACTACGTCAAGCTCAACGACTTCTTCGACAAGGAAGGCATCAAGATGGATGACTTCGTGCCGGCGACGGTCGTTGGCTATTCCGAATGGCCGAAGAACACGCCGAACTACTGGGCGCTGCCTGCCATGGGTGACGTGGTTGGCTGGACCTATCGTAAGGATTGGTTCGAGCGGCCGGAACTGCAGAAGGAGTTCAAGGAGAAGTATGGTCGGGAACTCGTGGCCCCCAAGACCTACGACGAGCTGAAGCAGATTGCCGAATTCTTCCAAAAGCGTCAGATCGACGGCAAGACCGTCTATGGCGCTTCGATCTACACCGAGCGCGGCTCTGAAGGCATCACGATGGGCGTGACGAACGTCCTCTACAGCTGGGGCTTCCAGTACGACAACCCGGACAAGCCCTATGAAATGAATGGCTTCGTCAATTCACCCGATGCAGTGAAGGGTCTGGAATTCTATAAGGCACTCTATGATTGCTGCACGCCGCCCGGCAGCTCCAACGTTTACATGGTGGAGTCCGCGGACGCCTTCAAATCCGGCCAGGTCGCGATGCAGATGAACTTCGCCTTCACCTGGCCGGGCCTCTACAAGGACGAGAAGGTCGGCGGCGACAGGATCGGGTTCTTCCCCAATCCAGCTGAAAAGAAGCATTTCGCACAGCTTGGCGGACAGGGCATCTCTGTTGTCTCCTATTCCGACAAAAAGGATGCCGCTCTGCAATACATCAAGTGGTTCGCTCAGCCTGACGTCCAGGCCAAATGGTGGCAACTCGGAGGCTACTCCTGCCTAAAGTCGGTCGTGAACGCTCCGGATTTCGCATCCAGCCAGCCCTATGCCCCGGCATTCCTGGACTCGATGGCGATCGTGAAGGATTTCTGGGCCGAGCCGAGCTACGCAACCCTTCTCCAGGATATGCAGAAGCGTGTCCATAACTATGTCGTGGCCGGCAACGGCACGGCGCAGGAGGCGCTCGATGGCCTCGTGAAGGATTGGACCGAGGTCTTCAAGGACGACGGCAAGATCTAGTGCCCGGCTGGAGGCGCAGCATCCTTGCCGGAATGGCGGCCCGGATCGCCAAGACTACCGGGCCGCCACGTGTCTCACACACGCAAAGACCAGGTGATATCTTGAACATTTCCTCTTCCTCCATGGTCGAAAAGGCAGCGCACGCAACGGCAAGGGCGACGCCCACATCGGTCGCTCACCGTGTCCGCGGGCTATCGGATCGAGCGATCGCCTGGCTGTTTATCGCCCCGACCATCATCCTTCTTCTTGCCATCAACATCTTCCCGCTTATCTGGGCAATTTATCTCTCATTCACGAACTATCGCGCCAACCGTCCAAATGCGCCGGTCCAGAATGTCGGATTGAGCAATTACGAGCGCGTTCTGACCGACCCTGATATCTGGCAGGCTATGCAGACGACAGCCCACTTCGTGTTCTGGACGATCCTGCTGCAGACGGTGATCGGCTTTACGCTCGCCTATCTTATCGACCGGAAGTTTCGCGGCCACGCGTTCTGGACGACACTGATCCTGATTCCGATGATGCTGTCTCCGGCCGTCGTCGGCAACTTCTGGCGCTTCCTTTATGAACCGCAGATCGGTCTCTTCGCCTATGCCGTTTCCCTCGTCACCGGCATCCCGACCGCCGACATCCAGATGCTCGGCAACGTCTCGCTGGCGCCCTGGGCGATCATCATCGTCGATACCTGGATGTGGACGCCGTACGTCATGCTGATCTGCCTGGCGGGTTTGCGTTCCATCCCCGACTACATCTATGAGGCCGCGGAGGTCGACCGCGCCTCCGCATGGCGGCAATTCTGGTCGATCACCGTTCCGATGGCGCTGCCGTTCATCATGCTCGCCGTACTGTTCCGCGGCATCGAAAATTTCAAGATGTTCGATATGGTCACGCTGCTGACGGGAGGCGGTCCGGGTTCGATCACCGAGGTCGCCTCCATCACCCTGAAACGTGCCGCCTTTGAGAGCTGGGCTACCGGAAGGGCGTCGGCCTTTGCCATCGTCCTCTTCGTTGCCGTGTTCGGCCTCGCGAACATTTACGTCAAAGCGCTCAACAAGGTGAAGCAACGATGAGCTCCGTCACCTCAGCCCACTCGGTCGTCGAGCCGAGCCAGACCAGCAAGCGCATCGCTGGCGCTATCGTGATCCTTTACGCTTTGATCACCCTGATCCCGCTCGCCTGGATCTTCCTGACCAGCATCAAGTCTCCACCGGATTCCATCAGCTATCCTCCGAAGGTCGTCTTTACGCCGACGCTGGAAGGCTATTGCAACCTTCTGACCACCAGAACGCGGCAGACGCCGGAATATATCGCCTCCCTGCCAGCACCGACCGGCACCTGTGACGAGGTGACCCGCAAGCGGAACATGGTGATTGCAGGCCCCTCGAATTTCCTGCCGCGCTTTGCGAATTCCTTGGTGATTGCCTTCGGCTCGACGTTCCTGGCCGTCTCGCTGGGAACGCTGGCCGCCTACGGCTTCTCCCGCTTCAGAGTGCCGCTTGCCGACGATCTTTTGTTCTTTATCTTATCGACGCGCATGATGCCGCCCATCGCGGTCGCCATCCCGATTTATCTCATGTACCGCGAGCTTGGTCTTTCCGATACGGCACTTGGCATGATTCTGCTTTACACCGCAGTCAATGTCTCGCTTGCGGTCTGGCTGCTCAAGGGTTTCATCGACGAGATCCCGCGGGAATACGAGGAGGCGGCAATGATCGATGGCTACACCCGGCTGCAGGCCTTCTGGAAAGTCGTCCTGCCACAGGCGACGACTGGAATCGCGGCCACCGCGATCTTCTGCCTGATCTTTGCCTGGAACGAATATGCCTTCGCAGCATTGCTGACCTCGGGTCAAGCCCAGACGGCGCCCCCCTTCATTCCAACGATCATCGGCGAAGGCGGTCAGGACTGGCCAGCCGTCGCTGCGGGAACGACGATCTTCCTGATTCCGATCCTCGTCTTCACCATTCTCCTGCGCAAGCAGCTCTTGCGTGGCATCACCTTCGGAGCGGTCCGCAAATGACGCATCTCATTGAAACACCGCGGCCATCCCGCCCGAAGCGCCCCTTCTTCCTGCGCCGCGGCCCGATGGAGAACCTCGCGACCACGCTGATTGCGATCGGCTTCCTCATGCTGTTCCAACCATTCCTGCTGGTGCTCTACACCTACTCGCTGGTGACTCTGCTTGCCGGCACGGCCATGTTCATCATCGTCTCGAAGTTTCCGGAGTGAGCCATGGCAGACATCAGGGTAGAAAATCTCCGCAAGCAATTCGGTAGCTTCGTCGCGGTTGAGGATTCGAGCTTCACCATCCGTGATGGCGAGTTCCTGGCACTGCTGGGCCCGTCCGGTTGTGGCAAGACGACGACGCTTCGAATGATCGCCGGACTTGAGCTGCCGACCAGCGGCAAGATTTACCTTGACGGCGAAGACGTTACCTTCAACCGCGCCAGCGCCCGCGACATTGCCTTCGTCTTCCAGCTTTTTGCTCTCTATCCGCATATGAACGTGCGCAAGAACATCGGTTTTCCGCTCCTCTCGCAAGGGATGCCGAAGGCGGAGATCCGAAAGCGTGTCGAGGAAACCGCGCGACTGCTGCAGATCGGTCATATCCTGGACCGATCCGTCTCCGGACTTGCCGGCGGCGATCGCCAACGCGTGGCTCTCGGTCGCGCGATCGTGCGCCGCCCGAAGTGCTTCCTGATGGATGAGCCCCTTGGCACGCTCGACGCAGAATTCCGGGAAGTGATGGTCCACGAGCTGCGCGAACTGCATAATCGCATCCACGCAACGACGGTCTACGTGACGCACGATCAGCACGAAGCCATGGCAATGGCCGACAAGATCGCTGTCATGAACCATGGTGTCATCGAGCAATTCGGCACGCCGCAGGAAATCTACAGCAAGCCGGCCACCATGTATGTCGCGGATTTCATCGGGTCGCCGCCGATGAATTTTATGCGCTTCGTCTCCGGCCTCCAGAGCGGGGCGCGATCAGTCTCGCTTGAAGGCGTCAATGTCAGCGTTCCGGTGGTGTACCAGGACCTGGCCGAAACCGAATTGGCGCTTGGCGTCAGGCCGGAACATATCCGCTTCAGCGATACCTCGCCGTTGCGAGGAGCGGTCTACGGCAGCGAATATCTCGGAACCAATCAGGTCGTGGCAATCGAGACATCGAGCGGGGTTATCAAAGCCCGCGTTCCCGCAAACCGCAACTTCCGCATCGGCGAGACGGTTGGTCTTGAGTTCAATCCAGCCAAGCTCTCACTGTTCGACTGCAAGTCGGGTCGTGCCGTTGCTTCGGCACTCTATTCGGAGGTTGAACATGGCTGATGTTGTTCTCAAGAACCTTAGCAAGTGTTTCGGCGATACGCAGGCTCTGGCTGACTTGGACCTCTCGATCCGAGACGGTGAGTTCGTCGTCCTCCTTGGGCCAACGGGCGCCGGCAAGACAACCACGCTGCGCCTCATTGCGGGCCTGGAGCGCCCCGACGGCGGACGCATCGAAATCGGCGGTCGCAATGTCGCGGGCACAGCTCCGGCCGACAGGGACGTCGCCTTCGTCTTCCAGCAATATTCGCTCTATCCGCACATGACGGTCTACGACAATCTCGCCTTTCCGCTGCGAGCGCCGGTGCGCAAGCTCGCAAACGATGAAGTCGACCGCCGCGTCAGGGAAATTGCGCGCATGGTCAGGATCGACCACAAGCTGGAGAACCGTTCGACACGTCTGTCGGGTGGCGAAATGCAGCGCGTTGCGATCGGCAGGGCGCTGGTGCGCCGTCCCGCTATCTATCTTATGGACGAGCCGCTCTCTTCGCTCGACGCCAAGCTGCGTGCGGAGCTTCGTCTGGAACTGAAGCGTATCCAGAAGGAGCTCGGTTCGACCCTGCTCTACGTAACCCATGACCAGGTCGAAGCCATGACGATGGCGGATCGGATCGGCATCGTTGCTGAAGGACGATTGTTGCAAGTCGGAACGCCCCGCGAAATCTATGGCGATCCGGCCAGTCTTCATGTCGCGGCGCGCCTTGGCCAGCCGCACATCAACCTCTTGCCCACCGATCTTCTTCCCGGCGCCAATCCGCCGCCTGGAACCAAGACGATCGGGGCGCGAACCGAGCATCTCGATATCGTGCTCGATCAGAACGCCAATGCCCAAATAGACTGGATCGAGCACCTGGGGGACCAGAACCACCTGCACATCAGGGTGCGCGACCACAAGCTCGTCACGCTTGCCGATCCATACTTTGCGATCCGGCCGGGTGATCGAATCAGCCTGACGCTGCGCGATCCGCTCTATTTCGATGCCGGCGGCCAGCGCCTCGGATGAGAACGAAACAGTGGCATAAACGACGGGTCTTACTTCATGAAACACTTCTTCAATCGCCGGGAAACCATCGTCACCGAAGCCTTGGATGGCCTGCTCCTGACGAGCGGCCCTTCCCGACTGGCCCGTCTGGATACCTTTCCCGAGATCAAGGTGATCCTCCGTGCGGACTGGGATAAATCCAGGGTCGCAATCATCTCCGGCGGCGGTGCCGGGCACGAGCCCTCGCATGCAGGCTTCGTCGGCAAGGGCATGCTCACAGCAGCGGTGTCCGGCGAAATCTTTGCCTCGCCCAGCGTCGATGCGGTGCTGACGGCAATCCGCGCCGTAACAGGGCCCAAGGGTGCATTGCTCATCGTCAAGAACTACACGGGCGACCGCCTGAACTTCGGCCTTGCCGCCGAGAAGGCGCGTGCCGAAGGCTTCCACGTCGAAATGGCGATTGTCGCCGACGACATCGCCATCCCTGGGATCAACCAGCCGCGCGGCGTTGCCGGTACGCTCTTCGTGCACAAGATCGCCGGCTATCACGCCGAGGCCGGCGCCGATCTCAAGACAGTCGCTGCTCAGGCGGCCGCCGCAGCAGGCGACATCGTCTCGCTTGGCATGTCACTATCGACCTGCAGTGTGCCAGGCCTGGCGCATGAGGATCGGCTTGGCGCCAACGAGGGAGAACTCGGTCTCGGGATCCACGGCGAGCCAGGGGTCGAACGCATTGTACTGCAGCCGGTTGCCGACCTTGTCGCCACCATGGCCGAGCGGCTGGCCGCCAAGCTGGATAATTCGCACGACCATGCGTTGCTGATCAACAACCTCGGCGCCGTACCGCCACTTGAGATGAGCGTGATAGCGAATGCCGTATTATCATCTCCCCTCAGCCGCTGCGTGCGGCTTATCATCGGCCCGGCGCCGATGATGACCGCGCTTAACATGAACGGCTTCTCGCTGTCGCTGATCCGCCTGGACGCCAGCCGTGAAGCCGCGCTGACGGCTGCCGTTGGACCACATGCCTGGCCGCCCGCGATCAAGCGGCATGAGATCGCCATCATTCCCGCCCCTCAAAGAGCGCTTGCACGGAAAGAGGTGGTCCTGGCCAGCGACAACAGGCAGAACCGTCGTCTCCTGACGACACTTTGCGAGCATCTGATTTCTCTCGAAGAAGAGCTGAATCGCTTGGATAGCCGCGTCGGTGACGGTGATACCGGTTCTACGGTCGCGGCGGGCGCCCGCAGCATTCTTTTGCGCATGGACACTCTGCCGCTGGAGGATCCCGCCGCCACGATGGCCTCGATCGGCGAGATCCTGAGCACGAGCATGGGCGGCTCCAGCGGCGTGCTTCTCTCTATCTTCTTCACCGCCGCATCCCAGGCAATGGCCGAAAAGAAAGATATCGCTACTGCCCTGCTTGCCGGGCTTGATCGGATGACGTTCTATGGAGGGGCGGGTGTCGGCGACCGCACAATGGTCGATGCGCTCGCTCCGGCACTTGCCGCTCTGGCATCAGGGGGTGTCGCGGCCGCGGCAAAGGCAGCAGCAGCAGGTGCAGAGTCGACAAAGGCGATGCGGAAGGCAAAGGCAGGGCGCGCCTCCTATGTCGGCGAGAGGGATCTGGAAGGAGTGCCCGATCCAGGCGCCGTAGCCGTTGCAGGTGTATTCGAAATGGTGGCATCGCTGGTATGAGCGAGCGCCGGGAGGATTTTGGGTGCAGGCAGAACCGGTTCTTGTCGCGGGATTGATCGAAGCCTGCCGCGCAACGATCGCGGCAAACAGCGACCATCTCTGTGGGCTTGATCGCGCGATCGGTGACGGCGATCACGGAACGAACATGCGCCGCGGCTGCGAAGCAGTCAGTGCGGAGGAAGCCTTCGTTTCGCTGCTCCCCTTGCCGGACGCGCTTGAAAAAATTGGGCTGACGCTCGTGATGAACATCGGCGGAGCGGCAGGCCCGCTTTACGGGACGCTGCTTATGGAGATAGGTCGCGAGCTCCGCGCACTCGACGGCAAACAGGATTTCCCCTCGGTACTGAAGCAGGCGATTGACGCGGTCGCGCGTCGCGGCCGCTCACATGCCGGGGACAAGACCCTTCTCGATGTCCTGTATCCGGTCCACGACGCACTCGCACACCGCTTGCCTTTGACGGATATTGCACGTCAGGCCGCACTTTCCGCCGAGTTGACCGCTGCGATGAAGGCCATGCGCGGGCGCGCCGCCTATCTTGGAGACAGGTCAATCGGCCATGTTGATCCGGGCGCCTCAAGTTGTGCGCTCCTGACAGCCGCGATCTGCCGCTACCTTGAGGAGTACCGCCCGGTATGAATGGGAAAACGCCAAACGTTGGGATTGTAATCGTTTCCCACTCGCCGCTGATCGCGCGTGGGACTGCCGACATGGTGCGGCAGATGGCCGGCGACAGCGTGCCGCTTGCCTGGTCCGGTGGCAACCGCCATGGCGAGCTTGGCACGGATGCCGGCGGCATTCTCAAGGCCATCGAGGAGGCCTGGTCGGAAGCGGGCGTCGCCGTCTTCGTCGACCTGGGTGGGGCTGAGACAAACAGCGAGATGGCAATCGAGATGCTCGGCCCGCCGCGATCGCAAAAGGTATCGATCTGCAACGCCCCTGTCGTGGAGGGAGCCGTCATCGCAGCGGCCGAGGCCTCTGGTGGCGCACCGCTAAGCAGGGTGGTTGCAACGGCAGAGGAACTGTCGCCCCGATGAGTGGCGGATTGCGAATAGGAAGCCGGGAGGCCGAGCAGGTGCATGCCAGTTGTCAGACTGAGGTCGAGGTCAAGCACGGCGTGGGACTACATGCCCGGCCTTCCGTCACGTTCACGCGGCTGGCAAAATCGTTTCCTTGCTCTATTGAAGTCGCGGTCAACGGCAGCGACATCTGGCTGAACGGCAAGAGCATCATCAAGATCATGGGTGCGAGAATCCGAAAGGGTTCGGTCATCAAGATCCGCGCCGATGGAATCCTCGCCGAAGAAGCGATCCGTGCGCTGAAGGACCTCGTCGAGCGCAACTTCGATGAGGAAAAGAAGCATGGCCGCACCGCTTAGATTGAAAGCCACAAGCGCATCGCCAGGCGTTGCAACCGGGCCTGCCTATATAGCGGAGCCGCTGGCCGCCGCCGCGTCACAGCCATCAAGCCTTTCCGGACATGCCGAACTCGGCAATGCGATCAAAACAGCCATCCGCGAGCTACAGAACCTCGCGGCCGGACCAGATCTCGAGGGCATGGATATCATCGAGTTTCAGATCGAAGTCCTGCAGGATCCGATTTTGACGGAAATGGCTGGCGCGCGGATCGACACAGGCGAGAACGTCGCATTCGCATGGGCCGGAACGCTGGACGGCTACATCCGTGAACTGGAATGCTCGGAAGAGGAGCGATTGCGGGCGCGCGCCGTCGACATTCTCGACATCAAGAACCGCGTCCTATCGGTTCTCACGGGGACGTCGCTCGACGACTTTCCGGCCGGGTCCATCTATGTCGGAAGGGACATGGAACCGAGTCGCTTCCTCGCTCATGACTGGTCGGCAGGTGGCGGTATCGCCCTTTATGCCGGCAGCGCCGTCGGCCATGTCGCCCTGCTTGCCAAATCCCGGTCTGTTCCGATGGTAGTCGGCGTCGGCCAGTTCACGACAGAGGGGCGCCAGCACATAGAGGTCGATGGCGATTCAGGTGTCGTCGTCCTTCAAACGGCCAAGGAGAACGCAACGCCGGCCCAGTTCGGCCATCCGGCGATAAGCACGGCACCGATAGCCGATAACGGTAGTCTGCGCACGGCCGACGGTTCGCAGGTACTGTTGTCCATCAACGTCAACACTCCGGATGAAGTCGATTCGATCCCTGCCGCAGCAACCGCCGGCATCGGGCTGATGCGCTCGGAATTCGCGGTGACGTCCCTCAGTGATGCTGCAAACGAAGAAAAGCAATTCGCGATCTACCGCCGGCTCCTGGATTGGGCGGATGGCCGAGCGGTAACGGTCCGTATGCTGGACATCGGTGGTGACAAGCCGCTCGCCGGCCTCACCGGAGCGACTTCCTTGCGTGGCGTCCGCCTTCTCCTCGCACGGCCGGAAATTGCGCGTGTTCAAGCCCGCGCGCTCCTGCGCGCAGGAGCCTTCGGCAATCTCCGTGTCATGCTGCCGATGGTGACTTTTCCGTCCGAGATCGACGATCTGCGGCAAATCTATCGTGAAGAAGCCAGTGAGCTTGCGCGCCGCGGCGTGCCGCACAGCATCCCGCCGATCGGAATGATGGTAGAGGTTCCGGCTGCAGCGCTCATGCTCGACCGGTTCGAAAGCGCAGACTTCTTTTCGTTCGGCACAAACGACCTTACGCAATATCTTTTCGCTTCGGCACGCGAGGATGCCGACTTCGCTCCTCATCAAGGCCGCACTGTGCCGGCCGTGCTGCGCCTGCTGTCGCAGGCCGTGAAGCTTGCCGGCGGCAAGCCGGTCAGCATCTGCGGCGACATGGCCAGCGATCCATCCCGGACCGCAGATCTTCTTGCCGCAGGCATACGTCATTTTTCCGTGGCGGCAGCTCGACTTCCCGCGATAAGATCGGCAATCATCGGTCTGAATGCCGATGGGACAAAGGCAGCCGGAGAATAAGATGGCGCGCGAAGACACCGAAGACGCCATTATCGCCTACAAGTCCATTCTGGCGCAAATCATCGACAACCGGCCGTCCGGAACACGTCAGCGGCTGGCCATGGAACTGGGCAAGCACCGCAGCTTCGTCACGCAGATAACAAGCCCGGCCTATGCGACGCCGCTTCCTGCCCGGCACCTCGCGACGATCTTCCGGGTATGCCATTTCAGCGGCGCCGAACAGGAGCGTTTTCTGCACGCTTACCAGGCCGCTCATCCCGGTAAACTGCCGGAGCTTGGCACCTCGGACAAGCTGCGGCACCTTTCGCTGATGGTCCCCGATTTCGGCGACGAGCGACGCAACCGGCTGCTGGAGGAAGCAATCGCGGATCTTGTGCTGAAGATTACAGCACTTTCCCGACCGCCGGAGTGAACATGGGCATTGCACATGGGGCAACAGGACTGAGATGATCATCGCCTTGGGAGGGGCTTGATGAAGAAATTCATGAACACGGCGGAGACCATGGTCGCTGAAAGCATGGAAGGCTTTGTGCGCGCCCATGAGAAATTCGTTGCGTTCGGCATCGACCGCAAATGCATACGCCGTCGCCACTTGGTTCCCGGAAAGGTCGCGATCATCTCGGGCGGCGGCGCAGGTCACGAGCCAATGCACATCGGCTTTGTCGGTCACGGCATGCTCGATGCCGCCTGTGTCGGGCATATTTTTACATCTCCGACGCCAAGCCAGATCGTCAGCGCGATAGAGGAAACAGACACGGGCGCCGGATGCCTGCTGGTCGTGAAGAATTATGACGGCGACGTGATGAACTTCGAAATGGCGGCAGAGATGGCGGCCGGCCGGCATAGCATTGAAATCGTTCTTGCCTGCGACGACATCGAAACGGTGAGAGCCGGCGAGGGTCGCGGGCGGCGCGGCGTTGCCGGTACTCTTATCACAGAAAGGCTGCTTGGCGCCGCAGCAGAGCAGGGTGCGCCGCTCGCCGAACTGAAGGCCATCGGCGACAGCCTCTCGCCACGCATTCGATCGATGGGCGTCGCTCTGACTGGTGTAGCGGTGCCGCACACGCAGCGCACAACGTTCACGCTCGGATCGAACGAGATGGAAATGGGCGTCGGCATTCACGGGGAGCCGGGGCATTCAAGAGAGCCCTTCGCCAAAGCCGACGCGATCGTCAGACATCTAAGCGAAGCAATCGTCAACGACATCAGGCAGGCCACGGATAAAGGATTGTTACTCGTCAACGGACTTGGCGGCACGCCACCAGCCGAACTCTATCTCGCCTACAATATTGCTCACGACTTCATGGTCGAGCACGGCCTGCGGATCCAGCGCTCGCTTGTCGGCACTTATGCCACCTCGCTCGACATGCAGGGTCTTTCCGTCACGCTCGCTTTCCTCAGCGACGAGGAGTTTTCTCTGTGGGATTCGCCCGTTTCAACCGCTGCATTGCGCTGGGGCTGCTAGCTGATGGTAAGCCGTGCGAGTATTCCTCCACCCGGGAGAAAATGCCGCATACCGTCGCGACCAAGCGCCTTCCTTACCGCAGTCACTCGGAGAGGATCGTAGTTTTAGCGGTCCCATCGGGGAAAAGCTTGGTTGCAGGGGCAGGATTTGGGAGTTTTCTTTCCCGCTGCGTCGGCTTCGCCTCCTTGCCGGCCCCCCGCGTATCACAAGATCAAACATCCTATCCTGTCCTTCAGTCAAAGAGCCTGCTGCCGGGCATGGCGGAAAAAGCTCTGGACGCGTTCGGGCGCATCGTCCGAGAACATCGTCTCCGGCGAACCCCGGGACACGATCCGTCCGGCCTCCATGAAAACGATGTCGTCGGCCACCGTCCGGGCAAAACCTGTTTCATGGGTTACGACCAGCATGGTCATTCCGGCCTTGGCCAGCTCCTGCATCACTGCCAGAACCTCGCGCGACAGTTCGGGATCGAGCGCCGATGTCGCCTCGTCGAAGAGCATGACTTTCGGCTGCATGGCGAGGGCACGCGCGATGGCGACCCGCTGCTGCTGGCCACCGGAAAGCTGCGAGGGCAAGGCATTTTCCCGATGCGAAAGCCCGACCCTGGCGAGAAGCGCACTCGCCCTTTCCTGCGCTTCGGCGCGGCTGCAAAGCCCGGCGGAAACCGGAGCAAAGGCGACATTGGCAAGCGCGCTCAGGTTGGCGAACAGATTGAACCGCTGGAAAACCATTCCCGTACGCCGGCGATGGTCTCGCAGAATACGTTCGCTGGCCGGATAGAGCCGCCCGCCGCTTTCCTCGCGACCGACCAGTTCGCCATCCACCCAAACCTCCCCGGCCACGGGCGTTGCGAGATAGTTGACGCAGCGCAGCAGGGTGGTCTTTCCCGAGCCGCTCGGCCCGACCAGCGCCGTCGTCGTCCCTTCGCGCACGGCAAGGTCGATGCCTTTGAGAATATCGTGAGCACCATACGAAAGATGCAGGTCGCGCAGCTCGACGGCAATTCCGGGATCGGGCCTCTGCGGCCAGGAGCGTGGCCGCGGGCGAGTGTGGATCTCCGGCGCGCTCATGCTGCGGCTGCCTTGCGCGTCAGCTGCTTTTCAAGCGCTATCAGGGCGATATTGATGACAGCGTAGATACCGCCGGCGAGCGCCACCATCAGCAACGGGCTGGCTCCCGAATAGATATAGGCGCTGGCCGTGCTCATGATCTCGCTGACGGAAATCGCCGATGCGAGTGAGGTTTCCTTGAAAAGCACGGTCGTACGGCCGACGAATGGTCCCGCCGCGATACGGATGACCTGCGGCACGACCACGCCTGTTGCAAAGGGCAAAGGCGGTATGCCCAGCGCCCTCGCCGCCTCGAACTGGCCGCGCGGAACGCCTTCGTAGCCGGCCCGGAAGATCTCGAAATAATAGGCCGTCGCAAAGAATACGAAAGCAATGATCGCCGCCGTCATGGGGCTGATGGCGCGGCCCATCATGGTCGAGCCGTAAAAGGCCAGAAACAGCAGGATGAGCGGCGGCGTGGTCTGCGCCAGCCAGCTATAGATATGCACCAGAAGGCCGACTGACCTGTGGGCGCAGATATCGACGACGCATAGCAACGCCCCCAGAATTGTGGACAGGACACAGCTCGTCGCCAGCAGGATGAACGCATTGAGCAATGCCTGGCCGAAGACCGGGAATCCGTCGGAGACGGCTGTCATGAAGGTACTCATGACCTTGTCTCCTCGTCTGTGGCGGGAAGAAGATTGAGCGCCATGCCGACGGAGGCCGATGCGGCGGTTATGACCGGAACACCAAGACGTGCCGACAGGGCATCTCCCCCACCGACGGCGGCGCCATAGGCCCAGACCAGCACGATATCCGGAGAGAGCATCGTGAGTTCCGCGCCCGCGGCATCGATATCGCCTCCGTGACCGCAGAAAACCAGATCGAGACTCCGCGCCCAGGGCTTTGCCGCCCAGCCCGCTTTCTGCTGATCGCGCTGTCTGTCGCCATAGACCAGCATGGCGACTTTCGCCGATGGCCTGGTCATCGAAAGAGCGTGGGCATAGGACGACAGGGCCAGCGGCGGAAAGATCACCGGTCTTGTCGAAACGAAACTGCCGTCGGGAAACTCCTCCGCGGCGCAAACGACTGTCAGATCGACATTTTCGTTAGTTTCGAGTTCCCGGATCGATGCCTGAACCGGCCCGATGAAGCTGTCGCGGTCGAACCATTTGGCCGTCCAGCCCGCGCCGAGCGGTCCCCGGGCGCCGTTTTCGCGTATATTCGAGCGGATGGCGGGAGCGCCGTCGCGCGCCGACATCGCATCCAGTTTGTCCGGCCCCAGCCCTTCAAGGGCATGACGCCAGACGATCCCGATATCCCTGCCGGCTTTTGCCAGCAGCTCTCTGTGAAACGTATCGAGGTCGGGCCTTGGCCCCTGCCCGAGGCTGATGAATCCGACGCGTGGTTTTGAGCGGTTTGCGGTCGTCATGGATGGCTCCACCGGCGTGCCGAGACGCGCGCCGCAAGGGCAAGCACGCTGCCGAGCAGGATGTAGATAGCCGCCGTTGACAGCAGTATCTCGAAGGGCCGATAGGTCTCGGAAACGATCTCGTTGGCGATCGCCGTCAGTTCCGGAATGGTGATGATGGAGGCGACGGACGTTCCCTTCAGAACAAGCGTGGCATTGGAGAGCCACGTGGGGACGATGACGCGCAGGGCCTGCGGATAGATCACGCGACCCCAGATCAGCCATGCGGGCAGACCGAGCGCGCCGGCCGCTTCATATTGCCCGCTATCGACGGATTTGAGCCCGGCCCGGAGGATTTCCATCGTATAGGCGACCGCCGAAAGCGTCAGCCCGACCAGCGCCGTAGCGAGAGCGGGCAGGACTATCCCGATCTGCGGCAGACCGTAATAGACCAGGAACAGGATCACCAGGGTGGGGATTGCGCGCATCAACGTGCTGGCTGCGGCGAGACCTCGCGATAGCGGCGTTTCGCGCCGCAGCCCGCTGACGGCCAGGGGAATGGCGATCAGGGTCGACAGAACCAGGGTGGCGAGGGTCAGCCAGGCCGTCGTCCAGGCTGCCCGCAACAATGCGGGCAGGTTCTCCATAAGAAACGCGAAATCCATCGCCGCCAATCCGGATCAGTTGCTGCCGATCCACTCTTTCTCCAGCGTGGCAAGTTCGCCGCTATCCTTCAGGCGCTTTAGTTCCGTATTGACCGCCTCAAGCAGTTCCGGCTGGCTGCGGCTGACGATCAGCGCATGCGTATAGGGCGATACGCCATCGACCGCGAAACCGGGCTTGAGCACCTTCAGCGCTGCGTCTTCCTTCGCGTGCTGGCTCGCGGTCACATAATTGATCGCGATTGCATCGATGCGGCCATTCTTGAGATCGAGAATCTCCTCGGCAATGCCGGGATAGGTCGTGATGGTGATATCGGATCCGAAAATGTCGGCGAGCAGCTTGTTCTCCTGACCGCCGCGAACCGCACCCACCGTCTTGCCCTTCGCGTCCGCAACGGTCGTGATCGTCGTTTCACCGGCCTTGACCAGCAGCGTCGAGAAATTCTCGATCGTCGGTTCGGTCATGTAGAGATCAGGCGATGCGAGACGCTGGGGCGTGCGCGCGGTGGCCGAGCAGATCATGTCGAAACGGCCGGCCTTCAGGCCAGGGATGGTCGCCGAAAAATCCACGCGCACGAATTCGGTTTTCAGTTCCAGCCCTTCGGCGATCCTGCGGCAAAGCTCTACATCGAAGCCCGTCAGCTTGCCGTCGGTGCCGACGGTGGTCATCGGCGGAGCGTTGCCGGTCGTGGCGATCGTGATGGTGCCGGATGTGGCCAGCTTTTCGGCATAGGACGGTCCGGCGGCATGTGCAGGCGCCACAGCGAATGCGCAAAGCATGAAAGGAACGGCGAAGCCGGGCATTCTCAGGTTCATGACGAGTTTTCCTCTGATTGTCGTTGAGGAGCCAGCATTATCCTTGCGACCGCCATGCGGAAATCGACCGGCGCCGTTTGCTCACGGGCGCGATTGGACCGCAGGCAGCCCCGCCCCGTCCAATATTTTCCTTCTATATTTTCATAGGAAAATACCTATGGTGTGCGAGGGGCCGAACAACCGCGCCCCTGCGCCGTCCAACCGCCGGTGGATCCGCGATGAATCCGAACCTTCGTCACCTTGAGGTCTTTCGCCTTTTCTCACGCGTCATGAGCGTAACCGAAACGGCACGTCTTCTGCGCATCACCCAGCCCTCGGTCAGCCAGGCGTTGCGCGATCTCGAAAACCAGCTGGGACTGGAGCTTATCATTCGCGGCCAGGGGCCGCTGAAGCTGACGGCCAATGCGGACCTTCTGCTGAAGAACATGGAAGATGTTCTGGACAACATGCAGGCGCTGCGCGAGCGGGCCGCACGATTGCGTGGCGAGCAGGACAACAGCCTCGCCATCGCGTCGGTACATCCCCTCACCGGCTGGATGCTGCCCCAGGCGCTTGCACGGCTCAAGAACAGCCATCCCCATACCCGCATCGGCCTCGAGGCCTATTCCAGCCGCGAGGTGATAAAGCACGTCCAGGACCGCACCGCCGATATCGGTTTCACATTCCTGCCGGTCGAGAATCCGGACATGGTCGTCCGGCCGCTGATGACGACGGAAATGGTCTGCCTGCTGCCGAAAAACCACGCACTGGCAGGGAGCGTGCAACTTACCCCTGAAACGCTCGAGAACGAAACCATCATCACGTTCGGCCAGCAGGTGCGTCAGGAATTCGATGTCCGCCTCGCCTTCGACAATGGCAACGAGGCAGGCCGCTTTCTGACGACGAACCTCTCGGTCGTATCCGCCGATCTTGTGCGGCAGGGCCTGGGGATAGCCATTACATTGCCCTTCGTTCTGACCCCCAGAATGACGCAGGACATCGCCGTTTCCGCCTTCAGACCGGAAATCCGCCGTTCACTTGTCGCCATCTATCTCAGGAAGCCGGGCCTTTCGACGCTGGGCAAGGCGTTCCTGGCGCAGGTGCGGGAGGAAAACCGCAACTTTGCCGCACATCTGGACGCGCTCGGCGTTTTCGTCAAACCCGGCTGAGCGCCGGCATTAGCGATCACCTATACAAATATCCGCCTTTCTTATTGGACAGGACCCGGTCGGGGGGAGCAGCCTTGTCACGATGTAATCCTGCATGCCTTGAGGAAATACGATGACCGAACCCTTATGGACCCTTTCCGCAACCAGTCTGCGTGACGCCTACAGAGCCGGGACGCTGCGGCCCGGTGACGTTCTGGAAGCGGTTCTGGAACGCAACGCCGTTGTTGACCCGCGCCTCAACCTGTTTGCGACGCTGGATGTGGAAGGCGCGCGCGCGGCGGCGGCCGAAAGCGATGCACGCTTCGAACGCGGCGAGCCGCTCGGCGATTTGGACGGTATCCCCGTGACCATCAAGGACAATATTCACGTCAAGGGGCTGCGTTGCGCCTGGGGCAGCAATCTCTACCTCGATCAGATTTCCGAAGAGGACGAGTTGCCGGTCGCGCGCCTTCGCGCCCAGGGCGCCGTCATTCTCGGCAAGACCAATGTTTCCGAATTCACGCTCGGTCGCGGTAATGTCAGCACGCTGGCCTTCGGAACCACACGCAATCCTTGGAACCCGGAACTGACGAGCGGCGCATCGACCGGCGGCGGCGCAGCAGCAACCGCAGCGGGTGTTGCCCCCATTGCATTCGGCACCGATGGCGGTGGATCGATCCGCCGTCCTGCCGCCCATAACGGCCTTGTCGGGCTGAAGCCCTCGACCGGCCGCGTTGCCCGTATCAACGGTCTGCCGCCGATCCTGCATGATTTCGAGATCATCGGGCCGATCGCCCGTACGACGGCCGATCTGGCGATGGCCCTTTCCGCGACAGAAGGCCCGGACGCGCATGACAGGCTTTCATTCGGCTTCACCAAAGGTAAAATCGAACCGGTCCGCAAGGGTCTGAAGGTGCTCTATGTACCGCAGCTTGCCGATATGAAGGTGGAGGAGCCGATCCGCATTTCCTGCGCCCGGGCCGCGGAAAATCTGGCGACACTCGGCTTCGAGCTCGATACGGGCGAAGCGCCGTTCGACGTAGCCCTGTTCGAGAAACACTGGCCATCTATCGGTGGATCGGGCCTTGCCTGGCTTCTGAAGGACACGAATTGGGAAGGCAGGATCGGGGCGGCGTACCCGCCGATGATTGAGAAGGGAAAATCGCTTTCCGCCATCGATTATGTCGATGCGCTCATGGCGTTCCGCACGATCTACGCCCAGCTTGCCGTCGCTTTCGAGACATACGATTTCATCATGACGCCTTCGGCGGGCGCCATGCCGTGGAAGGCGGAAGAGTTCGGCCCTCCCTACCACCGCGCTTTCACGGGCTTCGTGAATTCTGCCGGTCTGCCGGGCATCAGCATACCATGCGATCCTGCCGAAGACGGCATGCCCATCGGCTTCCAGTTGATTGCTCCCTTTGGGAAGGACTGGGATCTGGTGTCGGTTGCCGCGCTCTACGAGCAGAACCATCCGTGGGCCGACCGCCGCCCGCAAATCTGACGGATCGGGCGCGGTGGCAACTCAGTCGCCGCGCCTCAAACCCGCCGTCCAGAGCGGGCTCAGCAGCATAAGCCCGACAAGCCGGATCAGGTGATGCCCGCTGACGAAACCGGGATCGAGGTTGAGAGCGAAAGCGAGAACCGTCATCGCCTCGACGCCGCCGGGCGCAAAGGCCAACCATACCTCGTTGAACGGCAGACCTGTCAGAAACGAAGCCAGCGCCGCAAAAATCGCCGCAATGACAATCGCCGCAGCGATGCTTCCCATCGCAGGCCGCAGCACGGCAACGATGGCCATTGGATCCGTTCCGCGCAGGCGCGCACCGATAGCCGAGCCGACGATCACATAGGCGGCGATCAATGCGGCTCCGGGCAATACGCCGGAAACCACCCCGGTGGCATGGAGAATGCCGCTGCCGAGAAGAGCGCCCAGCAATAACCCTCCCGGAATGCGCAACCGTGCGCAGACCAGCCCGCCGGCGCATGCAGCGGCAAGCATCAGGAAAATACCGCCCGGACCGGCCAGGGTCGCATGTACCTTTTCAGGAGGGGCCGGGCTGACAAGGAGCAGGACCGGCACGAGAGAAACCAGCACAATCTGGCGAAGCGTCTGGCTGACCGTGATCCGCATCAGGTCGCCGCGGCTGTCGCTTGCTATGGCCAGAACTGCCGAGAGTGCTCCGGGCACCGAACTGAGGCGGGCCGAGGCACTGTCCCAATTATGCCGCCGCGCCAGATATTGCGTGCCGACCACCATCGTCGCGATGACCGACAGTGCAAGCAGGATAATGCTGACGGGCCATTTTTCCAGCTTGCCCAGCATTTCAGGAGAAAGCACCGCCCCCATCGACGCCCCGAGCAGAATAAAGGCCACACTGCGCAGCCGATCGGGAATCTTGAGCGGGCGCCCTGCAAAAACCGCGACAATGACCGCGATCATCGACCCGCACAGCCAGCCGGCCGGCATGCCTGCCAGCTCCAGAAGCCCCCCGCCGGCGGCCCCGATGGCAAGGGTTTCCGCGACGCGCATCCAAAAGCTGCGGTCGTAAAGGCCCGACAATTTTCCTGCCATTACCGTACAGCCAGTTCCGGCCAGCGATTCGCCCAGGGATGCGCCTGTTCGAACGATGCCGCGAGATCGAGAAGTGCGTCATCCGCGCCGAATGCTGCGACGGCCTGCAAGCCGGCCGGCATGCCGCCGGCTCCCGGACCGGCAGGGATTGAAATGCCGGGATGACCACAGGCATTCACCCAATTGGTGAAGACCGCATGGCCTCGCGGACCTGCTTCCTTCCCGTCGATGACCGGCGGGAACTGGGAGTCGCGGGGCCAGGGATGTGCCGCCGATGCCGGCGTGAGAACCACGTCGAAATCCTCGAAAAGCCTTGCGGCAGCCACGCGAAATGCGTCGAGCGTTTCGATGAATGTCAGGTAGTTGGTCGCGGAAAGCTTCGCTCCGGCTTTCGCCTGCTCGGAAAACGGCGCAGAAACCAGTTGGTGGAACCGTGCGTCGAGCGCGGCCATCTTCGCGAGCCCGGTATTGGCAAGAATCGGCCAGCCGGCATTCACCGATGCGAGATCGAGCGGCAGCGGACCACGTTCGACCTCATGCCCGAGCGCTGCGAACCGGTCCGCGGCTCTTGCACACAGGGCGACGATTTCCGGATCGACCGGCGCATCCCCGAACCGCTCCACGAACAGGATACGCTTGCGTTCCGGCATTGCAGAGGCTGCGTCGATAGCCGGAAAGCCGAAAGAGCGCGGGTCCTCGGAATTCGCGCAGCCGATGACGCTCATGATGAGGCGGATGTCGTCGATCGTGCGGGCCAGCGGGCCGACAACCTCGCAATCGGCGAGAAGCGGCGGCAGGCCACCCTGGCGCGGAATGCGTCCGATCGATGGTTTGAGGCCGACAATCCCGACATAACCAGCAGGACGGCGGATCGACCCGCCGCCATCCGTTCCCAGAGAATACGGTACAAGCCCGGCGGCTACAGCCGCAACGGAGCCTCCGCTGGAGCCGCCCGGCGTCAGCGCCGGGTTCCAGGGGTTTCCGGTCGAGCCGAAAACCGCGTTTCCTGTGAAGCCCCGCAGCGTGAATTCCGGAACATTGGTCTTGCCGACGACAACCGCGCCCGCCTGGCGCAGAAGCCGTACCGGCAGTTCGTCTTCCGCAGCAATATAGTCGCGATACAGCTTCGTGCCCCAGACGCAGGGCATGCCCGCTACCAGAAGATTGTCCTTGATGGCGACCGGGATGCCGTCGAGCGGCCCGAGCGGTTTTCCGGTGGCAAAGCGCTCATCCGCCTGCCTGGCCGCCGCTCGCGCACCTTCGGCATCGACATGCACGAAGCAGTTCAGCTCGCCGTCCAGACGCCCGATACGATCGAGATAGTGCTCCAGAACGGCAATTGCAGACAGCGAGCCTTCCCGCAATGCGGCACCGAGCTGACGCAGGTTCAGGCGGTATATCGAGTCTTTCATATCTATGACCTGTCGATGCGATTACTGTGAGGAATCCGGAGCAAGCCAGGCACGAAGACCCTCGCCGAGGAACGTGATCCCGGCAACCAGAACCAACATTGCGAGACCGGGAATGTTCACCAGCCAGGATTCGAAGAAAACGAAATCCTTCGCCTCGGCGATCATCAGCCCCCAGGAGCTGTCCGGCGGACGGATGCCCAGCCCGAGGAAGGACAACGCAGCCTCGAGCAGGATCGCATGCGCCATTTCCAGCGTCCCCACGACGATCAACGGGCTGACGAGATTGGGAAGGATTTCCCCGATCATGATCCTGACATTGGAAAGGCCCGCCGCCCTGGCTGCAAGCACGAATTCGGCATTGCGCAAGCGCATCGTCAGGGATCGCGTCACGACAAGGAACTGATCCCAGAGGAAACAGGCGAGGATCAGCATCATCAGCGGCAGGGAATTACCGAAAAGACCCACCAGGGAGATCGCCACCAGCATCACGGGAAGACTGAGCCGCACGGTCAGCAGGAACATCACCGCCATATCGACGCGCCCGCCGAAATAGCCTCCCAGCAGGCCGAGTCCTATGCCCATGACGGCCGAAAGCACGATCGTTCCGAAGCCGACGAGCAGCGAAAGCCGCGCGCCATATATTAGGCGGCTGAGATAGTCGCGGCCGAGATGATCGGTGCCGAGAATATGATCCCACGTTCCGCCTTCCATGAAAACCGGCTGGACAAGGCGATTGGCGAGCGACTGTTCATAGGGCGAGTAAGGTGCGATCCACGGCGCCAGGATGGCGACCAGCGTTATGAAGCCGATAATCAAAACGCCGGCTGTAAGGCCCCAGCGCCCGACGGGAATACGTGGCCCTTTCCAGAGACGTGCCGCCGGAACGCTTCCGGTAATCCGAGAGTTCATGGTCATTCCAGTCTGATACGGGGATCGATCATCATATTGACGATATCGGCAAGCAGCGTCAGCACGACATAGGCCGCCGAAACGGCCAGCAGTGCGGCCTGCACCACCGGATAGTCATTCTGGTTGATGGCTTCCCACGTGAGATAACCGATCCCGTGAATTGCGAAGATGTTTTCCACCACCACGGAACCGCCGAGCAGAAAGCCGAACTGGACCGAGGCGACGGCCACGACCGGCACGAGCGTGTTGCGCAGGGCGTGTTGCAGATAGATCTGCCAGGGACGCAGCCCCTTGGCCCGCGCGGTGCGGATATATTCCGAACGCATGACCTCGATCATGCCGGCACGGGAAATACGGATGATGGCCGGCATCGAATAGAAGGCCAGCGCCATGGCCGGCATTACCAAATGCCGGACAGATCCTCCCCCCGAGATAGGCAGGACTGCAAACTGTATTCCAAGGACAAGGATCAGCAGGAAGCTCAACCAGAAAATCGGTGTCGAGACGCCGAGAAGAGCGATGAACAGGGCAATGCGATCGATGATGCTTCCGGGTGCGCGGCCCCCGGCCATTCCGAGCGGTATGGCGATGGCAAGCGCTATTGTAATGGCCATGGCTCCGAGCGAAAGCGTCGCTGGCAGGCGTTCGGCAATCAGCGAAAGCACCGGACTGCCATAATAGAAAGACGTGCCCACATCGCCCTGGAGCGCCTTGATGAGCCAGTTCCAGTATTGCACCGGCAGCGGCTTGTCCCAGCCATAGGTCTTGCGCAGGAATTCGACGTAGTCCGCGCCGCTTCCCTCGCCGGCCAGCGAGATCGCCAGGTCGCCCGACATTTTCAGCATGACGAAACTCATGAAGGAGATCGTCAGCATGACCAGTATGGCGAGACCCAGTCTGCGGGCTATGTAATAGGCCATCGGCATCTATCCCTGCATTGAACAATTCCGCCCCGCATGCTTTTGCAGCGGGGCGGCGTATCGTCATTTCCAGCTTGCACGCCAGAATTCGACATTCTCGTCAGCCGGAACCGGCACGTTGACGCTTTTCGACATGACGTAGTTGACCGGCATGCTGAACAACGGCGCCCAGTAGGCCTTGTCGGCGATCTGCTTCAGGGCGGTCTCGTAGAGAGCCTTGCGCTTGTCCTGGTCGGCGATCGTACCCGCTTCCTTCACGGCCTGCGTCACGACAGGATCGCGGGACTGGTCGTCGGGAGATTCGGCAAAGAAGAACGGCAGGATGGCGCCGACATCGTTTACGCCGGCCGAGCCGAAATCGTCGATGACGATCGGGGTCTTGTGGTCGCGCCGCGCCTGGATCACTGCCGAGTATTGCAACCAGTGAAGGTTCGCGCGGATGCCGATGGCATTCAGGTAGCCGATGATGGCTTCGGCGACGGGACGGCTGCGATAACCGTAGATATCGATATCGAAACCGTTGGCGTAACCGGCCTCAGCCATCAGCGCCTTCGCCTTCTCGACGTCATAAGGATATTGCGTCACATCGGCAAAGCAGCCGAACTGCGAAGGCGTGCATGCCGACGGGATCGGCTTCGAGGCGCCGCCGACCAGCGTTTTCGCCATGGCCTCACGATCCATCGAATAGGCGATCGCCTGGCGGACACGTTCATCTTTCAGCGGGCTCGCCGGGTCCGACAGACCGGCCGCATCGAGCGTCAGGAAGCCGATGCGGAAGGTTTCGGCGTTGATGACGTCGACCATCGGCATGCGCTTGAGCTTTTCTGCCTGATCGGAGGGAATGTAATAGGCCCAGTCGATGCCGCCGCTGATCAGTTCTGCCACCTGGGTGTTCACGTCGGGGATGGCGCGATAGATGAACGTACCGATAGCCGGCTTGCTCTTGCCGCCGCCCTCGAAATAATCCTCGTTGCGTTTGAACACGACATCGTTGCCGCTGCGCTCGGCGATCATGAACGGCCCGGTCCCCACAGGCTTTTCGGAAAATGCCTGAATTCCTACGCTCTCGCGGTATTTTTTCGGCACAACGGGAAGCTGGATAATGTATTCCAGCGCCAGAGGCGCGACATCACGGCCGACAATGCGAATCTTGTGGGGATCGAGAATGTCGACGCGCTCTATCCAGCCGCCTGTCATGCGGTTGAAAACCTTGTTTTCGGGATCGGCCGCGTACATCAGACTGTAAGCGACATCCTCCGCCGTCATCTGGTCGCCGTTGTGGAATTTCACGCCCTGACGAAGATCGAACTCCCAGGTCTTGTCATCGACCTGTCGCCACGCGGTCGCGAGCAGGGGCTTCAGTTCGAATGTGTTCGGATCGCGATAGACCAGCGCGTCATAGGCCAGCAGACCGAGAAGAAAACCCTCGCGTCCCGGGGAATGATAACGGTCGAGGCTCGGGAGTTTCGCCTGGAAGGCAGCGACAAGCGTATCGTTATCCTTGCCTGCGAAGGCATGCACCGGCAAGAAGGCAATCGTTGCGGCAAGCAGCGACAGAACATTTTTTCTGAGGCTCGTGGTCATGGCATTCTCCATTTCAGGACGGGCGGTTTTCGAGAGGAATGAAAGCAGCAAGAAGAAGAGCGCGCGCCTGATCGGGATCCACGGGCAGGACAGCGGACAGCAGGCGGCGGGTATAGTCATGCACCGGTGCGCGCAGAACATTCCCGACCGGGCCGTCCTCTACGAGCTTTCCGTGATACATGACCGCAACCCGGTCACACAGTTCGGAGACGACACCGATATTGTGCGTGACAACGAGATAGGACAGTCCAAGTTCGACCCTGAGCTGTTTCAGCAATTCGAGAATCTGCGCCTGCACGGATACGTCGAGCGCCGACGTCGGTTCGTCGCAAACCAGAATTCTGGGCTCGTTTATCAGGGCCCTCGCAATGGCCACGCGCTGACGCTGGCCGCCGGAAAGTTCGTGGGGAAAGCGCCGGACAAAGGATGCCGGTAATTCGACCTTCCGCAGGATATCTTCCACTCGCGCTTCCACCTCGTCCCTGCTCGCCTTGTGTGCGGCGCGCAACGGCATCGAGATGATGTCGATCAGACGCTTGCGCGGATTGAGCGAGGCATAGGGGTCTTGAAAGACCGGCTGGACAAGTGAGGCCAGATGAAGACGCGAATAGGTGCTGATTTCACGCCCGAAAACCTGCAAGTCGCCCCGGGTAGGTTCGAGCAGACCGAGCATCATGCGCGCAAGCGTCGTCTTGCCCGAACCCGACTCACCGACCAGCGCAAGAGATTCTCCCTCGTAAAGCCTCAGACTGACCTCGTTGACCGCGATGAATGGCTCCTTGCGGCCCTTGACGGCAAATTCCCGGGTTGCCATGGCTGCTTCGAGCGCAATCGTGCGCGCAGTATTAACCAGCATGCGCAGTCTCCAGGAGATGGAGGGGAGCAAGGCCCGGTGCCTTCGGCACTGCGGCGATCAGGGCTTTCGTGTAGGCTTCGCGCGGGTTTCCGAGAACCTCCCTGACATCGCCCGTCTCGACGATCAGGCCGGATTTCATCACCGCGATCCTGTCGGCAATCGCCGCAACGACACCGAGATCATGGGTAATGAACAGGATCGCTATTCCGAAACTTTCCTGAACGGATTTCAGGAGCGAAAGCACCTGGGCCTGCATGGTAACGTCCAGCGCCGTCGTCGGCTCGTCGGCAATGAGAAGCTGCGGCTCGCACATCAGCGCCATGGCGATCATCGCCCGCTGGCGCAACCCGCCCGAAAGCTGATGCGGATATTCATCCATACGTGTTTCGGGCCTGGTGACACCAACCCGGTCCAGCAGGCCGATTGCCCTTGCACGGGCCTTCCGCCGGTCGCGCGAAACGTGGCGCAGATACACTTCCTCGAGTTGCCTGCCGATCGTCATGGTCGGATTGAAGGCCATTCTCGGATCCTGGAAGATCATGCCGATCGCACGTCCCCGCAGATCCTGCATCTGCCGCTCCCCGTAGCGGGAAATATCCTGTCCGGCAAAGATCGCACGCTCCATGCGGCGGGTCGCTCCGGCCGGCAGCAGATCGAGAATGGAAAGCGCGGTCAGCGATTTGCCGGATCCGGATTCACCGACAAGACAGAGGGTTTCGCTACGCCCGACCGTAAAGGAAACGCCCTTTACAGCATGCAGGAGACCTTCCTTTAGAGAGAAATCAACCTCAAGGCCACCGATATCGAGGAGAGTATCCAACCTGTTCTGATCCTGTCCGGTTTCTTTATTTTGTTCCCGGTAAGGACAATTGCAGAGTTTTTCCATTAGAACTAATACAAAACTTCTATGTCGACATAAGGGATCGGTTATGAACATTGGCCTCCGCCAGTTGGAGACATTCCGCCTTTTCGCGCGTACGCAGAGCGTCACCGAAACGGCACGCCTGATGCGCGTTTCGCAGCCGGCTGTCAGCCAAACGCTGAAAGAACTGGAAGGGCAATTCGGTTTTGCTCTTTTCGTGCGTTCGAACGGCAGGACCCGGCTGACAATCGAGGCCAATAATGTATTGCCGGAAATCGAACGTCTTTTCGCCCAGATGGCATCCCTGCGAGGCAAGGCCGAAGAACTGAAGGACAACCGGGCCGGCGCATTGTCGATTGCTTCGGTCCCCTCATTTACGGCGCAGATACTGCCCGACGCCATCAAAGCGTTCAGGGCGGCGCGCAGCCAGGTGAAAATCCGTACCGAGGTGCACACGGCCAGCGATGTCGTAAGGCAAATCCGTCAGGAATATTGCGATATAGGTTTTGCGTTCATGCCGCTCGACGAGGTCGGCGTTTCAGTGCAGCCGCTCCTGCGCATGTCGATGGTGTGCCTTGTGCCTGCCGGGCATGCTCTTGCCGGCAATGATATCATCACCGCCGCAGATCTGATGAAACAAACGATCATCGTTCATGGCGCGGAAACCACACCGGGCTTTATCCTGCGCGAAAGTCTGGGTGAAGAAGTCGCCGGTTTTCAGGTTCTGACGACGAACCAGTCGGTGACCTCGATGCACATGGCGCAAAGCGGACTGGGTATCGCATTTGCCCACCCGCTCGTACTGGCCCACGATCCGCTGGGAAAAGTGGTCGCCATTCCCTACGAACGTCATGTACCCCTGACTTTCGCGCTTCTTTATTCGCGCAACAGACCCGTTTCGCGCATTGTTCTGCAATTCGAGGCGATATTGCGCAAGGGCATCATGAGCTTCAACAAGGAGCTTCAGGATCGCGGGCTGGAAAGCGAATGCCTCATATGAGGGGCATGAACAGGGATATGCCGTCCTCTGCGCGCACCAACCGCATTGGCGCCGGTGCCTGCCTGACAGCACGGGCGACCAAACGGCGCCGCGATACAGCTTGAACATCCGGGGAAAACGAACGTATCCAACACCGCCCTGCTTTCCGCGTGGACAACCGCAAGCTTGACTCCGGCGCACACGATTTATGTTGCAATTCCAACATTTTTATTGTTGGAATTGCAAAACAATCCACCGATCGGAATGTCAAAGTGTTGTACGACGCAGATTTTCTAACCCGGCTTTCCACTGCCGTCAGCGCGCTCTGCCCGGTCTGGGCAGTATCGGCGCATGCAAACGTCAAGCTTCTGACCATTTCGGAAAACGCGACGTTCCTCGTTCATGACGAAACCCCTGACCGGAAGCTGATCGTTCGAGTCCACCGACCCGATTATCATTCAGAGGTAGAAATCCTGTCTGAGCTTGCCTGGATCGAAGCGCTCCGGCGGGATGGGGTCGTCCCCACGCCCCGGCCGATCCCAGCCGAAGATGGCAGCCTCCTTCAGAAGTTCTCCGATGGCGAAATGGTTCGCCATGCAGTCGCCTTCGAATTCATGAGCGGCAAGGAACCAGATACGGATCTCGACCTGGCGAAGTGGTACGGAGCACTTGGCGAAATCAATGCCCGCCTGCACCAGCATAGCCGTCAGTGGGCTCACCCTGACCGATTCATCCGCAAGACCTGGAACTTCGACCGGATCCTCGGTGATGGCGCCTATTGGGGCGACTGGCGCGCCGCCCTCGGCCTGACGCCGGACGGCAAGGAGGTTCTGGAGCGGACCCACGCGCTGCTGGAAAAGCAGACCCGGGCCTATGGCTATGGCGCCGACCGGTTCGGCCTCGTTCATTGCGACATGCGTGCCGCCAACCTGCTGGTCGAGGGCGACCGGCTGGGCGTCATCGATTTCGACGATTGCGGCCTCTCCTGGTTTGCCTATGACTTCGCCGCCGCGATCAGCTTCATGGAGCATGAGCCGTTCATTCCGCAATTGATGGCGGCATGGCTGGAGGGCTACCGACGCGTCGCACCGCTCGATCCCGAACATGAAGCGGCCCTGCCGATGTTCATCATGCTGCGGCGCATGCAACTCACCGCCTGGATCGCCTCGCATGCGGAGACGCCGACGGCGCAATCCATGGGCACGGCCTATACCGACGGCACCGTGGCGCTCGCCGAGCGCTATCTGGCAAAACACGGTTGAGGAAGCCCCGATGAGCACCGCCACCAAAGAAATCCTCGACCTCAACCGCTTCGATGCGACACGGACGGAAGGCTTTCCGCCGGATCTCGCCGAGCGCGTCGCCCGGCGCCAGGCGACCTTCGGCGCCTCCTCCGTCCTCTTTTACGAGCAGCCGATCGAGATGGTGCGCGCCGAGGGCGCCTACATGTATGACGTCAACGGCCGCAAGTATCTCGACGTTTACAATAACGTGCCGTCGGTCGGCCACTGCCACCCTCGGGTGATCGGGGCCGTTGCACGCCAGGTTGGTGAGCTCAATATCCACACGCGCTACCTCAATCGCGTCGTCGAGGCCTACAGCGAAAAGCTGCTCTCCCGGTTTCCAGATAGCCTGAGCAATGTCGTGATGACCTGCACGGGCAGCGAGAGCAACGATCTGGCCATGCGGATCGCCCGCATCGTGACCGGTGCGGAGGGTTTCATCGTTACCAAGGCCGCCTATCACGGCAACACGGCGCTGGTGACCGAGATCTCGCCGTCTTCGTTGCGCAAGCGCAAGCCGGCGCCCTTCGTGGCGGTCGTTCCGGCGCCGTCGGCCCGCGACGGCATGAGCGTCGGGGAGAGTTTCGCGGCCTCGGTCGAAGGAGCGATCGCAGAGCTGAAGTCACGCGGCATCGGCCTTGCCGCACTGATCATCGACACGATCTTCTCGAGCGACGGCATCTATGCCGATCCCGCCGGCTTCCTGAAGGCTGCCACCGATGTCGTGCACCGCGCTGGCGGCCTGCTGATCGCCGATGAGGTCCAGCCGGGCTTCGGTCGCACGGGCGGTGGTCTCTGGGGCTTCGAGCGGCATGACTTGACGCCCGACGTCGTCACCATGGGCAAGCCGATGGGCAACGGCTTTCCGATGGGCGGCGTCGTCACCCGACCGGAATTCCTCAAGAGGTTCTGCGAAGAGACAGGCTATTTCAACACCTTCGGCGGAAACCCGGTGGCGGCGGCAGCCGGTCATGCCGTCCTGCAAGTGATCGAAGAGGAAGAACTCGTCGCGCGGGCGAGCACGGTCGGCGCCTATTTCAAGCGGTCGCTCACCGACTTGCGAGCGCTCCATCCGGAAATCGGCGAGGTCCGTGGCGCAGGCCTGTTCATCGGCCTCGATTTCGTCGACCCGGAAAACGGCACGCCGGATACCGCGCTCGCGACCCTTGCTATCAACCAGCTGAAGCAGAACGGGATCCTCATCGGGGCTGCCGGCGAGTATGGCGCGACGCTGAAGATCCGTCCGCCGCTGTGCTTCTCCAACGAGGATGCCGACTTCTTCACCGGCACGCTGGACAGCATTCTCAAGATACGCTGAAGCGCCTGAAGACCGGTAGAGAAGCCGGGCGACCTTCTCGCCCGGCTTCTTCCGTCTTCAGCCCATAGCTTCCAGTGCACCTAGCGATTCCGGCAGGATCTGGCCGCCATCGACAACGATTGACTGGCCGGTGATGTAAGCGGCCTCCTCCGACGCAAAGAACAGCGCCGCGTTTGCGATGTCCGCCGGCGTGCCCAGACGGCGCAGCGGCACGGAAGCCTCCATGGCGGCGATGTATTCCGGGCCATTGCCCTCGAGGCCCTCCGTCATGATGTTGCCCGGCATCACGGCATTGACCGTGATGTTCTTCGGCGCCAGTTCGATCGCGGCCGTGCGCATGAAACCGAGCTGGCCAGCCTTGCTCGCCCCATAATGTGCCCACCCCGGATAACCGGTGATGGGCCCTGTGATCGACGAGGTGATGATGATGCGGCCCGAGCCGGCCTTGGTCATCGCCGGCAGCACGGCGGAGATGCTGAGAAAGGTGCTCTTGAGATTGGTGGAGATCACGTGGTCGAAATCACCGGCTGTCATTTCGCCCAACTTCGCAGCCGGAAAAATGCCGGCATTGACGCACAGCACGTCCACGGCGCCATAGCGGATGACAGCCGCCTCGACCATCGCTTTACAGCCCTCTTCGGTGCTGACATCCGCGGCGAATCCCGATGCGTTCGGACCGATTTCGGCCGCCACCTTGTCGGCATCACCCTGGCTGCGCGACACGACCGTGACATTCAGTCCCGCCTCCGCGAAGCGCAAGGCGATGCCCTTGCCGATACCCCGACTTGCGCCGGTCACGATGACGGTTTTCCCCTGTAGTGATTTCAACATGTTCTGCTCGCCTTATTGTTGTGACTTCCACAAACTAGAGATCGCACCTGCACTAATTTCATGCATCGGATTAAAACATCGCCACGCCGGCCGCACAAAAGGAATGCAAAGCAAATGCACGCAATTGTGCGATTTCACTCTGTGATCCGAAATTGGAAACGACACCGGATCCTCCCTGAGCGTCATTGCGCAACGCACAATGAACGATGAAATAAATGTTGTAAACTACACATTTTTGCGACACACTTCCAACATCAAACATCCATGAGCCGATCAAGCGGCCAAGACAAGGGGAACGACAATGATGAAAATCTCCAGGCGCAACATGATGCAAATGATGGGCGCGGCCGCCTTCGCCGGGCCGCTCGCGAGCGCGACCCGCGCCTTCGCGGCCCGCGAGAAGGAGCTCAACATCCTCTGCTGGGAAGGCTACAATTCCGCGCAGGTGCTGGATCCCTTCCGTTCCAGCCAGTCGGCCGCCGTCAAGGCCGAGAGCCTGACCAACGATCCGACCATGATCAACCGGCTCAGGGCCGGCGAGACCAGGATCTGGGACCTCATCAACGTCAACAATCCCTGGGCCCGCAAGATCATGGCGCCGGCCGGCCTGATCAAACCGCTGCCGCGCACAGAATTCGAGTCCTACTTCGACACTATGCTGCCCGAGTTCAAGGCGCCCTATCGCTGGGCGATGAGCGACGACGGCAAGGACCTCCTCGGCATGGCCCAGCGCTTCGGGCCCTACAGCTTCGTCGTCAACACCGACGAGATCAGTAAGGTGACGGCCGAAGAACAGGGCTGGAACCTGTTCAATGACGCCTCGCTCGCCGGCAAGTACGGCATCCAAGAATCCGACGATTGGAACGTCTTCAACATTTTCCTGGTCGCCGGCATCAACCCTTTCAAGGAGCATACGGAAGAGGAATTCAAGGCTTTCGCCGAAACCGCCGAGAAGGTCTTCAAGGGCGCCAAGATGGTCGGCGACATGGCTTCGCTCAACCAGGCGCTCGTCTCGGGCGAAATCGATCTCTACATGACTGGCGGTACCTATTCGGTTTCCCCGGCGCGGGCGGACGGCTATCCGAACCTCCGCGCAATCACGCCGCTCAAAGGGCCAATCGATGGCAAGGGCGGGATCTCGTGGATCGAGATCACCTCGACCGTTAACAATCCCCAGCTCTCGCCGCTTGCCGTGGAATTCCTGAAATATGTCCAGAACCCGCAGGTCGCCCATACCGTCGCCTTTGCTGAAGGCACGTTCAATCCGGTCAGCCAGATGGGCAACCCCAAGTGCTTCGAACTCTTCACCAAGGAAGAACTGGAAGCCATCCAGTGGGACAGTCTCGAGGAGGACATGGCCCGTTCGGCCGAGTACGACATCGTGCCCGACTACGACAAGGCACTGGAACTGATGACGGCGGCCAAGCGCCTGCGCGGCTGAGCCGAACCTGTTCTGACGGAGCAAACGACATGAGCCTTGCGACGATCTCGCCCACCCTGCCCGGCACCACAACAAAAACCGACGACGCAGTCCTTCCGGCAACGGCACCGGTTTTGCAACTGGTCGGTGTCCGTAAGATCTTCGGCGACTTCGCCGCCGTCGACGGCATCAATGTCGACATCAGGGAGGGCGAATTCGTCACCATTGTCGGACCTTCCGGGTCCGGCAAGACGACCCTTCTGCGCATGCTGGCCGGCATGGAATCGCCGTCCGAAGGCTATATCACGCTCCGCGGCGAACTGATCAACGACGTACCGCCCGACAAGCGGCCGACATGTCTTGTCTTCCAGTCGCTGGCCCTGTTTCCACACAAGACCGTCGGCGAGAACATCGAGTTTCCGCTGAAGGTCCGCAAGATCGCCGCCGCCGAACGCAAAGCGCGCGCGCTCGAACTCATGCGCATGGTGCGCCTGCCCGAACATTATTACGCCAAGAACGTGATGCGCTGCTCGGGCGGTGAAAAACAACGCGTCGCGCTCGCCCGCGCCTTTGCCTATGATCCCGACGTGCTGTTCTTCGACGAACCACTGTCAGCCCTCGACTACAAGCTGAAGAAGGTGCTGGAAAAGGAACTGAAGGACCTGCACCGCGAGAGCGGAAAGACCTTCGTCTACATCACCCACTCGCTCGAGGAAGCCATGGTCATGTCCGATCGCGTCGGGGTGATGAGCCGCGGCCGCCTCGTGCAGATCGGCACGCCGGAGGAAATTTACACGAAACCGGCAACACGCTTCGTCGCGGAATTCTTCGGCGAAGTGAACAGTTTCGAAGTAAAGCGCGACGGTCAGGGCGGCTGGATCCTCGGCGATGGACAATCAATCATCGTCGCTCCCACCGACGAGATGATCGGCGACACGGCAACCGTCATCGTTCGACCGGAGACCATGCGTTTCGTCACCGGCCCATCGACCGCCGGCAACCTGATCACGGGCAAGATCTACAACGAATACTCGCTCGGCTCGCGCATGCAGTATCAGGTCCATTCCGGCGACCGGATCTATCTCGTCGAAGCCGCACGGGCAGCGGTCCCCGGCCTGTCGTCAGGCGACAGCGTCACCATCGGCTGGGACGCCCGCGACGCCATCGTGGTGGGAGGTTGACATGGCGGCCGTGACGCACACCGGAACCGCCGGCGAGCGAAGCTTGCTGCCTGTCATCCCTGCCGGACTTCGCGCCGCCGCGCCCGTCACCGTCCTTTTGGTCCTCGGATTTCTCGCACCGCTGCTGACGGTGGCCGCCTATGCGTTCGCCACACCGAAGAGCTTCGACGTTTTCCGTTCTTTCACACTTGCCAACTTCTCCGCCGTATTCGATCCGTCGAATACGGTGTGGATGTCGTTTGCCTGGTCGCTCGCCTATGCGTCCGCAACCGTGGCGCTGCTGGCGGTGATCGCCTATCCGATCGCCTACGGCCTCAACCGGATGTTCGGCAAATGGTCGGGCCTCGTCGGCGTGCTCTTCGTCTTCCCGCTGTTCGTCTCGGAAAACGTCCGGCTCTACGGCTGGGTGTTGTTCTTCATCAAGAACGGCGTACTCGACGGCGGGCTCAAATGGCTCGGTTTTTCCGGCGGCCCGGAAGTGCTCTATACCCCGGGCGCCATTCTGTTCGGGATGCTCTACGTCTATCTTCCCTTCATGCTGTTCCCGATGTCGCTCGGTATTGCGATGATCCCCAAGGATCTGGTCGATGCGGCTCGCGACCTGGGGGCAAGCCGGCTCATGATCTGGCGTGAAATCGAGTTGCCGCTCGCCATGCCCGGCATCCTGATCGGCATGTTGCTCACCTTCGTGCTCGGCGCCGGCGCCATCGCCGAATCCAAGATCCTTGGCGGCCAGTCGGTCATCACCATTGCGCAGGACATCGAGGTTGCCTTCACCTATGCGCAGAACTGGCCGCTCGGCTCAGCACTCGCTCTCCTGCTCGTCGCCATCGTCAGCGGGCTTGCGCTCTACGTCCTGTCGAAGCTCGATCTCGACCGCATTCTCGGCAAAAGGTGAGACATGGAAACCCGTTCGCAAATTCGCGCCCGCGCCTTCGTTAAGGTCTGGACCGCCTTTGTCATTCTCGCCATCTACCTGCCGATCATCTGCGGTGCGCTGGCCGGCCTGTCGAAGGGACGTTATTTCGGCTTTCCGATCCGCATCTTCTCAACCGAATGGTGGGGCAAGACCTTCGCGTCGCTTGAAATCCAGTCACTGGTGCAGAACTCCCTGCTGATCGCCTTCATCGTCACGCTGGTCTCGGTGGTCTTCGCCTTCTTTGGCGCGCTTGCCTTTGCCCGCTACGACTGGAGGGGACGCAAGCTGTTCCAGAAGGCGATCCTCTTGCCGGTCTTCTTTCCGCAGCCGGTGCTGGGGCTTGCCCTTCTCTTGTGGTTCAACGCGCTCGGCATCAATCCGAGTTGGCAGACGGCCGTCGTCGCCCATCTCGTCTGGATCGTTCCGGTCGTGACGCTGGTGATCGCGATCCAGGTCTATTCCTTCGACCCGACGCTCGAAGAGGCTGCCCGCGACCTTGGCGCGAGCCGCTGGTTCATCCTGCGCGAGGTGACCTTGCCGATCCTCTGGCCGGGCATCTGGTCAGGCGCGCTCTTCGCCTTCCTGCTTTCCTGGGGCAATTTCCCACTGTCGCTCTATACCGCCGGCGTCGACTCGACGATCCCGAAATGGCTCTATTCGAAGATGGTCGCCGGCTATTCGCCGATGGTGCCGGCGCTCGGGACGATGAGTACGCTTTCGGCCGCCGTCGTGCTCCTTGCAGGGGGCCTCGCCATCGCGCTGGTGCGCCGTCGCCAGGCGGATGCATGAGGGCGGGCACATGAGCTGGAAAACCGAACGGCGTTCCTTCTACTATCAGGGCGCACCGGAACCCGAGGATCCGGTGCTCGAAAAGGGCAAGGTGGCCTTGCTTGTCATTGACATGCAGAACACCTATCTCGACCGCCCGGATCCCGCGACCCTCACAGGGGACGAGCTTGCCCGCTATCACGCTTGGACACCTTTCCACGAGCGGATGCACGGCACCGTCATCCCCAACAACCAGCGCCTCCTGGAGCGCTTCCGCACACTCGATCTCGACGTGTTCTTCGCGCGCATCGCATGCCTGCGCAAAGACGGCCGCGACCGCTCGCTCAGCCAGAAGAAACCGGGTTGGAACAATCTTCTCCTGCCCAAGGAGGAGGAAGCTTCGCAGATCCTGCCGCAGATCGCCCCCCACGACGGCGAGATCGTTGTCACCAAAACCACCGACAGCGCGCTGACCGGCACTAATCTCAGGCTTGTGCTGGCCAACATGGGCATCACCCACGTCGTGTGCAGCGGCATCTTCACCGACCAGTGCGTCTCCTCGACGGTCCGCAGTCTCGCCGACGAGAGCTTCGCCGTCATCGTCGTCGACGACGCCTGCGCCGCCGGCACGATGAAACTGCATGTGAGTGAACTTGAGCGGCTCCATATGATCTATGCCGATGTGATGACTACGGACGAGCTGATCGCGTACCTGCCGCAGGCGGGGGCTTGAGACGAGCGGGGATAGAAAAGGCACGACACTTGTTCGACCTCGTCGTTCCTGACACAACTCTCGCGATGAACGCACCGGAAATCCATACGATCGCCTGCCCGGTCTCCGATGAAGGCCAGACCTATGCCGGCCTTCATACAGATGTCGGCAGGCGCATTGGCGGTGCGGTCTGCGATGCGGCGCTGGCCGGCGGACCGGAATGGGTGGCCGAAAAGGCCGGCGGAATGCTGAGGAGCAAGCGGCGATGAAGAAACCGAAGAGCGTACGTCAAGAACGCATCCTGACCGAGCTCAACCAGGCACCGAGCCTGCGCGTGGCGGAACTTGCCCGACGGCTCGACGTCTCGACCGAGACCATCCGCCGCGATCTCGACGAGATGACCGAACAGGGCCTGCTGAACCGCACCTACGGCGGAGCCGTGCGTTCTCTCTCCACCGAGCCGTCGGTGACCGAGCGCCACACCCTTTTCGTCGCCGAGCGCGAGCGGATCGCCAAGGCGGCGGTGCAGATCCTGAAAGGTACTCAGGTGCTGATGATCGGCTCCGGCTCGACGACGGTGCACACCGCCAGGCGCATTGCGGTGGAGATGAAGAACATCACCGTGCTCACCCATTCCTTCGGCGTTGCGACCGTGCTCGCGATCAATCCGACCATCAAGGTCCTCATGTTGCCAGGCGATTATCACGCCACCGAGGGGGCGACTGTCGGTGCGCACACGGTTTCGTTCCTCAATTCCTTCTACGCCGATTTCGCCATTCTCGGCGCGAGCGGCCTCGGCCCCGATGGGCCTTCCGATGCGCTTCTCGAATGTGGGGCGGTCTATAGCGCCATGGTGGCACGCGCCGCAGGCACCGTCGTCGTTGCCGACCATTCCAAGCAAGACCGGCTGTTCCCGGCCCGTTATGCGTCCTGGCGCGACATCAATCACGTGGTGACGGATAAGATGCCGGGCGATGATCTGAAGAACAACCTGGACGACAATGGTGTGAAACTCACGGTCTGCTGACCGGAAAACGTGAAGACAGGGCAGGAAGCATGGCCACCGACACATCCGCCGAGACGCGAAAACGCGCCCGTGATTTCGGCATTCCCTTCGACGGCACACCGGGGCCGCTGAATGCGATCACCGATGTCGGCGGCGTGCATGTCGGGTTCTCCACGATCCGCGAGGAAACGCCCCGCGCCGGCCGCAAGCTGCCTGTCCGCACCGGCGTGACCGCGATCCTGCCGCACGCGACGGCCGGTGAGCCCGTTCCGGTCTTCGCCGGAATCCATCGCTTCAACGGCAATGGCGAGATGACTGGCTCGCACTGGATCAAGGACGGCGGCTATTTTGTCGGGCCTGTCCTGATCACCAACACCCACAGCGTCGGCATCACCCATCACGGCGCGGTACGCTGGATGATCGACCGGTACGCCGCCACCTATGAAGGCGACGATCACCTGTGGCTCATGCCGGTGGTGGCGGAAACCTATGACGGCCTGCTCAACGATATCAACGGCCAACACGTGACCGTCAACCATGTCTTCGAGGCACTGAACGGGGCGAGAGCCGGCCCGGTCGCCGAAGGCAATGTCGGCGGCGGCACCGGCATGATCGCCTATGGTTTCAAGGGTGGCACCGGCACCGCCTCGCGGCGGATCGAGATCAGCAGCCAGGAATCCACGGTCGCGGCGGTGGTACAGGCCAATCACGGCCAGCGGGACTGGCTGACGATCGGTCGCGTCCCTGTCGGCAAGCTGCTGAAGGAAGGCGATATTGGTCTTTCCGAGCGCGGCTCGATCATTGTCGTGATCGCGACAGACCTGCCGCTCGCGCCGCATCAGTTGCAGAAGCTTGCCCGCCGCGCCGCAATCGGCATCGGCCGCAACGGTACGATCGGCGGCAACAATTCCGGCGACATCTTCTTGGCCTTCTCGACCGCCAATCCTCATCCGATGCGCCACAAGGCGGACGCCGTGCTGACTATCGCCATGGTCAACGACGAGATCCTCGACCCGGTCTACGAGGCCGCCGTCCAGAGCGTCGAGGAAGCTGTCGTTAACGCCATGATCGCCGCAGAAACCACCGGCGGGACGCCCTACGACCGCCACCGCATCGAGGCGATCGACGGCTGGAAGGTTGCAGATCTGTTGCGACTTCATACCGGAGAGAAAGCATGCTCGACGTCCGGATAAAGCACATGAACGCGCCATCCAGTTCGTTCTGGCGGCGGCACATCTTCTGCAACAATTTCAGAGCGCAATTCCCTGTACTGCAGCCGCGAGCGGCTCAAGTGCCTCCAGGTCTTTCGGCGTCAGGACAATCGAAGTCGCGGCCGCGTTTTCGTCCAGACGGGTCCGTTTGCGCGTGCCCGAGATCGGCACCACCTTGACACCGAGCTTGCGGGCTTGCGCATAGAGCCACGCGAGCGCAAGTTGGGCCGGCGTGAGGCCGCACGCTGTAGCGATCCCTTCGATCTTGGCAACCAATTTCCTGTTCGCCTCACGGTTCTCAGGGGAAAAGCGGGGAAAACTTTGACGGGCGTCGTTGCCTGCCAGGCAAGCCGCAAATGCTTGGCCGGTCAACATGCCGCGTCCCAAGGGTGAATAGGGAACGATGGTCACCTCGAGTTCTGCGGCGGTCGGCGCAATCTGAGCTTCAATGTCCCGGCTGAAGATCGACCATTCCGACTGCAGTGCTGCGATCGGATGAATGGAATGCGCGACGCGCAATTCTTCCGCGCTGACGGCGGACAGGCCAAGCCACTTCACCTTCCCTGCCCTCACCAGGTCGCCCATGGCGCCCACCGAGTCCTCAAGTGGCACTGTATCGATCCTGCGATGCATGTAATAGAGGTCGATCACCTCGATTCCGAGCCGCCTGAGCGACCGGTCAACGGCAGCCCGAATGAATTCGGGTCGGTTATCAACGCTCCAATCATCGGGGTTTTCGGGAGTCCGGGTGTAGCCGAACTTGGTGGCGATCACGACCTTGTCGCGGTTGGCGGCCACGAAGGGTGCCAGAAATTCCTCGTTCGCGCCGACGCCGTACATGTCGGCGGTATCGAACATCTTGATGCCGAGCTCCATTGCCCGCTCGAGCGTAGCACGGGACTCGATCTCATCCGTCTCGCCGTAGAATTCGCTCATGCCCATGCAGCCCAGTCCCTGAGCTCCGATCATCGGGCCGTCCTGGCCAAGCTGGACGAGAGGCATCGAGGTGCATTCGCTTGTCATTTAGGTCTCCACATTTGACAAGCATCTTTTATAAGTATGGAGTATACTCCATGGTCAAAGGTTATTTTGATGATGATCTCCGAATTCGCTAAGGCGACCGGGCTGCCGATCGACACTATCCGCTTTTACATCACCAAGGGTCTTCTGAAGCCGGAGCGCGGTAAAAAAGGCGGCTCCAATCCCTATCAGATGTTCACGCGAGACGACGTGACCGCCGCTCGGATGATCCGGCTTCAGCAGGCTCTTGGTTACTCGCTCGGCGAGATTCTCTCGCTCAACGAGGAGTATCGCGCCGGAGAACATTCGTCGAAGCGCACGCTCGAGGTTCTGAAGTCGCAGATCGCCAGACTGGAAGAGCGAAAGGCGGCTTTGGATGCCGCCTTGTCATTCTTGCGTGGCAAGGTGAAATGGATCGAGGACGGCAAGCCAAATGACGCGCCGCGCCTAGAAGATTACCAATGCTGACCTGATCGGAACTCGTCCAGTCCTTGCTCGTGGGACATCACGGGTAGATAGCCGAGTTCACATCTGCAAATATGGTCAATCCTCGGGCATCAGATCCGGGCGCCACCCGTGGCATCGATCATCTGACCCGTCGTCCAACGCGCATCGTTCGATGCAAGGAAGGCGATGACGTCGGCGACATCCTCCGCCCGTCCGACACGGGAGAAGACCGAGAGTGCTTCGGCGCCGGCGCGCGCGTCCGGCGATGCCAGCCACTCCGCATTCATATCGGTCTCTGTCACACCCGGCAGCACGGCATTGACCGTAATCCCGCGAGCCGCAAATTCAGGTGCCAGCGCCAGCGTCAATGTCTCCAGCGCGCCCTTGGAGGCGGCGTAGGCCGGATGGGTCGGCGCCGCGATCCGCGTAAACCCGGTCGACACATTGATGATGCGGCCGTTGTCGCGAATGTCGTCGGCCACTGCCTGGATCAGGAAGAACGGCGCCTTGTAGTTGATCGTCATCACTTCGTCGAACGCGGCTTCGCTTGTCTGCTTCAATGGCAATGCGGGCGCGATGCCGGCATTGTTCACCAGAATGTCCAGAGCCGGGGAGCCCCTCTCGCTACGCGCGGCTTCGCTGAACTGGCCCCACAGGCTGTCGGCCGCGTCCTTGCCCTGTCTGAGATCGGCCTTCAAAGCGACGGCCTTGACGCCGAGCGCTTCGATTTCTCGTACCGTGGCATTGGCCGCATCCGCGTTGGCGGCGTAGTGCACGCCAATCAGCGCGGCGCCCTCTTTCGCAAACGCCAGGGCAGCCGCCCGGCCGATACCGCGCGAACTTCCAGTGATGAGGGCTATTTTGTCAGCGAGTCGTTTGGACATTGATGCACTCCGTTGCTAAAATAAATAGTGATCCCTACAATAAGAGCCGAAATAACGCCTGGGGTCAACTATTTAATAGGGATCGCTATTTTAATGGAGAAGCCAGTCCGCAAACGAGGAAGACCGCGTGTGCTCGATCGCGACGTCGGGCTCGACATCGCGGCACGCCTGTTCTGGGAGCGCGGCTACGAAGGAACCTCGATCGCCGACCTTACAAAGGCGATGGGAATCAATCCGCCCACGCTTTATTCTATGTTCGGCTCAAAGGAAGAATTGTACCGTCAGGCGCTCGACCTCGGCGTTGCCCGTGGAAACAGCCGACGGTCGAAAATCCTGCAATCGAGTCTTCCGGTTTATGAAGCCCTGAGCCTCTACCTCTACGATATCGCCGATGGAGACACCCAGCCGGATAAGCCGCGGGGCTGCATGGTCTCGACGGCTGTCCTGCAACACGCGGAAGAGAATGCATCCGTCGCGCGGATGACGGCAGCCCTGCGCGAGACATCGATTCAGACCCTCAAGGCCCGCTTCGACCGTGCCGTCGAGGAAGGCGAATTGCCGGCGCGAACCGACACCGACACGCTCGCGCGCTTCTATGGTGCGATTATCCAGGGCATGTCCGCTCAGGCATGCGACGGCGCCTGCAATGCCCTGCTGAAACGGCTGATAGACATCGCACTCACGGCTTGGCCCGGGAAGCGTCGAACCGCGGCCGAGAATTCTGACTGAAGGCGCCCCAACCGCTCATACTGGCCGCAAAGATCGCAAAAACGTCATCACCGGGCGGCCACCGGTGCCCTGAGGGATGGGATAGCAATCCTGTGCGGCTCTTGATGAGAGCAGAACCTCAGACGAGGTCATTCACGTCCAGCATTGCAGTTGAAGAGAACCGAACCAACGGCCCGCTATTTGAATTTACGCGTTTCAAATGACCTAACCTTTGCAGCACCTCAGACGATAGCGCGGTCAGCAGGAACTAATGGTATGCCGTGCGAGTATTCCCTCACCCGGGAGAAAATGCCGCATACCGTCGCGACCAAGCGCCTTCCTTACAGCAGCCACTTGGAGAGGATCGTAGTTTTAGCAGTCCCATCGGGGAAAAGCGTGGTTGCGGGGGATGTCGTCAAGGCCGGCAAGGTGCGCTATCTCGGCGCATCGTCCATGAAGGCTTGGGAATTCGGTAAAGCGCTGCACTTGCAGCAATCCAATGGCTGGGCCCGCTTCGTGTCGATGCAGGATACCTACAATCTTCTCGACCGCGGAAGAGCGCGAGATGCATCCGCTCTGCATCGACGAAGGGGTGCAGACCATTCTCTATAGCCCTCTCAACCGTGGCCGGCTGGCCCGGCCGTGGGGCGTGACCACCGCAAGGGCGGAAACCGAAGCGGCCTACAAGCTGGGAGCAGCCACGGCCGACAGCGACAAACAGATTGTCGATGCGGTGGGGGCCATTGCCGAAGAACGGGGCGTCGGCCGGTCGATGATCGCGTTGGCCTGGCTGCGTCGCAATCCTGTGGTGGCAGCTCCGATCGTCGGTGCGCTGAAAGCAGAACATATTGATGACGCTGTGGCCTCCCTGTCGATCAGCCTCACCGACGACGAGGCGGCAAGGTTGGAGGCGCCCTATACGCCGCGGCTCGACCATCAGGGAGTGTCAGACCCGGCCATGCTGCGTCGCGCAGCCGAAGCAGCCACAGGACACAGCATCAGCCATCTCCCGGTCCGGGCATCGCTCGCCAACTGACGTCCGCTCTCAAGTGCGCCTTAGCCAAGACCGGATTGTCTCCTTCCCACCCGGTTTCTGTCGTACCACCAGCCGAAGCTGAGTGGCGGCTTTCGGGACACGATCAAGTTGGACTGAACGACCGAAATGGCGCTTGGCTGACCGTCCGCTATCGACCCCATTTCGGACGTTGGCGACAGTGCGACTAACAACCGAAGAGCCGACTTCGACCGCGTTCATCGCGGCTCTTGCGGTATCTCTCAGGGATTAGGCGATACTGACGACAACTGTTTGACCGGATCAGAGCGACAGCCGGACCTGCAGGTCGTTAAGGAGCCACCGGCCGGCCGGGCCAGGTTCATGGTCCGCCATGCGGGCGGCATAGATGGTCAGGGCGTCTGCCGGGTCACGGGCATCTTCGGCCAGCTCGAGCCGAACCAGATCGCCGGCTGCGAGATGATCGGCAATCAGATGCTCCGGCATCCGGCACCAGCCGAAGCCGGCCAGCAGGAAATCCAGTCTGCGGCCGAGGTCGACAAAGCGCCACCGCGTGGCGCTGGCCAGGCCGTAATTGTTCGCTTCCCGATCGACCGGATCGGACAGGACGAGCTGGATATGGCGCTCCAGGTCGTCGCGGGTGGCCGGACGGCCAAGCGCCGCCAATGGGTGTTCGGCGCTGACCACGGGCGTCAGCGCCACGCGCAGCAGCGGCGAAGCCACGACGTCCTCGGGCACCACCGGCAGCAGCAGGCAGAAGGCCAGTGCGACGTCGCCGCTGCGCAAACGACGCAGCGCCCCGCCCAGGCCCTCGGTCGAGAAGCTGATGGGAAGATGCGGATAGGCCCGGTGCAACGCGCGCAGGCTTTCGATGAGCGGGGCGGTGGGCACCAGCGGATCTATGGCCAGGACAAGCTCGGGCTCGACCCCGCCTCGCGCGCCGGTCGCGATGGCCTCGAAGCGTGCCGCACTCGAAAGCACCAGCCGGGCCTGATCGACCAGAACCCGGCCCGTTTCAGTCAGGCGGGGGCGATGAGTGCTGCGGTCAAAAAGCTGGACGCCCTGGGCGGCTTCCAATGTCGCCACCGACTGGCTGATTGCCGATTGCGCACGGCGCAATTGCCGCCCGGCCGCCGAAAAGCTCCCGGCATCAGCAATGGTCACCAGGATGCGCAACTGGTCGAGGCTGAGACTGCCGATCATGATCCATCACATTAGCTGATAAAGATGATCACTTTATTATCGCTTCCGACGCTAGATGGAAAGTCCTATTATCGTCCGCATCTGTTCCGGCTGTTTAGCCCAAACCTTGAGGACACTATGCCCAACCTTCTCGTTGTCGAAACCAGCGCGCGCGGCGAGGCTTCGATTTCTCGTCAACTGACCAAACGCCTTGTCGCCAATTGGCTCGAGGTGCACCCGGATGGCGCGGTCGTGCGGCGCGACCTGGCCGTGGATGCGCTGCCGCACGTGACCATGCCGTGGTTATCGGCCTATTTCACGCCACCGCATGCCCATACCGCGGACATGGCCGAGCAACTGCGTCTCTCGGACGCGCTGGTTGCCGAATTGCTGTCAGCTGACGAGCTTGTCGTCGCCACGCCGGTCTACAACTACAATATCCCGGCCAGCCTCAAAGCCTGGATCGATCACATCGTGCGCAAGGGCGTAACGCTTGGCTTCGACGGCAAGGGACTGCTGATCGGCAAGAAAGCCACCGTGGTGCTGGCGTCCGGCGGCATCTATGGCGAGGCCTCGCCCATCGACCACCTCAATTTTGCCCCGCGATACCTCAAGGCCATTCTCCACGTCCTCGGCATCACCGACGTAAGGATTATCCATGGCGAAGGTGCCAAGGCCGTGGATATGGGTGAGGCAACGATGGACACGTTCATCGACGCCGTCGTTCCGAAACTCAATCGCGCTGCGGCAGCCTGATTGACCGGGAGTATGCGGCCCCCTCCAATGGAGCCCGCGTGCTTCCACCGAGTTCAGGTCTGCCGCAAGATCGCCGCTGCCCGTCGTCGCATCTTGCCTTCGGATCACTGTTCATGCCGAGAAGCAGAACGTGGTCACGCTCGTCCGGTTTGGCAGTCTTGCCTTGCAATAGCTGACCGTCCGCTGCCCACCCCAATTCTGCAGATGGATGCACGCCAAATACGTGATCGGAAAGTCGCCAATTAGAGTGAGCGTTTACACCGGCTCTCTACCCTACTACGACCTTCTCTTGGGGCGGAATTCCCCGATTTGAGCGATATCAGCCCCAGGTCAGCGGGTCGAGGCGCAGATAGAAGGCAAGGCGCTCCCGATCTGGCTCGTCGATTCCCAATATGTCGAACAGGATGGAGAAAGCACGCTCCGCGTCATGTGGTGCTGTCCAGCTCTCGCTGGCGTTGGCGACCATAAGCGCCAAATCGGCGTAGCGGTCTGCAGTTCCGAGCCGCCCCAAGTCGATCAGCCCAGCACATCGCAGGCTATGAGGGTCCACTATGAAGTTGGGCATACAAGGGTCGCCATGACAGACGACCATATCGGCGCTCTCTTGGTCGAGCCGAATCGTCAGCTCTTGTGCTACACGCGCCAAAAGTTCCTGCTGTGGTTCGTTCTTGTCCTCATCGGGCAGGAAGTCGGGATTGACGGCGTTGCGGGATACGACATCCACGGCGCACGCGAACATTCGCGACAAACTGCGCTCGAATGCACATTGAGCAACCGGCAGGCTGTGCAGGACACCAAGCTGCTGCGCCATTGAAGGCCAGGCTTTGAGCAGGTCGGCCCCCGATAGATCGACCGCCGGCACTCCGGGGATTGCCGTCATCGTCAAGCACGCCCCTTCCTCCGTCTCCCGCCAGTCGATTATCTCGGGGCAGGCCACGCCTCGGCCATGCAGCCAAGCGAGGCGGTCGCGCTCGCCTGCAAGGTCAGCAACCCGTGAGCGCGAGGCAACCTTTGCGTAGGCAAGATCATCGTGACGACGATAGACGAAATCGCCGGACTCCCCACTTCTGATGGGAACCCATGCACTAGAAGTTTCAAGTAGTCCGTATGCCAAATTCAAATAGCCTCCTTCGTCGCGAAAATTCTGCAGACCGTGTCAAAAGTCCGCCGATCGTGATTGTAGCAAGCTGATTGTGTCGGTGGCGGGAATTTTGGAGTTTCCG